>DASTHN010000153.1:0-9062 GCA_035718185.1 Actinomycetota bacterium
GACGCCGGCCGCCGCGTAGACCTGGGCGAGGAGTCCGTCGATCGTCTCGACCACGGTGCGCTGCAGCTCGGCCGCGGCGGTCTCCTCCATCCGCGTCCGGGCGATGCGGGAGATCACGTCCGCCCCGAACGGCGCCTGCCCGTTCAGGTTCGACGCCACGGCCGCCGCCGCTCCGGTCGTGAGATCCATGAGCGTCGCGACGACGGTGGTCGTCCCGACGTCCACCGCGACGCCGTAGGACACCCCGGTCGTGTCGCCGGGCTCGACCGCCACGAGGTGCTCGCCGCACAGCACCACCGTCACGTCGAAGCTCGCGTTCCGGAGCGCGATCGGCAGGTGCCGGAGCGCCCGGAGGTCGGTGGCGACGCCGTAGCCCTCGGCGTCGAGCGCGTCGCGGATGCGCTCGACGTCCGAGCGCACGTCCTCGAGCGAGGGCCCCGGCAAGACGAGGTGGACCTTGTGCACGTTCGGCTCGAGCAGCACGAAGCGCGAGAGCCCCATCGTCGCCGCCTTCGGCGCGCGCATGAGCGTCGGGACGTGGCACTCGGCATCGGCGTAGACCGTCGCCTCGCAGGCGAGGCGCCCGCCCTCGGCGAGCTGGGCGTCCGAGAACCACCGGCGGTCGGCCGGCGCGACCTCGACCTCGCCGGCGAGCACCTGCACCGTGCACTTGCCGCAGGTCCCACGGCCACCACACGTGGACTCGATCGGCAGGCCGATCCAGTGTGCGGCGTTGAACAGCGTGGTGCCCTCGGGGACGCGGGTCACCTTGTCGAAGGGGCGGAAGGTCACCTCGAGCTTCCGCACGGTGCGTCCCTCCTACTGGCCGGGCTCGGCGGCCTTCTCCGCGCGGATCGCCTTCAGCCAGCTCCCGGCGTATCGGTCGATACCGAGGAGCACGTCCCCACCGAGGGCCGCCATCCGCATCTCGCGCGAGAGCGGGTTCGCGATCGCGCACGTGAGGCCGTGCATCCGCGCCATCGCGACGAAGGTGGCCGTGAGCTCGGGGCGGCCGGGCATGCCGAAGGACACGTTCGAGGCGCCGCAGATGAGGTTCGCGCCCAGCTCGTCGCGGACGAGCCGCATCGTCTCGAGCACGATCGCGCCCGAGTCCGGCTCGGCCCCGACCGCCATCGCCATCGGGTCGACGATGACGTCCTCGGCGGCGACGCCGTGGTCGGCGGCTCGCTGCACGATCTTCCGTGCGATCGCCAGGCGCTCGGCCGGATCGGGGAGCGGGCCGCGCTCGTCGCTCGCCAGCCCGATGACCGCCGCGCCATGGCGCTTCACGACCGGCAGGATCCGCTCGAGCTTGTCCTCTTCGCCCGTGACGGAGTTCACGAGCGCCTTGCCGTCGTACGCGTCCAGCCCAGCCTCGAGCGCCGCGTCGGTGGACGAGTCGATGCACAGCGGCACGTCGACCGCCTCACTGACGAGGCCGATCATGCGGACCAGCAGATCGGCTTCGTCGATCCCGGGGATCCCGGCATTGACGTCCAGCACCGGCGCCCCCGCGGCGACCTGCGCGAGCGCCTCCTCGCGCGCGACGTCGAGCTTCCCGCCGGCGATCGTGTCCGCGAACGCCTTCCGGCCGGTGGGGTTGATCCGCTCGCCGACGATCACGAACGGCCGGCCGGGACCGATCGCGACCTCCTTCGCGGGCGAGGCGAGGAGCGTCTCCATCACATCTCCGGTCGCTCGCTGCCGGCCAGCCGGAGGGCGAGCTTGACCGCCTCCGGAGCGTTCGGCGCGTACCCGTCGGCGCCGATCTGCGCCGCCCAGTCCTCGGTCACCGGGGCGCCGCCGACCATGACCTTCACGGCGCCGCGCAGGCCCGCCGCCTCGAGCGCCTCGATGACCCCGCGCTGCTCGGGGACGGTCGTCGTGAGGAGCGAGGACAGGCCGACGATCGTCGGCTCCATCTCACGGACGGCCTCGACGATGGCTTCGGTCGCCACATCCTTCCCGAGGTCGTGCACCCGGAACCCGGCCGTCTTCAGCATCGCGCCGACCATGTTCTTGCCCAGGTCGTGCAGGTCGCCCTTCACCGTGGCCATCAGGACCGTGTGGCCGAGCGTCTGGCCGCCAGCCTCGATCAGCGCGGGCTCGACGATGTCGTTGCACTGCTTGAAGATCTCGGCCGCGGCCACGACCTCGGGCAGGAAGACGTCGCCGGCGTTCCACCGGCGGCCGATCTCGAGCATGGCCTCGGCGAGCCCCTGCTGGAGCACCTCCTGCGGCCCGACGCCGCCGTCGATCAGCTCCCGGGTGAGCGCCACGGCCCCCGGCCCGTCGAGCGCGTACAGCGCCTCGCGCAGGGCCGCGATCCTCTCGTCCATCAGGCGGCTCCTTCCGTGTGCCGTTCGTAGGTCTCGATGACCCCGAGGATGGCATCCTCGGCGCCGTCCTGCAGCGGGGTCGGCCGGTGCTCGGCCAGGATCGCTATCGCCCGCTCCCGTGCCCGGTCCGGTGGTTGCGGTCTACCGGCCGACTCCCAGTCCTCCCAGGCGTCGCGCCCGAAGAACCGTGGCTGCCACTGCTCGCGCATGTGGCGGAGCGTGTGCGGCTGCGCCAGGTAGTGCCCGCCGGGTCCGACCGCCTCGATCACCTCGAGCGCGAGGTCCTCGTCGGCGTCGGCGACGCCCTCGGTCATCGAGCGCACGAGCGAGAAGATCTCGGCATCCAGCAGCAGCTCCGCGATCGAGTACACCCGCGCGCCGTACAGGAGTCCCGCGCCGCAGAGCATGTCGGCGCCGCCCAGCCACGACGCCACGATCGAGAGGCCGTTCTCGACGCCCGCCTGCCAGTCCGGCGACTTCGCGCCGGTCGCGAACGTCCCGATGTTCGAGGGAAGGCAGTACCGCCGCGCGAGCTGTGCGCCGGCCATCTGGAACAGGAGATCCTCCGGGCCGCCGCACGACGCGGCGCCGGTCCGTAGGTCCATCACGGTTCCGCAGGCGCCGTAGAAGGTCGGCGCGCCGGGCACGAGGAGCTCGAGCGCGACGATCCCCGCCAGGATCTCGGCGTTCGACTGGACGAGCGCCGCGGCGCGCGTCGCCGGCGCCGTGGCGCAGCTGATCGGCATCGCGACGAACCCGGCGGGCACCCCGGCCTCGGCGTAGATCGCCGCGGCCTCGAGTGGCGGGCCGTCGTAGGTCAGCGGCGACAGGCTGGTCTGGAACGAGGACAGGACGGGACGCGCGCGGAGCTCGGCCTCGCCCCCGGCGACGATCGTCGCGATCTCGACCGCGCCGCGGGCCTGGTCGGGCAGCGCGGCGGTCATCAGCTGGACGTGCTTCGTCGTGTTCGCGTACTGGGCCTGGAGCTCGTGCAGCGGCTGGCTCGCGAGGGGGGTGTCGCGCGCAGCGACCCCCTGCCACAGGAACCCGATCTGCGGCAGCGCGTCAGCCACGCGCGAGATCTGCGCCAGGTCGGCCTTCGTCGAGGGTCGCCGCTCGCCGGTCGCGAGGTCGAGGATCTCGGCGGCGTTGCCATCGACGGAGAGGTACCCGTGCGTCCCGTCGAGCTCGAGATCGCACCCCGGGTGGCGGCCGGCGAGCAGGAGCGCGTGCGGCGCGAGCGCGAGGGCCTCCTCGACCAGGGCCGGCGGGAACGTCACACGTCCCGCCTCGATGTCGCCCTGCGCGCCGGCGGCGGCGAGGCGCCGGATCATCGCGTCCGAGCGCACCTCGATCCCCGTGCGGTCGAGGACCCGAAGCGTGGCCGCGTGGATGCGCTCGAGCGTGGCCTCGGGCAGCACGTCGAGGTGCCGGAGGGGGAGGCCGTCGACGCAGCGCGTCGGTTCGGTCGCGGTTCTCGCAACGTCCGCCGTGTGACGAACGGTCATCATCGCTCCTCGGGCTGGGAACGGCGCCTGACCAAGGCTAACGGGCGTGGTTGCGGGACAACAGACCAGGACGGTGACCGCAGGTCACCGGGTCAATGTGTGCCGGCCGAGGCCGCGTCGGGCACCATGCGGTCGATGGCGAACCGGCCGGGCGAGAACGGGGCAACGAGCGGGTGCACCCGACCCGTCGCGATCTCCTGCGCCGCCGCGACGCCGAAGATCGGGGCTCCCTTGAAGCCCCACGTGCCCATCCCGCCGGCCATGTAGAAGCCGGGGACCTCGGTCGGGCCGAGGATCGGCGAGGAGTCCGGGGTCATGTCGCACAGGCCGGCCCACTGGCGCATCGCCCGCGCCTTCGCCATCACGGGAAGGATCATGATCGAGCGCTTCGAGGCCTCGGCCAGGAAGTCGAACGTCGAGCGCTGCGAGTACGTGCTGTAGGGGAGGATCTCGGCGCCGACGAGCAGCTCGCCGCGCGCCGTCTGCGAGATGTACACGTACAGATCCATGGACGAGACGAGCCCGTCGATCACGTGCTTGTAGGGCTCGGTCACGAAGGCCTGGAGCGGGTGGGTGCGGATCGGGAGCCTCAGCCCCGCCATCGCGGCCACGACGCTGCTCCACCCGGCGACGGCCGAGGCCACCGTCCCCGCAGCCACGGGCCCCGCCGAGGTCCGCACGCCGCGGCACTCGCCATCCACGATGTCGAGGCCCGTGACCTCGATCCCCTCGTGCACGTGCACGCCGAGCCGCTGGGCGGCGACGGCGTACGCCCACACGACCGAGTCGTGCCGCGCGAAGGCGCCGGGCGGATGGTACGAGGCGCCGACGACCGGCAGCTCGCCGCCGGCGGTGAGGTCCACGTACGGGCAGTGCTCGAGGACCTGATCCGGCGTGAGGATCTCCATCGCGACGCCGTACGCGGTGTCGAGGAGCGCCTTGTCCCGCTCGGTCTCGAGCGCGTCGAAGCTGTGGACGAGGTCGAGCTCGCCCTGCGTGGAGAACTGGATGTTGAAGTCGAGCTCCTGGCTGAGGGTGCGCCAGATCTCGAGCGCCGCCTTGTACAGCGGGACGGTCTCCGGCGTGTTGTAGTTCGCGCGCACCACCTGCGTGTTCCGTCCCGACGCTCCCGAGCCGATGTACGCGCGCTCGAACACGCCGACGCGCGTGATGCCGTGCTTCGCTGCGAGGTTGTACGCGATCGCCAGGCCGACCACGCCGCCGCCGACGACCACGACGTCGTACCGGGGCTCGACGGACGTCTGCCGAAGGAACGTCGTCCGTCGCACCAGGCCTGTCATGCGTGCCTCGCTCGCGGCGCGGTCCAGGCGTGTGGCTCGGTGTTTTCCTGGACCTCCGGCACGAGCGCCAGGATCCGCTCGCGCAGGTACTCGGCCCACGACGACGGCAGGAGCAGGTGCAGGCGCTCGCCGTCGGCGACCACCTTCACCGGCAGCCGCGCGACGTCGCCCTGCACGACCCCCGCACGCGGGAGCTCCAGCATCGACAGTCGCGCGAACGCATCGCGCCACCCCGAGCCGGCGATCGACCATACGGCCCAGCCGTCGCTCACGTCCGTCACGAGCGCGTCGTCATCGGTCTCACACACAGCCCCGGCGGCCCGCTCGAGCGCCCGCGCCGACCCCGGGTGACCGAGGAGCAGCAGCTCGTCGGGGGCGACGCGGATCGGCAGGGCGCCGCGCGGCCGCTCGAGCGCGTCGAGCGTTTCGGCCTGGGCGAGGCACATCACGACGTCGGTCCGGGTCCGGGCGAGCTCAAGCACGGATCCTCGCCCCCTCGGGGTCGTAGAACGGCCTCGGCACGACCGTCGCCATCACGCCGCCGGCCTGGACGCGCTCGGGGAATGCGCCGTCGACCGTGCGGAGCCACCCGAGGCCGATCGGGAAGCCGAGCGCCGGCGAGACCGCGCATGACGTCACGCGGCCCGCGACGCGGGCGCTCGCGTACACGGGGGCGCCGCGCTGGGGCCGATCGTCGAACCGGAAGCCGACGAGCTTGCGCTCGAGCGGGAACGCCGCCATGCGCTCGAGCGCGACCTTCCCGACGAACGCCGGCTTCGTCATATCCACGGCCCAGTCCAGGCCGAGCTTCGTCGGGTGGTCGTCGGGGAGCGTGTCCTGGGCCAGGAAGGGATGCCCCTTCTCCAGCCGCAGCACGTCGAGCGCGTCCAGCCCGTGCGGCCGGATCCCCAGGTCCTGCCCGGCGGCGAGCAGCGCGTCCCAGAGCTCGACGCCGCGCGAGCGCGCGTGGTGGAGCTCGAACGACAGCTCGCCCACGAACCCGGACCGGATCGCGTGACACGGCACGCCGGCGACGGTGATCCGTCCGTGCCCCGGGTACGGGATCGCGTCGCGGTCGACCGAGTCGTCGGTCAGGCGCTCGAGGAGCTCGCGCGCGAGCGGACCCGCCACGTTGACCGCGCCCAGCATCGCCGTCTGGTTCAGGAGGTGGACGTGCAGGCCCCACCGGTCGATCCACTCGCGGAGCCCGGCCTCCATCCGATCGGATCCGCCCGAGGTCGAGGTGATCGTGTAGGTGCCGTCCGGGTTCGCGCACAGCAGGCCGTCGTCCATCGCGTACCCGGCCTCGTCGAGCACGATCAAGTAGCGCGAGCGCCCCGGTTCGAGGTGCTCGACGTCGCAGGGGAACACGCGGTCGACGAGCGTCCGAGCGTCGCGCCCCGCGACGAGGAACTTGCCGAGCGTGCCGACGTCCATGATGCTCACCCGCTCGCGCACGGCGAGGTAGTCCTCGTGCCGGTCGCCGTACCGGTACGGGCGGATCCACGAGCCCGAGCGGTCCAGGTGTGCCCCCATCTCCAGGTGCCGTTCATGGAGCGACGTGCGCTTCGTGCCGGTCTCGTGCACACCGGCCGCGAGGACCTCGAGCGGGACCGCTCGCGCGGGCGGTCTGGCGGTCGTCCGCGCGCCAGCGCGAGGCGCTCCCTCCGTGGCCGCGAACGAGGCGAGCAGGCGGCCGCACATCACGCCCTGGCACGGTCCCATCGTCGCCGTCGTATAGCGCTTGAGGATCTCGGAGGAGCGCCAGCCCTCGGCCCACGCGTCGCGAAGGTCGCCGATCGACACGTCCTCGCACAGGCACACCGTCCCGCGCCCGCCGACCACGACGCCGCCGAGCGGTCGGCGCTCCACGGGCTCGCCGTGTCCGGCGGCCCGACCGCTCTCCTCGGCCTCGACGGGCGAGCAACCGGGCCTCACGACCTCGCCGGCTCCGACGACGGGTTCCTCCGCGGCCATCCGCAGGAGCGCGTCCCGGGGCGTGAGGCCGAGCGAGAGCACGAGCGTGTCGCACTCGACGCGCTCGCGAGCGCCGCCGGCCGAGATCACGACCGCGCGAACGCCCTTCGAGCCCTCGGCCGCGACGACCCGGCCGTCGCGGAGGACCCGGTGGCCTCCCGGCGCCCGATCCGCGAGCGCGGCCGGCGCGACGATCGCCGCGATCTCGACCCCCGAGCGTCGGAGCGTCGACACGTGCTCGAACGCCTCGTCGGTCTGCGCGACGACCACGGCGCGCTCGCCCGGCGGGACGCCGTGCGCGCCGGCCATCCGGGCGGCCCCTCGCCCGAGCCACACACCGGGCAGGTCGTTGCCGCCGAACACGCCATGCGTCTCGACCGCACCCGTCGCGACGACCACCCGGCATGGGTGGACCCGCAGCAGCTCGTCGCGCCCCGCGAGCGGCACCATCGGGCCCTCGTAGATCCCGACCGCCACGTGCCCCTCCAGCAGCGTGATCCGGTCGTGCTCGCGCGCCGCGGCCGCGAGGGTAGCCAGCCGGTCGCGTGCCGCCCCCGGCGCGAGCAGCCCCCCGACGCGACCCTCGTCCGCGACGAGGACGCGCTCGCCGCGCTCGGCGACCTCGAGTGCGGCGCCGAGCCCGGCGATCCCCGCGCCGACCACGAGCACATCGGCATGCACGTTTCGGACCTCGACCCGCCGCGGGCCGCGGTCGGTCGGGAGCGTCCCGACGCCCGTGGCGCGGCGGATCACCTTCTCGGCGGTCTCCCAGGCGATGCGGGGGCGGATGAACGTCTTCGAGTAGAACCCGACCGGCATCAGCGGTCCGGCGAGCTTCGTCACCGACAGGGCGTCGATCTCGACGGATGGACGGCCGGTCTCGCGACGGACGCGCATGCCGTCGCGAGCCTCGGTCGTGCATGCCCGGGTGCCGGGCTCGCCGTCCACCGTGCACAGACAGTTCGGGCAGTCGCCGGTGAGGCAGTAGAGGCCCCGGCGGCGATGGTGCTTCAGCGAGCGGTTGAACGTGCGGACGCCGGCGCGGAACAGCGCCGAGGCGACCGTGTCGCCGTTCTCGAGCGGGACCCGGCGGCCCTCGAGGTCAAGGCTCGCCATCGACGATCACGTTCCGCTCGGTGTCGCGCACGACCGTGAGCCATCGCCGGCAGCCGTACGCATGGAACCAGCGCTCGCGCTGCGGGCCGGGCGCGTTGTCGCGCAGGTAGACGCGGCGGAAGTCGGCCGCTGGGTCCGGCGCGTCCAGATCGCGGAGCTCGCCGCCGAACGTGAACTCCGTGTACTCGCGCGAACCGCAGTGCGGGCAGACGATCATCAGGCCCACGGCGCCTCCTGGCCGAGCCCAACGCTAGCGCCCACGGCCCGGGCCTTCCACGGGGCGAGATGACCCTCGGTCGTGGACGGGGTGCCTCGCGCCGACGCACCGGAGGGACCTGGTCGCAGCGGGTCGCGTGACCCGCGGTCTGGTTCGATAGGTCGCATGCGGCCGCGGGCGACGACGAAGCTCTACATGCTCGCCGCCCGCGCGTGGCTCACGCTCGCCGGGCTCTCGCTCCTGCTGCCCGAGAGCGACCGCGTCGGGGTCTGGCTGCCCCTGCACCTGGCGATGGCGGGGGCGGTGTCGACGGCGATCTCGGGGGCCATGCAGAACTTCGCGGTCGCCCTCACCGCCACGCCCGCGCCGCCCCAGCCGGTCGTGATCACGCAGTTCGTCCTGGTCACCGTTGGGGCCGGCGCGATCGCGCTCGAACGCGTCCTGGGGCACGAGCTCGGCGTAGCGGTCGGCGGGTCGCTGTTCCTCCTGGGCATCGCGCTGCTCGGCTGGATCGTGCTGCGCGCGCAACGGCGCTCGCTCCACCGGCGTCACGCCCTGCCGATCTCGATGTACGCGATCGCCGTCGCCGCCCTCTTGGTGGGCG
>DASTHN010000154.1:0-8046 GCA_035718185.1 Actinomycetota bacterium
CTCACCTTGCGCAACGGCTCGATCGGCCGGGCTGGGATCGCGCTCACCGGCGTGGATCTCACGAACGTCCAGGCCGCCGAGGCGGAGGACGCTCTGGCCGGCGCCGAGCCCACCGACGAGGCCTTCGCCGACGCGGGTCGGCTCGCGGCAGCGGCCGCCCATCCCGTCTCGGACGTCCGCGGGTCGGCCGAGTACAAGCGCAACGTCATCGAGGTCTACGTGCGGCGCGGGCTCGCGCACGCGCGCGATACCGCGAGCGCGGCCTGAGCGAGGAGGAGCGGACACCCATGGAGATCACGGTCACCGTCAACGGCGTCGAGCGGACCGCGGATGTCGAGCCGCGGATGCTGCTCGTCCATCTGATCCGCGAGGAGCTCGGGCTCACCGGCACGCACATCGGCTGCGACACGTCGGGGTGCGGCGCCTGCACGGTGCTGCTCGACGGCACGCCGGTGAAGTCCTGCACGATGTTCGGGGTGCAGGCGGACGGGCGGAGCGTCACCACGGTCGAGGGCCTGGCCATCGGCGCGGAGCTCCACCCCGTGCAGGCCGCGTTCAAAGAGGAGCATGGCCTCCAATGCGGCTTCTGCACCCCCGGGATGATGCTGGTCGGTTCGGCGCTCCTCGAGGACAACCCGATGCCCAGCGAGGACGACGTCCGCGTCGCGATCTCGGGCAACATCTGCCGCTGCACCGGCTACATGAACATCGTGAAGGCGATCCAGGCGGCGGCGCGGGCGAAGTCCGGCGCGGGCGAGCCGATCGTCGCCGAGCCCGCCGCCCCCGAGCCCGTCACCGCCTGAGAGGAGTCCGAGCGATGGCCAGCGAGACCGAAGAGATCCGCGGCATCGGCCACAGCGTGCGCCGCGTCGAGGACGACCGGTTCATCCGCGGCAAGGGGACCTACGTGGACGACATCAAGCTCCCCGGGATGCTCCACATGGCGATCCTCCGCAGCCCGTACGCCCACGCGAAGATCAACGGGATCGACGCTTCGCGCGCGCAGGCGCTCCCCGGCGTGATCGCGGTCGTCACGGGCGAGCTGATGGCGCAGCACAACCTCGCGTGGATGCCGACGATGTCGTACGACACGCAGGCGGTGCTCGCGACCGACAAGGTCCGCGTCCAGGGCCAGGAGGTCGCGGCCGTCGTCGCCGAGAGCGCGTACGTCGCGAAGGACGCGCTCGAGCTGATCGACGTCGACTACGAGCCGCTCGAGCCGGTCGTCACACCGCAGCGTGCGCTCGAGCCCGACGCCCCGGTGATCCGCACGGACAAGGAGGACAAGAAGGACAACCACATCTACGACTGGGAGACCGGGGACAAGGACGCGACCGACCGCGCGTTCGCCGAGGCCGACAAGGTCGTCAGCCTCGACACGTTCTACCCGCGGTGCCACCCCTCGCCCCTGGAGACCTGCGGGTGCGTCGCCGACGTGAACCCCGCCACGGGACAGGCGACGATCTACATGACCTCGCAGGCGCCGCACGCGATCCGCACGGTGTTCGCCCTGGTCGCGGGGCTGCCCGAGGAGAAGATCCGGATCGTCAGCCCCGACATCGGCGGCGGTTTCGGGAACAAGGTGCCGGTGTACCCCGGCTACGTTGTGGCGACGGCCGCGTCGCTGCTCCTGGGTCGGCCGGTGAAATGGATCGAGGAGCGGTCCGAGAACCTGATCTCGACCGGGTTCGCGCGGGACTTCCACATGCACGGCGAGCTGGCGCTGAAGGACGACGGCACGATGACCGGCCTGCGCGTCTCGCTCCTCGCGGACGAGGGCGCGTTCCACGCGGACGCGCAGCCCTCGAAGTTCAAGATCGGACTCTTCGGCATCGTGAGCGGGTCGTACGACCTGCCGAACGCGCACGTGACGGCAACCGGCGCGTACACGAACAAGGCGCCTGGCGGCGTCGCATACCGGTGCTCGTTCCGGGTGACCGAGGCCTCGTACCTGATCGAGCGTCTGGTGCAGAACGCCGCGTACGAGCTCGGCGTGGACCCGGCCGACCTCCGGAAGAAGAACTTCATCGCGAAGGACCGGTTCCCGTACGAGTCCGCCACCGGCTTCGTCTACGACTCGGGCGACTACCAGGCCGCGATGGACCTGGCGCTCGAGAAGATCGGCTACGCGGAGCTCCGCAGGGAACAGGAGGAGGCCCGGGCGGAGGGGAAGCTGTACGGGGTCGGCCTCGCGTCGTTCACGGAGGTCGTCGGCGCCGGCCCGCACCGCCAGTACGACATCCTCGGCCTGGCGATGAACGACGGCGCCGAGCTGCGGATCCACCCCACCGGCAAGGCGATCCTGAAGATCAGCGTCCAGACCCAGGGCCAGGGACACGAGACGACGTTCGCCCAGATCGTCGCGGAGGAGATCGGGATCCAGCCCGAGCACGTCAAGGTGATGCACGGCGACACCGACAACACGCCGTACGGGCTCGGGACCTACGCGTCACGATCGACACCGGTCTCGGGCGCGGCGACGGCGATGGTGACCCGGCGCGTCCGCGAGAAGGCGATGAAGATCGCCGCCCACCTCCTGGAGGTCGCCGAGGAGGATGTCGAGTTCCACGCCGGGACCTTCTCGGTCAGAGGCGCCCCCGATCGGACGAAGACGATCCAGGACGTCGCGCTCGCCGCGTACACCAACTTCCCGGACGGGATGGAGTCGGGGCTCGAGGCCGTCTACTACTACGACCCGCCGAACCTCACGTTCCCATTCGGCACGTACGCCGTCGCCGTCGAGGTGGACGAAGACACCGGCGAGTGGGAGGTCCGCCGCATGGTCGCCGTCGACGACTGTGGCGTCCGTATCAACCCGATGGTCGTCGAGGGGCAGATCCACGGCGGCCTGACCGAGGGCTACGGGATCGCGGCGATGCAGCTCATCACGTTCGACGAGAACGGGAACTGCATCGGGTCGACCTTCACCGACTACCTGCTCCCGACGTCGATGGAGACCCCGCGGTTCGAGCTCGGCGAGACCGTCACCCCCAGCCCGCACCATCCGATCGGCGCGAAGGGCGTCGGCGAGTCCGCGACGGTCGGCTCGCCGGCGGCGTACGTGAACGCGGTGATCGACGCGCTGCGGCCGCTCGGCGTGACGAACATCGACATGCCGCTCACGTCGGCGAAGGTCTGGGAGGCGATCCAGGCCGCGAAGGCGCGCACGTGAGACAGGACGTCCTCGAGCTCGCGGCCCGCCTGTCGGCCGAGGGCACGCCCTTCGTGCTCGCCACGGTCGTGTGGAGCCGCGCGCCGTCGTCGGGCAAGCCCAGCTCGACCGCGCTCGTCACGGCCGACGGGACGCTGCGGGGCTGGCTCGGCGGCGCGTGCGCCGAGCCGGTGGTCCTGCGCGAGGCGCTCCGGGCGCTCGAGGAAGGGACCCCCCGTCTGCTGTACCTCGGCACCCCGGACGAGCTCGTGGGGAACCGTCGCGACGGCGTCGTCACCGTGCCGATCGCCTGTCAGAGTGAGGGCGCGCTGGAGGTCTACGTGGAACCCGTCCTGCCATCGCCGCACCTGGTCGTGATCGGCCGCTCACCCGCCGTCGATGCGCTCGCCGGCATGGCGACCGCGCTCGGCTGGCGCGCGGTCGTCGTGGACGACGGCGGCGACGCCGCCTTGCACGCCGGCCTGAGCGATGTCCGGACCAGTCTCGACCTAACGGCGGCGGACATCGGCCCGGGGTCGTTCGTCGTGGTCGCCACCCAGGGCCACTACGACGAGGACGCGCTCGAGCGCGCGCTCCGGACGTCGGCGGGGTACGTGGGGCTGGTCGCCTCGCGGCGGCGGGCCGAGGCCGTCATCGGGTACCTGCGCGACCGTGGCGTGCCAGAGCGCGACCTGGCGCGCGTCCACGCGCCGGCCGGCCTGGACCTCGGACGCTTGCCGAACCAGGAGATCGCCGTCGCGATCTTGGCCCAGGTCGTGCAGCTCCGCGCGGCCGGCGATCTGGGCGCCGGGACGTCGGTCGCGGTCGAGCGCCACGAGGAGATCGACCCCGTCTGCCACATGACGGTGCAGGTCTCCACGGCGCGCTACCGCACCGCGCACCAGGGACGGACCTACTACTTCTGCTCCGCGGGATGCCGCGAGCGGTTCAGCGCCGATCCCGCCGCGTTCCTCACCGCCCCGGCACCGTGACCCCGCAAGGAGCGAACCCGTGCTGATCGAGAACGAGTTCACCGTGACCGCACCGACCGAGGACCTCTGGACGTACCTGCTGGACGTCGAGCGGATCGCGCCGTGCATGCCCGGCGCCGAGCTCACGGAGACCGTCGACGAACGGACCTGGAAGGGGAACCTGAAGGCCAAGTTCGGGCCGGTCACGATGGCGTTCGCGGGGACCGTCGCGATGGAATCGCGCGACGACGCCGAGCACCGCGTGGTCCTGAAGGCCCGAGGGATGGAGCAGAAGGGCAAGGGTGCAGCCGAGGCGACCGTCACCTCGTGGCTCGAGCCGGGTCCTGCCGATGGCGACACGACCGTGAAGATGCAGGCGCAGATCGTGCTCACGGGCGCCGCGGCCCAGCTCTCGCGAGGGCTGCTGCCCGAGATCTCGAAGAAGCTCACCCAGCAGTTCGCCGACTGTCTCCAGGCGGGTATGGCGGCCGGCCAGGCCCCCGCCGCCGCCTCGGCCGCAGCCGGTGAGGCCGTGCCCGGTGAGGTTGCGGCTCCGGCGCCGACGCCCGCGGTGCCGGCCGCCGCGAAGCCGGTGGGGGGCATACGCCTCGGGCTCTCGGCGATCTGGACGGTGATCGTCAACTTCGTCCGCCGGCTGTTCGGGCGCGGACCGAAGCAAGCCTGACCCGACTCCGCCGGGGGGCGAGCGGCGAGGCGCGCCGAACCGGTACGGTGTTGGGGACCGAGAGGGGGTCGCATGAGACGGATCCGCGTTGGGATGTTGATCGGGGGCATCATCCTCGGGTTCATCGCCCTCGTGTTCCTCGCCGGTGGGGTGATGCTGCTCTGGGCCTACTCGACCCAACGGGACGCCGACGGCTACTACGCCTTCGACCCCGAGCCGTTCCGCGCCCCCGGCTACGCCATCACCTCCGAGGATCTCTACCTCGGCGCACCCAACGAGTGGTTCCCCGAGGACCTCGCGACGGTCCGGATCAGCGCGTCCTCCGACACCCAGACCTTCATCGGGATCGGACGGACCGGCGATGTCGATGGGTACCTCCAGGGGGTCCCTCACAGCGTCGTTCGCGACGTCGAGGGCAACCCGTTCCACGTGATCTACGGCCAGGTCCCCGGGGACGCCGCGCCGGCACCGCCGGCCGATCAGGGGTTCTGGGTCGCCACCGCGACGGGATCGGGGACCCAGAGCCTGACGTGGGACCTCGGGGCGGGAACGTACATGGTCGTTCTGATGAACGCGGACGGCTCCCAGGGCATCGATGTCCAGCTCAGCGCGGGCGTCAAGGTCGACGCGGTGCTGCCGATCATGATCGGCATGCTTGTCGTCGGTCTGATCCTCGCCGCCTCCGCGACCGTGCTGATCGTCCTGTCCACGCGGGGCCGGACGCCGGCCGCGCCCCTGCCCCCGCCGACGCGGCCGGACGGAGCCGCCACTGCATGACCGCATCGCGAGAAAGAGTGACAGGAAGCGCCGGCTCGGATTGACGGCGCTCGGGGCGACCCGTAGAGTTCGCCGTGAGAAGCCGCTGGAGCCCTCGGGCCCCGGCGGTTTCTCACATCCGGGGTCGTCCCCAACGCCGGCGGCCCGCGTCCCTCGGAGCGCCTCCGCACCGCGTGGTCGCCCGGCTCGGCCCACCCCGACAGCCCGATCGTCACCGGGCGCTCACAGGTTGCTCACAGGGAACGTGTAGGAACCTCACCGCCGACGGCGATAGGGTCGGGACGATGGACGAGCCCACGACGGAGCCGAAGGCTCCGACCGCCCGGGTGCTGGTCGTCGACGACGAATCGAGCATCACCGATCTGGTGGCCACGGTGCTCCGCTACGAGGGGTTCGGCGTCCAGACCGCCGACACCGGCAGGGCGGCGCTCGCGGCGGTCACGTCGTTCCGCCCGCACCTCGTGGTGCTGGACGTCATGCTCCCCGACCTGGACGGGTTCGAGGTCCAGCGGCGCCTCGCGGCCGACGGCCTCCGGGTGCCGATCCTGTTCCTGACGGCGCGCGACTCGACCGAGGACAAGGTGCGCGGCCTCACGATGGGCGCAGACGATTACGTGACGAAACCGTTCAGCCTCGAGGAGCTCGTCGCGCGCGTCCGCGCGATCCTGCGCCGTGCTCGGGACGAGACGGCGGTCTCGAGTCACCTCGTCTTCGCGGACCTCGAGATGGACGAGGACACGCACGAGGTCTGGCGCGGCGACCGCACGATCGACCTGTCGCCCACCGAGTTCAACCTGCTGCGCTATCTGATGCTGAACGCGAAGAAGGTGGTCTCGAAGGCCCAGATCCTGGACCACGTCTGGCGGTACGACTTCGGCGGGGACGCGAGCGTCGTCGAGACGTACGTGAGCTACCTCCGGCGCAAGGTGGACATCGAGGAGCCGAAGCTGATCCACACGATCCGCGGCGTGGGGTACTCGCTCCGGCTCCCGAGGGAGTGAACGATGTCGCTCCGCGGCAGGCTGCTCGTGGTGATGGTGGCGCTCGCGGCCGCCGGCCTCCTCGTCGCCGACCTCGCGACGTTCCGGTTCCTGCGCTCGACGCTGATCGAGCGGGTGGACCGGCAGCTCGCCGTCGCGACGCCGATCGCGGTCCGGGTCCTCAGCGATCCCGAGCCGTTCCAGCCCCAGGGCATGGGGGCCGAGGGCGAGGGCCTCGCACTGTTCCCGTCCGGCACCTACGCCGCCGCGCTCGACGCGCAGGGCAACGTCCGGACCTCCCACGTCTTCACGTTCGGCCAGGACGCGCCGGCGCCGCCGAGCCTCCCGGCGGACCTGCCGGGTTCCACCGCCGCCGGGGCCACGACGACCCCAAGGACCTTCACCGCCCGGTCCGAGGACGGGCCCACGCGATTCCGGGCGAGGGCGTACGCGATCAGCGGGGGTGGGACGCTCGTCGTCGCCATCCCGCTCACCGACGTGACCGACACCCTCAGCCGGCTCGTGCGGATCGAGGTGGTGGTGACCATCGTGGTGCTCGCGCTGCTCGGCGCGCTCGCGTGGTGGCTGGTGCACCTGGGTCTGCGGCCGCTCGAGCGGATGGGCGAGACCGCCGGCGCGATCGCCGCCGGGGACCTCTCGCGCCGGGTCGAGCCAGCAGATCCCCGGACCGAGGTCGGTCGGCTGGGGATCGCCCTGAACGCGATGCTCGAACGCATCGAGCGCGCCTTCGCCGAGCGCCAGGCGTCCGAGGAACGCCTGCGCCGGTTCGTCGCAGACGCCTCCCACGAGCTGCGGACCCCGCTCACCTCCGTCCAGGGATACGCCGAGCTCTTCCGACGCGGTGCGGCGGACGACCCCGAGGCCCTGCGCACCGCGATGCGCCGGATCGAGGAGGAGGGCGCGCGGATGGGCGACCTCGTCGACGAGCTCGCCCTCCTCGCGCGGCTGGACCAGGGACGACCGCTCGAGCGAGCGCCGGTCGACCTCGCCGCCGTCGCGCGGGCCGCGGTCGACGGAGCTCGGGCGGCCGCACCCGATCGCCCGATCGAGCTGGATGTGGACGACCCGGTCACCGTGCTCGGGGACGAGGGACGGCTGCGCCAGGTCGCCGACAACCTCCTGGCGAACGCCCGGGTCCACACCCCGGCCGGGACCCCGGTTCGCGTGCGCGTGCACGGTGAGGGGCAGGATGCGGTCCTCGAGGTGGAGGACGACGGACCCGGCATCGCCGCCGAGGACGCCGAGCGGATCTTCGAGCGCTTCTACCGCTCGGAGACCTCGCGCTCGCGCGAGTTCGGCGGGGCGGGCCTCGGGCTTTCGATCGTCGCCGCCGTCGCCGCGGCGCACGACGGCTCCGCGCGCCTCGAGGCCGCGGCGAGCGGGGGTGCCCGCTTCGTGGTCCGGATCCCGCTCTCGAGCGCCTAGCCGACCCTCATCCCCCTCTCGGGCGGCTCCCAGGGT
>DASTHN010000155.1:0-20711 GCA_035718185.1 Actinomycetota bacterium
GAGGTTCGACCTCAAGCCCGTGCTCGACGCGCTCGCGGAGCGCGGCCGGGTGATCGCTCGCAAGGCCTACGCGGACTGGTCCTCGTTCGACGAGGATCGGCGGATGCTCACGCGCGGACACGTCGAGCTCGTCGAGATCCCGCAGCGGATGGGCACCTCGCGGAAGAACGCGGCCGACATCAAGCTGGCGGTCGACGCGCTCGAGATGGCGTTCGAACGTGACTACGTCACCACGTTCGTGATCTGCACGGGTGACAGCGACCTCACCCCCCTGGTCCACAAGCTCCGTGAGCTGAACAAGCGCGTCATCGGCGTGGGGATCAAGGACTCGACCTCGGCCCTGTTGCCGCCCGCGTGCGATGAGTTCCTGTTCTACGACACGCTCGACGGGGTGGACGTGCCTGCCGGCGCGGGCCGGCGCCGCGGCGGTTCGCGCGGCGGGCGATCGACGAAGAGGAAGGTCGAGGCGGCTGCGGAGCCCACCGAGGACGATCTCGAGCCCGTCGCCGAGCAGACGCCGGGTGACCTGAACGAGCTCGCGGTCCGGGTGGTGCAGACGGTCGCGGGTCTCCAGCGCTCTTCGAGTGGCAACGTGCTCGCCTCATCGGTCAAGCGCGCGCTGCTCCGCAAGGACCCCACGTTCAGCGAGGCCGAATACGGCTTCCGGGCGTTCGGCGAGATGCTCCAGCACCTGGCGGAGCGCAACGTGATCGAGCTGAGCGAGGGGTCGGCCAAGGGTGACCCCGAGGTCTCCCTGCCGGTCCACGGCGGCGAGACCGCGGCCTTCGCGCTGCTCGGCTCGGTCGTCTCCGACCTGCAGGCCAAGGGCACGGTCGCCAACCTGTCCGGCCTCAAGAACCAGGTGCGCAAGGTCCAACCGGGCTTCAGCGAGAAGGCGTTCGGGTACGGCGGCTTCCTGCAGTTCGCGAAGGCGGCAGCCACCCAGGGCGTGATCACCCTGGAGTGGGATCCCGATGAAGGCGACTACGTGTTGGGGACGCCCACCGGCTGAGCGGCGCCGCAGCCCACACCGTTCAGTGGCGGAGATCCTTGTCCTTGAACAGATGCCGGCAGTCCGTGCACTGCATGTTCACGCGGGCGCCCGGTCCCGCGTGGAGGAACGGCTGGGTGTGCTTCGAGCCGCACGACGGACAGGGTGTGCGTGCCCGAGGCGGACGCTCGATCGCGTCGCCGGTTCCCTTCGCCCCGTTCCCCTCGAGCATGCACCTTTCTCTCCGTCGGCGGCGCGACCATCATGTCAGGTCGCCGAGCTGCCGGGAGGAGCGCCGATGTCCGATCGGCGCCGCGGTGGCTGCCGAGCCCGGCATCCGCCAGGCGCGATCGACGGCTGCGCTCGTGATCGTTCGCGGCGCGCTCCGAGCCTCTGGCCCATACTCGGGGGGCAGGACGTGGGTTGGGAGGAGTCGACATGGCCACCATCAGGTTCGTGAATGGCGATGAGCGTGAAGCCCCAGACAGCGCGAAGCGAACGGATCGCGGGATCTCCTGGTTCGAGGGTGAGGGGGAGGAGCGCATCGAGCACTTCGTGCCGTTGAGTGCCGTCCAGGAGTTCGTCAGCCGCCAGCCGCCCGATAAGCCGAGCTGGTCGAGTGGGTCCGAAGGGGCCGCGGCGGGAACCTAGACCGCCGTCCTGGAGACGGCGGTGCGTTCGGTTCCGAGAGCGGGATGGCGCCCCGGGGGCCGGCGGCCCTGACATCCGGGACGAGGTGTTCGCGTCGTTCGCCGAACCGGACGACGACCACGTCTAGCTGATGCCCGAGGTCACGGCCTCGACGTCCGGGAGGGTGAGGAAGCTCGATCGGAGTCCGGCGTCGTCGATGCTCGCGGCGATCCGCTCGATCACGCCTCGCGCCTCGCTCCGAAGCTCGCCGGCGCGCGGCGCGTCACCACCCGCTGCCGCCATGTCACTCAGCTCCGCGTCGATCCGCCACAGGATCGGGCCGAAGCCGAGCCGCTCGGCCTCGGACCGCGCCTCGAGCAACGCGGTCTCGGCCTCGGCCGTCCCGCCGCTCGCGCGCAACGCACGGCCCTTGAGCAGGAGCGCGGCCGGAAGGAACGGACGCACGCCGAGCCGGCGGAGCCACTCGAGCACCATGTCGGCGATCTGGACGGCTCGGCCGTGGTCGCCCCTACCGAACGCGAGCCGCCCCCGGAGGAGCTCGACGTGGGCCGCGGCCGCGAAGTGGATCGGCCCGGGGAGCCGCTCGATCCCGCTCCGGGCGATCGTGGCCTCGGCCTCGTCGAGCTCCCCGGCGAGCAACTGGATCTCGGCCCTCGATCCCATCACGATCGGGACGGCCATCTCGCTGCGCTCCGTAGCGACCGCGAGCCCCTCGTCCGCCAGCGCCATGCCGCGCTCGAGATCGCCGAGGTTCGCGTACACCGCCCCGAGCTCGGCGCGCGTGACCGCTTGCGGGATCACGAACCCGGCGAGCTCGGAGAGCTGGATGCACTCGCGCATCCGGTCCATGGCCCGGCCGAGGGTCCCCCGGTCGACGTCGATGTGGTACGCGTTGAGCAGGCTGTACGACTGGCCCCAGGGATTCCCGATCTCGGCGGCGATCGCGTACGCCTCGTCGGACAGCGCCAGGGCTTCGTCGTTCTCGCCCGCGAGCCCCAGCAGGGCACTCGTGCCCGAGAGGTTCTCGCACAACATGGGCAGGTCGCCCAGCTCGCGCCACAGGGGCCTCGCCTCTTCGAGGCAGGCCCGAGAGGCTCGGAGATCGCCGCTGGCCGCGTAGGGCCGCCACAGGTCGTTCAGGGTCAAGGCGATCTGCTCCCGAGCGTCCAGCTCGCGCGCGATCGCGAGGGAGCGCTCCCCGGCCTCGATGGCCTCGGCAGGATCGCCACCGCTGTAGGTGTTCAGGATCATCAGGTTCCACAACGCCTTGGATTCGGCCGCGCGATCGTGGAGCTCGCGGGCGAGCACGATCGTCCGGTCGAAGAGCTCCCGGCCCCTGACCGCGTCGAACACGGGCGTCGGCGTCGCGTACAGCGTGGTGAGCGCCGTGTCGGCGGCGAGCGCGGCGGCTGGCGCGCCGCTCTCCTCTGCCAGCGCCTCCATCTGTAGGTAGTTGTCGACGGCCTCGTCGAACCGACCCCAGAGCTCGAGGGTCCGGCCGCGGCTCGGGTACAGGTGTCCGAGCGCCTCGTCGGCCCGCCCGAGCCGCCTCGCCGTCTCGATCGCCAACGTCGAATGGGTCACCGCCTCGGCGTGCGCGTACAGACGGGAGGCCGCGTCGGCCGCCACCGTCGCGTACCGGAGCGTTCGCTCGTCGTCCCTCGCCTCCTGGAAGTGGTGGATGAGCAGCGGGGCGAACTCGTCGATCCGGCCCGCGTATCGCTCCTCGAGGACCTCGCCCACGCGCTGGTGCAGCTCGCGTCGCCGGCGCAGCAGGATCGTGCCGTAGGTCGCTTCCTGCGTGAGGCTGTGGCGGAACGCGTACTCACGCTCGG
This sequence comes from Actinomycetota bacterium, assembly GCA_035718185.1. Taxonomy (GTDB): domain Bacteria; phylum Actinomycetota; class UBA4738; order UBA4738; family HRBIN12; genus HRBIN12. The sequence continues at coordinate 3,478 of DASTHN010000155.1, forward strand.
GTCTCCTCGCGGTCTCGGTGATCAGGCCCAGGCGCTCGAGCGTCCGCAACGAGGTCGACAGGTCGCCCCCCCCGCTGACCGCCCCGAGGACCGGTTCGGAGAACGAACGACCGATCACCGAGGCCAGCTGCAGCGTGTGCTTGCTCCCCTCGTCGAGCGCATCCAGCCGGGCGGTGAACAGCGCCTGTAGGGTGCTCGGGATGGCGATCTCGTCGTGCTCGCGGACGGCGGCTGCGACCTCCTCCACGAACAGGGGGTTGCCGTCGGTGCGCTCGAGGATCTGGGTCCGCACGGTCGGCTCCTCGTCGGGCAGCAGGGCATCGATCAGGTTGCCGCTCTCCACCTCGGTCAGCGACGCGAGCCGGAGCTCGGTCGAACGGTGCGGATACTCGACCTCGAGCCACTGCTTGAGCCGCCACGAGGGCGCCTCTCGGTCGGGGCGGTAGGCGAACAGCAGCAGGCAGGGCATGTCGTCGATGAGCTTCGCCGTCTCGATCAGCACGTCCATCGAGGCCTCGTCGCACCAGTGCAGGTCCTCGAAGACCATGAGGGAAGGCTCGTCGGAGTGGAACCGTCGGGTGGACGCGGGCACCAGATCCATGATCGCGTCCCGGAACGCCTCGCCCTCGAGCGACTCCTCCCCGGGTTCCGGCACGCCGAACAGGGATCGCCACACGCGCATGTGCGGTTCGAGCCAGTCCTCCGCGCCGGGCTCGATGGTCGCGGCGAGCTTCCGACGGACCTCGTCCGGTGGATCGGTGTCCTCGATCCCCGCGATCCGGGCGAGCACGCGCCGGTACTGCGAGTAGGGGCGCGTCGCGTCGAAGGAGACGCACTGCCAGGTCTCCCAGAGCCGGCGGAGCTCGCTGACCTCGCGCGTCGGATCACCGGGTCGGCGCCGCGTCCACTCGGCGCGCGTCTCCTCGATCAGCCTCGACTTGCCCAGCCCCGCCTCGCCGATCAGCGAGACGATCCGCCCGCGACCCGACAGGGCCTCCTCGACGGCGGCCCGAAGCTGCTCCATCTCGCGATCCCGTCCGACCAGCGGCGAGCCGCGTACCAGGCGGGTCGGTCCCGGCTCGGACCTGCGGGCCAGGACCCGGTAGGCGGCGACGGGTTCGGCCTTGCCCTTGACCTCGATCCGGCCGCGCGCCTCGACGTCGAAGAGCGGTTCGACCAACCGGTGGGTCTCCGCCGTGATCTGCACGGTCCCCGGATCGGCCGTCTGCTCCATGCGGGCGGCGACGTTCACCGCATCCCCCATCGCGGTGTACTCGAGGCGGAGGTCCGAGCCGACCTGCCCGACCATCACGGGGCCGGTGTTGATGCCGACCCGAACGTCCAGGTCCAGCCCGCGCTCGGCCCTCAGCCGCTCCTTGTACGTGGCGATCCCCGAGACGATGTCGAGACCCGCCCAGATCGCGCGCTGGGGGTCGTCCTCGTGCGCGATCGGCGCGCCGAAGAACGCGAAGATCGCATCGCCCATCAGGCGAGCGAGCGTCCCCTCGTAGCGGTAGACCGGCGCGATCAGCCGTTCGAACGCGCCGTTCATGATCTCGGCCCAGTCCTCGGGATCCAGGGTCTCGGCCATCGCGGTCGAACCCTTGACGTCGCAGAAGAGCATGGTGACGACGCGTCGCTCTCCCTCCATGGCTCGGCCCGCGCGGGCGGCTTCGAGCTTTGCGAGCAGCTCCTTGGGCAGGAACGGGTCGAGCGCGGTGTCCGCAACGCCGGTCGGATCCAGGCGCGCGCCGCACGCGTTGCAGAACCGGGCGGCGTCGGGGTTGACCGTCCCACAGGTGGGGCACTTCACGGGCCCGAACGATAGCGTGCCGGGACTCCGCGGAGCGAGGGCTGGGAGGCTGCAGGTCGCCGATCTCTCGGCGCGGGCGCGGCTAGCCCTCGCTCTTCGAGATGTTCACCAGCCAGCGGACGCCGAACCGGTCGGTGAGCATCCCGAAGGTGTCACCCCAGGGAGCCTGCTCGAGCGGCATCTCCACCGCGCCACCCTCGCCGAGCTTGTCGAAGTAGCCGCGGAGCTCCGTCTCGTCCTCACCGCTCAGGGACATGCTGAAGTCGCGCCCGGGCGCGTACTCCATGTTGTTCGGCGTGTCGGAGGCCATGAACTTGACGCCGGTCGGAGCCTCGAGGACCGCGTGCATGATCTTGTCGTCCTCGCTGTGGTCGGGCGAGGCGTGGTAGTCCGCGAAGGTGTTCACGGTCAGGTCTCCGCCGAAGACGCCCTGGTAGAAGGCCATCGCCTCGCGGGCGTTGTCGCGGAAGCTCAGGTAGGGATCCAGCCGGACCGCCATCGGCACCTCCATGGGTCGGGATCGCTCCAACCTACCCTCCCCGCGCGGAATGGGTAGATCGCGGGCCTCCTCGAGGGCGGCGAACCAGCTCCTCCCGGTCCCAATCGCCGTAGGGTCGGCCGGCCCTCACCGGTGCGGGGGTGCAGGACCACGCTGACGTCGGCGGGATCACGCGCCGATGGTGTGCTCGCCGCGACGGAGGTGCGCGGTGGCGAGGCTGCGAGAGGCCTGGCGGACGTGGTGGGGCAAGCTCGCCATCATCGCCGGCATGGTCCTCATCCTGGGGGTCACCGCATCGTTCATCGCCGCGAAGGCGACCGAGAGCAACAGGTTCTGCGGTCAGGACTGCCATGAGATGGTCCCTTACAACGCGACATGGGAGACGTCCAAGCACAGCGACATCGACTGCGTCACCTGCCACATCCCACCGGGGGTGTGGAACTTCGCGAAGACGAAGTTCTTCGCGCTCCGCGAGGTGTGGGTGCACTTCACCGGCGGGGTCAAGGCGCCGATCCAGGTGACGCGCCAGATCCCGAACGTCGTCTGCACGGATTGCCATCCCTCGGCCGAGACGGCGCAGCGGATCCAGCTCGTCACGACGACGTTCTCGCATCCCGGGCACGCGAGCGTCCCCCGATGCATCGCATGTCACTCGCAGGTCGTGCATCATCCGATCCCCGGCGTGGCCTACATCCCGCCCCGCTCGATGACGGCGTGCTTCACGTGCCACAACGACGGTCAGCAGCCGAACGCCTGCGACTACTGCCACACCGCGCCGCACCCCGACCGGGGTGCGTGCAGCGACTGCCACAGCCTCCAGACATGGTCACCGAAGGGGTTCAAGCACCCGGTGCCGCTCGTCGGGCCGCACGCGCGAGCGTTGTGCGAGGACTGCCACACCTCCGGAGCAGGCACGAAGATCGGTACCCCGGACGGATGCGTGAACTGCCACGGGAACCACCACCACGACGCCGGGCTCACGCAGTGCGTGGACTGCCACACCATCACGTCCTTCCGGCCCTCCACGTTCGAGCACCCGCAGGTCGGCCCGCACGTTCCGGCAGGTGAGCTCCCGCTCGCGTGCAACGCGTGCCACCGGGCGACGTTCGCCGAGGCCACGTGCTCGTGTCACGGGGTGACGACCCCGATCAAGCCCGGGCAGCCGATCCCGGTGGGAGACTGACCCGGGCGGCGCTGCGGCCCGCCGGGCCTAGTCCCAGTCCACAGTGACGATCTCGATCGACTCTGAGGTCCCACGCAACGTCACCGTCTGCGGCTCCGAGACGGGGAACCGCCCGTCGGCGGCGGTCGACCGGCTCGAGATGATCTGGCCGCCCTCGGCGAGCGCCGCGATCCGCGCCGCCTCGTGCACGCCGATGCCGCTGAAGTCCCGGCCAACCTGCGTCGCCCCCGCTGCGTGCACGCCGATCCGAACGTTCGGCGCGAAGCCCTGGGTCCGGCGCTGCTCGGCCAGGCGCCGCTGGATCGCGACCGCGCACGCGAGCGCGTCGTCGGGCGAGTCGAAGCTGACGAAGAAGCCGTCGCCGGTCCCGACGACCTCCTCCCCGTCGTGCTCGGCGAACAGCGAGCGGAGTGTCTCGTTGTGCCAGCGCAGGACGCCCTGCCAGGCCTCGTCGCCGAGCGCTTGGACGAGCGTCGTCGAGCCCTCGATGTCGGTGAACATGAACGTCTTCTCGACGCGGCGCGGAGCCTCCTTGCCGCGCAGCTGCCACGGCAGGAGCTCCTCGACCTCCTCGATCGTGATCGCGGCCGTGGGACAGGCGAGGGCGGCCTCGCGCAGCAGCTCGTCCTCGACGCTGGACGGGTCGACCACCCCAGCCTTGTTGAAGTCGCCCTCGTGCCAGTCGAAGGCGGTGGGCGCGATCGTGATGCACGTGCCGGCGCCGAGGCACCGGTGACGGTCGACGCGAGCCCGCAGCACTGCCCCTCCCTCAGAGCACCCGCTCGTGGAACGCGAACGCCGTGGCCTCGGCCCGCGACGAGGCGCCGATGCGCGCGAACAGCTCGCCCAGTCGGCGGGTGACGGCCTGCTCGTCGATGTCGAGCTCCTCGGCGATCTCGCGGTTCGTCATGCCCTGGACCAGACTGCGGAGCAGGGCGGTGTCGGCGCCCTCGGGCTCTCCGCCGTCGGCGGCCGGCACCGCCTCGATCGATCCGACGAGCCTGGTCAGCTCGCGCCCGACCGGCCCGCGGAGCCAGCGGACCCGCGCGTCCTCGTCCTTCGTGCGCTGCGCGATCATCGCGAGGGTCCGCTGCAGGTCCGGACGCATCCGCTCCCACTCGGGCGCGCCCGCCGCGGCGAGCACGTCCGCCACCGGGACGACGACGTCCAGGTACAGGTCCTCGTGCATCGCCGACATCAGCGATGCGACCGCGGAGCGCGCGTGCTCCACGGCCTCGTCGGTCCGCCCCCGTACCGCGGCTACACGCGCGAGCGCCGCGTCCGCCTCGGCCCCCCAGGGCGGGTGCCCGGGGAGTGCGGCCGCAAGGTCCTTCGCCTCCTGGGCGGCGCGCTCGGCGACGTCGAGCAGCTCGTCGTCTGCGCGCTCGGCCCCCAGCCGGGACGCCTCGACCGCCAGCCGCGCGAGGGCCTCGCACCGCGCGGCCGGTTGGCGGGTCTCGCCCGCGAGCTCGACGGCGCGGTCCAGGTGCGTCCGCATCGCGGCCGCGTCGCCGTCCCTCCCGCTCGCGACCCCCCGCCACGTCTCCAGGCGCCGAGCGCGGAGCGGCGTCGGATGATCCGAGGCGACCGCCGCCGCCCGGTCCAGCCACCGCCTCGCCTCGTCGACCTCGCCCACGTCCATGTACGCCATCGCCGTGCCGCCGGCCGCGAGGAACTCGAGGTCCTTGTCCCCGATCATCCTCGCGTGCGCGTGGGCCTCCTCGCCCCGGGAGATCGCGAGGTCGGGGATCACCTTGGCGCGGGCGAAGACGTGGACCCCGTAGAGCATCTGCGCGTCGAACGCGGCGCGCTCGCTCTCGTTCGTGAACGCCTTCATCCGTGAGGTCAGGCGGCGGATCTCCTCGATATGGCGGGCGGCGCCGGAGCCCAGGTGGATGTCGGGTGCCCAGCTCAGGTAGGCGAGCGCGATGATGGAGGCCATCGCCCCCCGCCGGTCGCCGAGTCGCTCGAACACCTCGAGCGCCTGCTGGAGGAGCGCGGTGCACTCCTTGGCGAGCGGCGCGACCGGGAGCTCCTCGAGGATGTCCTCGAGCACCTCGCCGGCGCCCACGCGCTGCTCGATCGGCAGGTGCGCGCCGGCCATGATCTGCTCGATGAACCACGCCCGCACCCTTCCGATCAGGACCACGCCGGTCTCCCGGAGCGCGGTCGCCAGGGCGGCGTCGTCCTCGAGCTCTCGCGCGAGCTCCGCGGCGCGCCGGAAGGCCTCCTCGGCGCCGTCGAGATCGACCTCACGCTCCGCGGGGACGTACGCCTCCCCCGCCGTCGCATGCAGCAGGTCTTGCCCGAGCTCCAGGCACGCGGCCAGCTCCGCAGCCCGATCCCCCCGTGACGCCGCCAGCTCCCGCACCTCTCGCGAGAGCTCGGCTGCGCGGTCCTCCTCCTCGGCGACGCGCAGCGCGGCAGCGCGCCGCAGCCGGACGTCGAGCTCGAGGTGCGAGTCGCCGAGCGCCTCGGCGAGCGCGGAGATCTCTGCCAACCCCTCCAAACGGTCGCTCGGCCGGCGGAGCATGTCGAGGGCCTGGTCCCGGGCCTCCAGCAGATCCAGGCGCTCCTGCGACGAGGCCGCGGTCGGCAGGGCGAGCTCGACGACGCGCAACACCTCCTCGGGGGCGTTCGCGGCGAGCGCGTTCCGGCTCGCCTCGATCGAGAACCGGACACAGACCGCCGCGTCGCCGGCCTCCTTCGCGTGGTGCGCCAGCAGCGGAAGGCTGGCGGGCGACGGCTCCCCCGAGAGCAGGAGCGCGACGATGGCCGAGTGGATCGCACGCCGTCGGGCGGGGGTCAGCGTCGCCGCCGCGACGTCGCGGATCTGCTCGTGCGGGAAGCTGTAGTCGGCGGCCGAGCCCTCGGCGTGCGCGGCGAGCAGGCCGGCCGTCACGGCCGGCTCGAACGCGCGAGCGAGCCCCTCCGGCTCGGACCCGGTCCCGTCCACACGGAGCTCGATCTCGCGGAGGTCCTTGAGGCTGAAGTGGCGGCCGAGCACGGCGGCGTCGGCCAGGAGCGCCCTGGTCTCCTCGGGCAGATGGGCCGCGCGCCGGGAGATCAGCGTCCGGACCGCCGAGGGCACCAGCCGCTCGGCGTTGCGGGCGAGGTGCCACGTCCCGTCGATCGCCTGGATCATCCCGCCGTCCCGGTAGGCCTGCGCCATCGCCTCGACGATGAACGGCACCCCCTCGGCCTGGCCGTGCATCACCGCCACGCCCCGCGCATCGACGGGCCCGCCGAGGGCGTGGGCCAGCAGCTCGCCCGTCTCGGCCTGGGTCAGCCGGTTCAGCCGCACGCGCCGGAGCAGGCCGATCCGGTCCATGTCGGCGAACAGGTTGACCGCCTCGGTCACCAGGGCCAGCTCCTCCGGTCGGATCGCGAACATCAGGAAGATCGGGCTCTCCGCGTCCGAGCGCACCACGTACCGGATCAGTCGCAAGCTGTCGTCGTCCGCCCACTGGAGGTCGTCGATCAGGACCGCGAGCGGCCGTTCGGTCGCGAGCGCCCGGAACGCGACCGCGCCCAGGTCGAAGGTCCGAAGGAGCCGGCGATCCGGCGGCAGCGTCGCGAGGCCGGGGTCGTCGCGGCCCGACATCGCGTCCAGGCCCCTCTCCAGGGCCTCGTCGGCCTCGGGCGAGCGCGCAGCGCCGAGCGCGTCCGGCGATCCGAGGATCGAGCGCGCCAGCAGGAACGGCCCCCGGAGCTCCTCGTCCGCGGTGACGGCGATCGTCGTGAACCCCGCCTCCGAGGCGATCTCGGCCGCGGCGAGCAGCAGCCGAGTCTTGCCGATCCCTGGCTCGCCCTCAAGGGTCAGCCCGGCGAGTCGCCCGGTCCGCGCGGTCGCGAGCTCCTGGCGGATCGCGTCCAGCTCGCCCTTCCGCCCGACCACCGGCCCCGTCGCGCGGCGGACGTGGAGCGCCATCGGGGAGACCGCATCGAGACGCGCCACCGCCGTCCCCCCGTCGCGGTTCCGCCCCGTCGTCGTGTCCCGGTCCCCCACCGCGCTCCTCGCGTCCAACGCCACCACGAGGGTATCGGAGTCCGACGGTCAGCCGGGAGACCGGGGTCACACCACCCCGACGGTCGACGCCAGGACGACCCGCGCTCCTCCACGAGGACCGACCCGGTCTCGGCCGCGGTCCCGGGCGGTCGTCAGGCGGGTGCTCCGTCGCCGCGGGCCGCGTCCTCGCCCATCACCGACGTCCCGATGAACACGGCTCCCTCGGCGATCGCGAGTGCCTGCGAGCGGATGTCCCCCTCGACCCGGGCGTGAGGGCCGAGCTCCACCTTGCCCTTGCCCACGATGTCCCCCATCACGACGCCGCCCACCACGACGTTGCGGGCCTGGATGTCGCCGTCCAGCCGGCTGTCGGCCGGCAGGGAGACGTCGCCGTTGGCGACCAGGTCGCCCTTGACCCGGCCCGCCAGCGTGATGCTGGTCGCCTGGATGTTGGCCTCGACCCGGCCCTGGGGGGAGAGCGTCACGTCCTTGGCGGCGGTGATCTTGCCCTTGACCTCGCCGTCCACCCGCAGGGAGCCGGCGGCCGTCACCGTGCCCTCGATCCGCGTCCCCGGTCCCACCACCGAGAGCTCGGACCCGCCGTCTGCACGCTCCATGGGCACCTCCTGCGCCTGTCGCTCTTCGTCCACGTCTCCGGTCTCGGTCTCCACCTCACCGGCGTCCTCCGGGATCCGGACCGGAGGCGCCTCGGGGATCGCGGGCGCGCTCGGGGGGCCCTGGTCCGGGTCCTCGTCCCGCGCACCGCGTGGATGGCGCCAGCGACCCATCCATGCTCTCCTTGGGGTTCGCGGCTCGGGGTTCCGAGCGCCACGACACCCTACGTCATCGCTCTCGGCACCGAGAAGTCGGCCGAACGGGGGGTACCGCCCGCCCTGCGGCGCGCCGAACCGATGCCGGTCGCGGCACGTAGACCTCCTATCGAGCCGCAGATCCGGGAGGGGGCCAGATGTTCAACCGCACACCGCTCCTCGTCCTGTTCGCCCTGACGCTGACGCTCGCCGCGTGCTCCGGCGGCGACGACACGACCGGCGCCACGGGCTCCACCGGTGGATCGTCGCCGACCGCCGCGCCGTCCGAGACGCCCACCCAGACCCCCACCGACGAGCCGACGGAGACGCCGTCGTCCGACCGCCGGACCGAGATCGAGAGCGACGACTCGGCGTTCGGGCCGATCCTCACCGACCAGCGGGGCAACACGCTGTACGCCTTCCTGCCCGACGAGCAGGGGCCGAGCACCTGCTACGACGACTGCGCCGCGACCTGGCCGCCGTTCATGGCCAAGGGCGAGCTCGAGGTCAGCGGCAACGACGAGGACCCGACGGACGCCGGCCTCCTCGGCACGGCACGGCGGGACGACGGCGGGCAGCAGGTCACCTACAACGGCTGGCCGCTCTACCGGTTCGCCAACGACCAGGGTCCGGGCGACACGAACGGCCAGGGCGTGGGCGAGGTCTGGTACGTCGTCTCCCCCGAGGGCGACCCGATCACGGGTTGAACGCTCGGTCCCGTCAGTCCGAACGGCCGAGGACGCACGTTCCCCCTCGGGCATGGAAGAACGTACGTCCGATCCTTCGTCGCTCTCCTAGGTCGCTGCCCCCTTCATCCGCGCCAAGAGGTCCCCATAGAACGCGGGACCCTCGCTGCCGTGGCCCTCGCGAGCCGACACTCGAGCGCGCAGTGCGCCGTCGAGGATCGGCTTCTCGTCGGTGAAGAGCCACACGTCGAACAGGGCGTCGAGCTGCTGGCCCGAGATCGCCTCGGCGAGCGCGATGAATTCGTCGGTCGTGACGTTGTCACCGGCCCGCGTGACCGCCCAGCGTCGCAGGATCCGGAAGAAGTCCTCGTCCCCGACCTGGACCCGCAGCGCGTGGAGCGTCATCGCGCTGCGCACGTACACGGCCCAGTCGAACAGGTGGTCGGTGCCGGGGTCCCCGATCACGACGCTCCAGAACGGATCCCCTGGCGGGAAGACCGCATGGTAGAAGTCGAAGATCTCCTGCGCGGTGCCGAGCCCCTCGGCCTCGCTCCACAGCCACTCCGCTTAAGAGGCGAATCCCTCGTTGAGCCAGATGTGCTGCCAGGCCGCGACGGGGGTGTTGTCGCCGATCCACTGGTGCGCCAACTCGTGGAGTACGACGGTGTCGGCGGAGAACGGTTCGAAGAAGAAGTACTTGGAGTAGAAGACGCGCGTCTGGTTCTCCAGGGCGAAGTAGAACTCGCCGTCGTCGACGACCCCGCCAGCGGAGGTGAACGGATAGCGGCCGAAGAGCCCGGCCAGGAACGTCAGCATCTCCGGCTGGCGCGCGAGGGACCCCTCGGCGATCTCGCCGAAGCTCGGCGGGAGATCCGCCGGGGGACAAGCGGGAATGGACGTGGCCATCCTCCGTTGCCTCGGCTAGCTGTGCCGGGTGCCGCCTTCGACCGGTCCCCGGACCATCCGCGGGAGCGCCTCGCCGATCGAGCCGCGGACGACTGCCGCGGCCATCCGGTCGTACGGCGTGGGCTCTGCGTTCACGACGACGAGCCGCGCGCGCGCCCGTAGCGCCAGGTCCGGCAGGGCGGCCGCCGGCTGGACCGTGAGCGACGTGCCGACCGCCAGGAACAGCTCGCACGCCTTGGCCGCGGCCTGCGCTCGCGCCAGGACCTCGGGGTCCAGCGATTGCCCGAACGCCACCGTGGCCGAGCGCTGGATCCCGCCGCACCGGGCACAGGACGGGTCGGCCTCGCCGGCGCGGACGCGGTCGAGCTGCTCGGACATCGGCGTCTCGTAGCCACACTCGAGGCAACGGGCGAGGTGGAGCGTGCCGTGGAGCTCGAGCACGAGGTCCGGGCTCGAGCCGGCGGCCTGGTGAAGGCTGTCGACGTTCTGCGTGATCAGCGCGACCAGTTTGCCGGCTCGCTCCAGGTCCACGAGCGCGCGGTGCCCGGCCCCCGGCTCCGCGGTCCAGGCCGGATGGTGCAGCCGCTCCTGCCACGCCTCCACGCGGACCTGCGGGTCGGCCAGGTAGTCCTCGATCGTGACGAGGCGCATCTTCGCGGGGTCCTTGGTCCACACGCCGTTCGGACCGCGGTAGTCGGGGATCCCCGACTCGGTACTGATGCCGGCGCCGGTGAGGACGGTGATGCGGTCGGCCTGGGTCACCCATCCGGCGACCCGCTCGACGGTCACGGGATCACGGAGAACCCGTCGACCGATACGAGGGCGCGGTCCGCCCTCGGCCGGGCCGCGCCGAGGACGACGATCCGGAGCTCGTGCACGTCCTCGGTGAGCCCCGAGACCGTCCGTGCGACCTTGAAGATCCGCTCGCTCGCGTAGTTGTCGACGGTGCGCACGAGCGCGCCGTCCACGTAGATCTCGGCACGGCCCTGATCGGGACCTCGGACGGTCGTCCACTCGACCCCGGTGCCGCGGAACGTGAGCTCGACGCTGGCGCCCTTGCCATCGCTCGCCCGGTAGGTCCCGCCAGAGGCCTTCGTGGCCCGCACCATCCCCAACGAGAGCTCGAGCTGGGGCGTCCAGGAGCGCTCCTTGCCGACCCCGAACCCGTCGACCGCGACGAGCGTGTCCTTCCCGGCGCCCTCCCCCAGGACGCGGATCGCGATCGTGTGCCACCCTGCCGACAGCCCGTCGAAGGACCGCGCCGCGCCGAACGTGGTCCGCCCCGCGTGCTGGTCGAACACCCCGACGCGCTCGCCGTCGATCGACACGACCGCGGTGCCCTGGGCGGGGCCGCGGATCGTGTACCAGGTGACGGAGCGCCCCCAGAACACGAAGGTCGCCGTGGCGCCGGCGCTCCGCTCCGCGACGTACGAGCCCCCCCGCGCATCGCGGCTCTGGACCGTCCGCCACGAGGATCGCACCGCGGGGCCGTCCTCCTCGACCTCGAGCGGTGCCGGGAAGTCGATCGCGGTCGTACCCGCCGGGTTCCCGCTGCGGTCGATCACGGGCTCCACGCCGAGGGGATCCACCGCGGCGTGGTACGTCGCGCCCGGGATCAGCGGCGTGACGGGCAGCATCAGCACCGAGCGCACCTTGCCCGTCACGCAATCGACGGCCTGCCCCGTGCCCGAACGACAGATCAGCCGAACGTCCTCGAACCCCGCGGCGTCGGCCCGGTACAGGATCGTGTTCTCGGCCGAGACGTTGCGGACGATCTCGTCGAACGCGATCGCGATCGCCCCGGCCGGGCCACCCGGCGGCGCGATCGACGCCGTCGGCGGCGTCACGTCGGGGCTCGGGATCGTGAGGCCGGCGAACGAGTCGCCCAGGAACCAGTCCAGGTCCACCTTGCCGTCGATGCCCGGCACGCTGCCGCCGTCCGTGTACTGCCAGAAGCGCCAGCCGTTCCCGCCCCAGTCCTCGGCCGGAACCGTCGGTGACGCGACGTCCCAGTGCGCGACCCACAGGACCGCGTACCCGGCGTCGGCGACCGCGGTCGTGTCGCCGGTGCGCGCGGCCCAGCCGTTCGGACTCGTGTAGACGATCGGGCGCACGCCGAGGCGCTCCGTCACCCGGCCGAGCCACGCGAGGATCCACCTCGTCACCTTCCGCTGGCCGAGCCCGCCCGTGCGCTCGATGTCGAGGACGGGGATCAGGTTGCCAGGATCGAGGTCCGCGGTCTCGATGAAGTGATCGGCCTCGTGGATCGCGTCCCGGCGCGTGTCGTCCGGCCGGGCGAAGTGGTAGGCGCCGAACACGATCCCGTTCGCGGCCGCCCCGGTCTTGTTCGTCGCGTACATCGGGTCGACGTAGGTCCGGCCCTCGGACGCCTTCGCGAAGGCGAAGGTCGTGCCCGACGCCGCGACCTGCGCCCAGTCGATCGCCTCGTTCCAGTGTGAGACGTCGATGCCGGGCATCGTGCCGGGAGGCTGGGTCACGACGATCCCGGCGCTCGACGCGCCCGACGGTCCGGTGACCCCCGGGCCCTCCTGCGCCACGGCGGTGGGCGTCGCGAGCAGCAGGACGAGCGCGGCCAGGGTGGCCGCGGCGCTGCGGGCGGATCGGTCGGTCGAGGTCACCACCTCCGGGGGGAGACGCGGCCCAGCGTACCGCACGGCGATCACCCAGCTCCCGCCAGCCGATGCCCGGAGGCCGGCAGATGGAGAGGATAGGCTGCCGAGTCGTGGGCGTCCCTCCGGTCGAGCTCGGGCAGGTCGATCTCGAGCTGCTCCGGACCGAGCGCCTCGCCAGGCTGCAGCGCGCGATGCGCGCGCACGATCTGGATGCGTGCCTCCTGTTCAGCGAGCCGAACACGCGGTACGCAACGGGCGTCACCGCGATGCCGGTGTGGAGCATGAGCACGTTCGCGCGGTGCGCCGTCGTGCCTGCCGAGGGCGCGCCGATCCTGTTCGAGCACCCGAACTCCGTCCACCGCTCGCGCCTGCGAGCGCCCGACGTCCGGCCGATGCGGCTGTGGGAGTTCTACGACGACCCGTCGGCGCCGGCCCGCGCGTTCGTCGGCGAGGCCGTCGCGGCGCTCGCGGAGCTCGGGGTCCGTGGCGGCCGGATCGGGGTGGATAGGCTGGGCACCCCGGCATTCCTCGCCCTGCGAGCCGAGGGCCTGGAGCTCGTCGACTCGGCGCCGGCGACCCAGGCGGCGCGGGAGGTGAAGACCCCGCAGGAGGTCCTGCTGTTCCGTCTGAACGGCCGGATCGTCTCCGAGACGCTGGCGGAGTTCGAGGCGGCGATCGTGCCGGGGATCTCCGAGCGCGAGCTCTTCGCGGTGCTGTCGGCCGGGATGCTCCGTCGCGGGGCCGAGTACCTGGCCACGAACACCGTGTGCTCGGGGCCGAACACGAACCCCTGGCGCGCCGAGGCCGCGGACCGGGCGCTCGAGCCGGGCGACCTCGTGTTCGTGGACACCGACACCGTCGGGATCGAGGGGTGCTTCTTCTGCGTCTCGCGCACGTTCCTGTGCGGCGACGTGACGCCGACGGCAGACCAGCGCTCGACGTACCGGGCCGCGCACGAGTGGCTGACCGCGATGACCGAGCTCGTGCGCCCCGGCGTGACGTGCCGGGAGCTCGCCGAGGCGGCACCCAAGATCCCCGAGCGGTACCTGGCCCAGCGATACGAGTGCATGATCCACGGGGTCGGTCTCGAGGAGGAGAGCCCGAGCGTGTGCCACCCGCAGGACGCGCAGTCCAACCCCGACCGCGTCATCGAGGAGGACATGACGCTGGTCGTCGAGATCTACGCGGGCGAGGTCGGCGCGTCGCACGGCGTCAAGCTGGGGGACGAGATCCTGGTGAAGGCGGACGGCGCCGAGATCCTGGCGCCCTACCCCCCCTCGGCGACGCTGCTGGCGTAGCGGGTCAGGCTACCGGCATCATGGGCGGCGCCGTGGGCGCGCGGCGCTCGCCGCGCGTTCCGCGCCGGTAGAGCCAGACCGCGAGCCCGATCAGCAGCATCGACGCGGTCAGGGTCAGCGTCGCGAGCGCGTTGAGCGATGGGAGCGGCCCGCGGCGGGCGGCGCTGTAGATCATGATCGGCACGGTCTGGTCGCCGGCGCCGCTCGAGAGCTGTGACGAGATCACGAAGTTGTCGATCGCAGCGGCGAACACGATCGCGACGCTCGCGAAGATCGCGGGCGTCAGCAGCGGCAGCAGGACCCGGCCGAGGGCGCCGAGCGGCGGGGCGCCCAGGTCCATCGCCGCCTCCTCGTACTCCTTGCCGATCGTGAGCAGCCGGGCGCGGACGACGATGACCGGGTAGGCCATCATGTACATCGACAGCCCGGCGAGCTGCGCCGTGAACCCCAGCCCGATCCCCGTCGCGAGCTGGACCACGAACAAGAACAGCGCCACGCCGATCGCGATCTCGGGCGTGATGAACGAGAAGAGCATCAGGAAGTTCTGGGTCCCGGCCGTGCGCCCGTGCCACCGGTCGAGCGCGAGCGCGAAGGCCACGCCGAGCGGCACCGCGATCAGCACCGTGAGCGACGCGAGCTTCAGGCTCGCGAACAGGGCCGCCCGCAGCGACGGGTCGTTCCACACCGAGTTCACGTCGCCTACGTACCAGCGGGTCGAGAACCCCTGCCAGGCCGTCAGCGCGCGGGTCGAGTTGAACGAGAACAGCACGGCGATCCCGACCGGGAGCAGCGTCCATGCCATGTAGGCGATCGCGACGACCCACAGGAACCGGGCCTTCGCCCACGGGTTCCGCAGCCACGCGAGGAAGCGCCTCATGCGCCGCTCACCAGCTCCGCGGCTCGGGAGGTCTCGCGCAGGTAGTACAGCATCGGGAACAGCAGCGCGATCAGGAGGAGCAGCACGAGCGACGCCCCCTGCTGCACGAGCGAGCTCCCCATCGAGCTGACGATCAGCGTCCCGACCATCGCGGTGTTACGCGTGCTCGCGAGCAGGTTCGTCGTGTAGTAGTCGCCGAACATCGGGAGCATCACGATGACGATGCCGGCGAGGATCCCCTGCCGCGACAGCGGCAGCGTGACGCGCAGGAACGTCGAGGTCTGCCCGGCGCCCAGGTCGCGGCTGGCCTCGAGCGTCCCGGAGCTGATCCTGTCGAGGGTCCCGTAGAGCGGCAGGATCATGTACGGGATGTAGCCGTACGTGAGACCGAGGATCACCGTGAGCGGTTTGCCGTTCAGCCATTGGATCGGCTGGTCGATCAGCCCGAGCGATTGGAGGATACGGTTCACGTACCCGTTCGGCTGCAACAGGTTCATCCAGCCGAGCATCCGCATCATGTAGCTGATCCAGAAGGGCGCGATGAACAGCACGAGGAAGAGGGTCTTGGACCGCCCCGCATGCCGGGCGATGAAGTACGCGACCGGATACCCGATCAGCAGGCACAGGAGCGTCGAGATCCCGACGAAGATCAGCGTGTGCCAGAGCGCGCTCTGGTAGATGGACCCACCCGTGGTGAACTGCTGCACCACGTCGACGAACGCCGTCGGGTCCCAGTGCAGCGGGTTGTAGACGGGGATCGGCGTCAGGAAGATCTGATCCAGCTGGCCGAACGCGATCCCCAGGATCACGTAGAACGGCACCACGAAGAACAGGATCAGCCACAGCGTCGCCGGCGCGGCGAACGACGGCCAGAACCAGCGGGGGAACCAGGCCCCCTGGGTCCCCGATCCGGCACCCTCAGGCACGGTCTCGCGGCGCCCGGCTCAGACCCCGCCGGTCACTTCCGTGTAGATCTGCTGGTACAGCTGGTTCGTCGACGGCGCGAGCTCGTACTCCTGGACCTCGAGCGGGTTGCTGCCGAGCGGCAGGTGGTCCTCGCTGATCAGGGTGTTCCGCAGGTTCTCGGGGACGATGCCGTCCGCGACGACCTTGTCGGCGCTGAAGGCCTTGTTCGGCGGCTGGAACCCCTCGTAGCTGTAGTTCTCCAGCGCGATGTCCGCGTCGTACAGCATGTTGATCATCGCGTGCGCGAGGACGGGGTTCTTCGCACCCTTGGGGATCGCGAAGACGTCGGTCGTCAGGATGCCGGCCTTGCCGCCCGCCTCCTGCGGTGGGAACACCCACGTGAACTGGTCGATCGCGACGTCCTGGGGCAGGTAGTAGATGTAGTAGGTCAGCTGTCCGTTCCACGTGTGGTGGATCGCGAACTGGTTGTTGAGCTCGTTGTAGTCGACGTGGTCGAACTTCCAGTTCATCGACGCCACGCCGTCCAGGAGCATCTGCTTGGCCTGGTCCAGAACGGCGGGGTCGTCCGTGTTGATGTCCTGCCCCATCCGGAGCAGCGGCACCGACAGCGTGTCGCGGGCGCCGTTCAGCAGGTGCGTCTGCCCCGCGTACCTCGTGTCGAAGAAGATGTCGTACGGGTTGTCCATCGCGGCGACGTCGTCGGTCACGAGGTCGTTCCGGTACGCGATCCCCGTCGAGTAGATCGTGTAGGGGACGGAGTACTGGGACCCGACGTCGAAGTACTGGCTCTTGACCCCGTCCCACGCGTTCGCCTCGACGTTCGGGAGGTACGAGTGGTTGAGCGGCTGGATCAGCTGGGCCGTCGCCACCTTCCCGAGGTTCTCGATCGTGGTCGTGACCCACAGGTCGAAGTCCGCGCCGTGGGCCTGGATCTCGCGCACCATCTCCTCCGGGGTCGCGTACTCGGTCCACTCGATCTCCGCCCCGAACTCGTTCGTGAACTTCTTGAGGACCCGGTTCCAGATGTAGTCGGCGTACCCGATGATCCGGAGCGGGCCGGCCTCGGGCGACAGCCCGTCCGCGATCGG
Source organism: Actinomycetota bacterium (assembly GCA_035718185.1). Taxonomy (GTDB): domain Bacteria; phylum Actinomycetota; class UBA4738; order UBA4738; family HRBIN12; genus HRBIN12. Next base: position 20,206 of record DASTHN010000155.1, read on the forward strand.
AGGGTTCGAGTCGAACATCGGCAGCGTCACGGGGTTGTCGGGGCGGGCCAGCGCCAGGGTCGGGGTCGGGGTCGTGCCGCCGCCCCCGGTGCCGCCGTTGTCGCTCCCGCACGCCGCGAGGATCGCCGCCATGGACGGGAGCGCGATGCCGGTCATCCCGGCTCGTTGCAGGAACTGGCGCCGACTGAGCGGTGTTCGGCGCTCGATCGAGGGCTCGGGCACGGTGACCTCCTTGGCGCGCGACGGCGGGGTCCAACGCTACTCCCAACGGCGACCAGGCGCGACGGCTCCGGGGCGTTCGGCGCGACGAACAACCTCTCGCACGCATCGTGAGAGGCTCCTCGTGGGCGGGCATCGGCCGCGCGCCCCCGCCCACCCCACGACGATGATGGGACCGACCGGCGAGCGACCCGTCGCACCGACCGCAGGCGCCTGGCGAGGTGCCGTGATCGGCCTGGTCGTCGGCGGGGTCGCGATCGGCGTCGCCCACCTGGTCGCGGGGGGGG
>DASTHN010000156.1:0-9996 GCA_035718185.1 Actinomycetota bacterium
GGCAGCCGCGAGAGCTCGTCGATGAGCTCCTGGATCGGCCCCTCGTACACCTAGCCCTCGTCCCGTTGTTCCGCCGGCTTGGCCCCCAGCTCGGCCGTCAGCCGCGCGAGCGCCTCCTCCTCCGACAACGGCGGATCCTCCTCGGGGATCTCGACCACCCCGGCCACCGGCTCCCGCACCACGCACCGGATCTTCGGCGAGACCCCGAACAGCGCGACGAGCGCGTCCCGGAGCTCCCCCTCCCGCTCCTCCACCTTCGCCACCCCGAACTTCCGATCCGGCGGGAAGACCAACTCCAACGTCTCCCCATCGAACGAAGCCGGCGTCGCGATCTCCAAGAAGCTCGGCAACACAGCCTTCCCCTGCGACCGCAACTCCGAGATCAACCCCTGCCAATTCCCCCTGATCATCGCGACATCCACCGCCGAAGTCCCCGCCCCGACAACAGGCTGACTGGGCGTCGAAGCCGGCCCTGACGGAGCTTGGCCGGTGGAGGCGGCGGCGGACGGCGTGGCTTCCGAGGGCTCGGGCTCGGTCTTCGCAGCGCGTCGGGGCTTGGGCTTCTCGGTACGTCCCGAGGACGGTGCCGGCTCGGGGGCCGTGGCGGAGGGACTGCCTGAGTCCCCGTCGGGAACCGTCGTCGCCGAAGCGGTCTCCCCAGTCCCTGCCCCAGGTCGCGGATACAGTCCCGGAGCCACAGCCCCCCCGCCCGAGACCTCGATCCCCGATATCCGCTCGAGCCGCTCGAGCCGCGAGATGAGCGCGGCGGGATTGGCGTCGGTCTCCGGCATCGTCGCCCGAACCAGCGCAAGCTCCAACGACAGCCGGGGCGACGTCGTCCACCGCATGTCGGTCTGCGCGTCGAGCAGCAGCGAGATGATCCGGGCCAGCTCGGCCTCGGAGAGCTTGGCCGCCTGGGCCGAGAGCCGCTCGACCTCGCTCTCGGTCGCGTCGATCAGGTCGTGCTGGCCCGGCGCGGTCTTCACGAGCAGCAGGTTCCGGAAGTGCGCGAGGGCCTCGCTGGTGACGTGGCGCAGGTCCTGGCCCTCCTGGACGATCCCGTTCACGACCTCGAAGACGCCGCGGGCGTCCCCCACGCTCACGGCGTCGGCGAGCGCGAACATGACGTCCGAGCGCCCGACCCCGATCAGCGAGGCGACCGTCCCCTCGTCGACGGTCCCGGCCCCGAGCACCGAGACCTGGTCGAGCAGCGACAGCGCGTCGCGGAACGAGCCCTCGGACTGGCGGGCCATCGCCTGGGCGGCCCCGCGCGTGACCTCGATGCCCTCGTCGTTCGCCACCCTCAGCAGGTGGTCAGCGACGACGTCCATCGCGCCGCGGCGGAAGTCGAAGCGCTGGCACCGGCCGATGATCGTGGCCGGCATCTTGTGGGGCTCGGTCGTGGCGAGCACGAACCGCACGCCGGGCGGCGGCTCCTCGAAGACCTTCAGCAGGGCGTCGAACGCCTCGCGCGACAGGCGCTGCGCCTCGTCGATGATGTAGACCTTCTCGCGGCCCTGGACCGGTGCCGTCGGCGCCTTCTCGCGGAGGTCGCGCGCGTCGTCGACCCCGCCGTGGCTGGCGGCGTCGATCTCGACGACGTCCAGGTGCTGGCCCTCGCGGATCGCCAGGCACTGCTCGCAGGCGCCGCAGGGCTCGGCCGTGGGACCCTGCTCGCAGTTGACCATCTTCGCGAGGATCCGCGCGGTCGAGGTCTTGCCGGTTCCCCGGGGACCGCAGAACAGGAACGCGTGCGCGAGCCGCCCCTCCCGGACCGAGCCCATCAGCGCGCGGACGACGTGCTCCTGGCCCAGGACCTCCAGCGGGCCCTGCGGCCGGTACTTCCGGTAGAGGGACTGGTACTCGGCCACGCGCGATCCCCTTCTCCTGCTCCGCCGGGGAAGTCCGTCGGGAGATGATAGTGGTGGCCGCGCACCCGCCGTCGACCGCATCGGACTCGATCGCGTCACCGGCCGGTAGCTCCGGTCAGGCACGCCCGCGGCACCCGTCACGCCCCGCTTACGGCTGCTTCCTTCCGGACCTGACCGGGTTCACGGGATGACGTCGCGCGGGACCCAACCTTCAACGCTCCGTGCCGGGAGCAGACTCGGACCCGACGGGCCTCGGGCGGGGATTCAGCCCCGCTGAAGCGGATCGCGGGTACAGGGCACCGCTAGCTCCCCGCCTAGCACGGCCACCGCGGTCGAGTATACGGCCGCCCCCGACAGGGGCGGCTCACGGCCCGCGGCGGATCCACACCTGCCACGGCTCGAGGTCGCGGAAGCCGAGGCGCTCGTACATCGGCCGGGCCATCTCGGACGGGACGAGCCAGGACAGATCGGCCGGGAAGGCCCTGGCGGCCGCCACGGTGAGCGCCGCGCCGATCCCGCGCCGGCGGGCCTCGGGCAGCACGCCGACACCGAACACCCCGGTCGCACCCGCGCCCTCCTGGGCGACCGAGCACCCGAGCGCCCGGTCCCCCTCCCACGCGAGGTATCCCAGGGCCCCCTCGACGCCGACCAGGCCGGGCGCGAACGCCGACTCCGAGATCTCGGGGCGGGTCCCGAACGCCGCGGCGTCGACGCGCGCGAGCACGAGCGCCTCGTCCCGCCCGTCCACCGGCCGGATCCGGACCTCCGGCGTTGCGGGCACCTCGGGCAGCGACCCGAGGTCCGCGACCATCACCGGCCGCGAGAGCAGGAGCTCGAGGCCGGCCTCGCGGATCGCGCGATCGAGCTCCGGCCAGCGCCCCGACGGGAGGTCGATCCCGAGGTCGTGGCCTCGGCGGCCCATCTCCTCCTCGGCCCACGCGAGCGCACCGGCCGGGTCGACCGGCTCGCGCTCCACGAACGCCGAGTTGAGCGAGGGCTCGGGGACGTTCGTGAGCGACAGGATCAGCCCGTCGCGCTCGAGCACCTCGGCGCCCGGGACGCCCTCGCACCGCCGGCGGACGGCCAGCGCAGATGCCGTCAGCACGCGTTCCCGCCACCCCCCGACGTTGGCCACGGCGCCCAGTATCGTTGCTGACGACCGGCGTCGACGCGACGCCGGGCCACGAGGAAGGACCCGCGCTTGAAGCGTCTGCTGACCCGGTTCCTCCGCCCCTACCGGCGGCAGCTCGCGGTCGTGGTCGCCCTGGTGCTGGTCCAGTCGATAGCGAACCTGTACCTGCCGACGCTCAACGCCGACATCATCAACGACGGGGTCGCCAAGGGCGACACGCAGGCGATCGTGTCGCTCGGGGTCGTGATGCTCGTCGTGACGCTCCTGATGGGTGTGGCGGCGGTGATCGCCGTCTACTGGAGCGCCAGGGTCGCGATGGGGCTCGGGCGGGACCTCCGGGACGCGATCTTCGGACAGGTCCAGTCCTTCTCGCAGGATGAGGTCAACCGGTTCGGGACGGCGTCGCTGATCACGCGAGGCACGAACGACGTCCAGCAGGTGCAGATGCTGCTGATGATGGCGCTGACCCTGATGATCGCGGCCCCGATCATGATGCTCGGCGGCATCTTCATGGCCCTGCGGATGAACGCGCGCCTGTCGCTCCTGCTCGTCGTGATCCTGCCGGTCATGGCGGCGTTCATCGCGCTGATCGCCTCGAAGGCCCTGCCGATGTTCCGCGCGATGCAGGCGAAGCTCGACACCATCAACCGCATCCTGCGCGAGAAGCTGTCCGGCATCCGCGTGATCCGGGCGTTCGACCGGACGGAGCACGAGGAGGTCCGCTTCGAGGGCGCGAACGGCGACCTGACGGCGACGACGCTGCGCGTGACGCGGCTCTTCGCGCTGATGATGCCGTCGGTCATGCTGATCGTGAACCTGTCGACCGTCGCGGTGATGTGGTTCGGGAGCATCCAGGTCGGCCACGGGGACATGTCGATCGGGAACCTGACCGCCTTCCTCACCTACCTGATGCAGATCCTGTTCTCGATCCTCATGGCCTCGATGGTGTTCGTGATGCTCCCGCGAGCTGCGGCGTCCGGGGACCGGATCGAGGAGGTCCTGGACGTCGCGCCGTCGATCGTCGACCCCACGTCGCCCGTCCCGCCGCCCGAGCGCCTGGGCACGCTCGAGTTCCGCGACGTCGAGTTCCGGTACCCGGGCGCGGAGGAGCCGGTGCTGTCGCGGATCTCGTTCTCGGCGGGCCGGGGCGAGACGACGGCGATCGTCGGCAGCACCGGGAGCGGCAAGTCGACGCTGGTGAACCTGCTGCCGCGACTGTTCGACGTGACGGGCGGACAGGTCCTGATCGACGGCATCGACGTCCGCGACCTTGGGCAGCAGGACGTGTGGGCCAGGATCGGGCTGGTGCCCCAGCGTGCGTTCCTGTTCTCGGGGACCGTCGCCAGCAACGTGCGTGACGGCCGGGAGGACGCCAGCGACGAAGAGGTCTGGCACGCGCTCGAGGTCGCCCAGGCGAAGGCCTTCGTCGAGGAGATGGAGGGAGGGCTCGAGGCGCCGATCACGCAGGGCGGATCGAACCTCTCGGGCGGCCAGCGACAGCGGATCGCGATCGCACGCGCGATCGCGAAGCGCCCGGACACCTACATCTTCGACGACAGCTTCTCGGCGCTGGACTTCACGACCGACGCTCGGCTCCGAGCCGCCCTGCGGACCGAGACGGCCGACGCGACCGTCCTGATCGTGGCGCAGCGCGTGGGGACCATCATGCACGCCGACCGGATCGTCGTGATGGCCGAGGGCACCCTCGCCGGCGTCGGCACGCACGCGGAGCTGCTCGAGACCTGCGAGACCTACCGCGAGATCGTCTACTCGCAGCTCTCACCCGAGGAGGCCGCGTGAGCGTCGGCCACCGAGGATCGGACCAGGCGGCGCGGCGTCCGCGGATGGCCGGGCCCGGCTTCCATCCGGGCATGATGGGCCCACCCGCGAAGGCGAACGACTTCCGCGGCTCCGCCGGACGGCTCGCCCGGCGCCTGAGCCCGGAGCGCACGATGCTCGTCGCGGTCGTGCTCCTCGGCGCGCTCAGCGTGGTCTTCGCGATCACCGGGCCGAGGCTGCTCGGCAACGCGACGGACGTCCTGTTCGAGGGCGTGGTCAACCAGCAACTGCCGGAGGGGGCCACGCAGGAGCAGGTCGTCGCCCGGCTGCGCGCACAGGGCAACGACCAGCTCGCCGAGATGCTCTCGGGCATGGAGCTGGATCCCGGCGCCGAGGTCGACTACGCGCGGATCGGCACGATCTTGGCCACCCTCGCGGCCGTCTACCTGATCAGCTCGGCGTTCGGGTGGTCCCAGCAGTACCTGATGGCGGGCATCGCGCAGCGGACGATGTTCCGGCTCCGGGAGGACGTCGACCGCAAGCTCGGACGTCTCCCGCTGCGATTCTTCGATGACACGCCGCGAGGCGACGTGCTGTCGAGGGTGACGAACGACATCGACAACATCGCGACGACGCTGCAGCAGGGCCTCACGCAGATCGTGTGGGCGTTGCTCACGATCGTGGGCGTGCTGATCATGATGCTGACGATCAGCCCGCTGCTCGCGCTCCTCTCGGTGGTCGCCGTGCCGGTGTCGTTCTACGTCACGGTCCAGATCGCGAAGCGCTCACAGGTCCAGTTCGCGAACCAGTGGCGGATGACGGGCGAGGTCGACGGCTACATCGAGGAGGTCTTCACCGGACACAACATCGTGAAGGTCTTCGGGAAGCAGCGTCGCGCCGCCCTGGCGTTCGACGGCATGAACCGAGAGCTGTACGAGGCGAGCTTCAGGGCGCAGTTCATCTCGGGGATCATCCAGCCGGCGATGTTCTTCATCTCGAACCTCAACTACGTGGCGATCTGCGTCGTCGGCGGGCTCATGGTGGCGAACGGACGGATCTCGCTGGGCGACGTCCAGGCGTTCATCCAGTACTCGCGCCAGTTCACGCAGCCGATCACGCAGACCGCAGCCATCATGAACATCCTGCAATCCACGGTCGCGAGCGCCGAGCGCGTGTTCGAGTTCCTCGACGAGCCGGAGGAGGAGCCCGACACGGCCGAGCCGGTCACCCTCGAGACGACCGAGGGCCACATCACCCTGACGGACGTCTCCTTCCGCTACCTGCCGGACGTCCCGCTGATCGAGGATCTGAACCTGAACGTCCCGGCCGGAGAGACCGTCGCGATCGTCGGCCCGACCGGCGCCGGGAAGACGACGCTCGTGAACCTGCTCCTACGCTTCTACGAGCTCGACGAGGGGACGATCGCGCTCGACGGCGTGGACACGAGGCGGATGACCCGGAGCGGGCTGCGGCGGCTGTTCGGGATGGTGCTCCAGGACCCGTGGCTGTTCCGCGGGACGATCCGAGAGAACATCGCCTACGGCCGCGGGTCGGCCACCGAGGAGCAGATGGAGGCGGCCGCGCGTGCGGCACGCGTCGACCACTTCGTCCACACGCTCCCCGAGGGCTACGACACGGTGGTCGACGACGACTCGTCGAACGTGTCCCAGGGCGAGAAGCAGTTGCTCACGATCGCGCGCGCATTCCTGCTGGACCCGCAGATCCTGATCCTCGACGAGGCGACCAGCTCCGTCGACACCCGCACGGAGGTCCTGATCCAGGACGCGATGGCGGAGCTGATGCGCGACCGCACGAGCTTCGTGATCGCGCACCGCCTCTCGACGATCCGCGGCGCGCACACGATCCTGGTGATGGATCGGGGCATGATCGTCGAGCAGGGGAACCACGAGGAGCTGCTCGAGCGCGGCGGCTTCTACCACGGCCTGTACTACAGCCAGTTCTTCGAGGCCCTGGAGGAGGCCTCGTAGCGCTCGGCGGATAGGCTGGCGCCGAGATGTCGCCGGTCCGCGCCCTCGTCGTCGACTTCGACGGGACCGCCTGCCTGCAGGACGTGTCCGAGGAGCTCCTGAAGGCCTTCGGCGAGCCCTCCTGGCCCCAGTTCGACGACGCGGTCGACCGCGGCGAGATGGGCCTGCGCGAGGCGGCCGGGCACCAGGCCGCGATGCTCTCGGGCTCGCTCGAGGAGATGCTCGCGTACGCGCTCGCGCACGCGGAGCTCGACCCGACGTTCCCACGGTTCGTCGCCTGGGCGGAGACGCGGGACCTGCCGCTCGCGCTGGTCTCGGACGGGTTCGCGTTCTACATCCGCCCGATCCTCGAGGATGCGGGTCTCGGGCATCTGGAGGTGGTCACGAACGAGCTCGCGTTCGACGGCGGACGCCCCCAGCTCCGGCATCCGAACGGCCACCCCGAGTGCGTCGGCTGCGGGACGTGCAAGATGCTCGCGGTCCAGCGCTTCCAGGCGAGCCACGGTCCGGTCGCGTTCGTCGGCGAGGGGCAGTCCGACCGGTACGGCGCCCTCTATGCGGACGTGGTCTTCGCAAAGCTCTCGCTCGTCCCGATCTGCGAGGCCGACGGCGTCCCCTTCCGGCCGTGGGAGGACTTCGACGACGTCATCCGCGTGCTCGAGACGCTCGAGCGACCGCCCGGCCCGGTCGCGCCGGTACGCTGTCCCGGATGGACCCCCGCGGCCTCCCCGACGGCCTGACCTCGCGGCCGGCGAGCCGTGAGGACGTGGCCGAGATCACCGAGCTCATCGCCGCGTGCGAGCTCGACCTGGACGGCGAGGCCGAGATCGATCCTGGCGACGTCGAGATGGCGTTCGGCCAGGCGGGATACGACCCGGCGCTCGACTGCGTCCTCGTCTTCGACGGTGACGAGCTGGTCGGATGGGCGGAGGTGCACGACACCCGCGGGGAGGCGGACACCCGACCGAGCCATCGCGGCCGCGGGATCGGCACGGCGCTCCTGCGCTGGACCGAGGACCGGGCGCGCGAGGCCGGCCGGCGCTCGGTCGACCAGATGGTGACCGATACGAACGTCGCCGCTGCGGCGCTGTTCCGCCGCAACGGGTACGGTCCCACGGAGACCGCGTGGCTCCTCCAGATCCGGTTCGACGACGGCCCGCCCCCCGAGCCCTCTCAGCCCGAGGGCATCACGATCCGCCCGTTCGAGCGCGGGCGGGACGAGCGCGCCGCGTATCACGTGATCGAGGATGCGTTCACCGAGTGGATCGATCGGACCCCCCAGTCGTTCGAGGAGTGGGTCAGCCAGTTCCCCGCCCATCCGGCCTTCGCGCCCGAGCTGTCGCCGCTCGCGTTCGCGGGCGACGAGCTCGTCGGCGCGATCACCTACCTCGACTACCCCGACGCGGACGAGGGGTGGGTGCAGCAGCTCGCCACGAAGGCCAGTCACCGGCACCGCGGGATCGCGCGAGCGCTCCTCCATACCGCGTTCGGCGCGGCGTACGCGAGCGGCAAGCGCGCCTGCGGTCTCTCGACGAACTCGCGCACGGGGGCGCTGTCCCTCTACGAGAAGGTCGGGATGCACGTCCGGCGCTCGTACACGCGCTGGTCGAAGCCGCTGTTGCCGCGCGCGCCCGTTGCGTGATCCTCGTCTCGCTCGCCTTTGCATGCGAGCGAGGGCGGGTGCATCATGGGCTCGCATCCCTCGAGCGTGCAGGAGGCCGTGGTGCCTGGACGGCCAACTGGCAGCACCTCTGGACGTCCCTTCGTGCCGCTGCTGGTCGCGATGGCGGTCGTCGGGTCGATCGTGCTCCAGGCGCCGAGCGCACACGCTTCGCCCGGCTATTCCCTGTACGACCGCGTGCTCCACATCGACGGCGAGTGGGAGGACGACACGCTCGTCCTGACGTGTGAGAACGGGCACGTCAAGGTCAACGGAGGCACTCCGCCATTCGCCCGGCCGCTGGACTGCGCCCGCCTCGTCTCGATCGCGATCGCGACCCGCGGCGGAGCAGACGTCGTGGACCTGTCTGGGGTCACGGCGGCGGACTTCCCCGAGATGGTCGCGCCGAGCGTCTCGACGGGCAGCGGTGAGGACACGCTGACGGCGTCTCCGGTGGGGGCGATCCTGAACGGCGGGAGCGGCAGCGACACGGTCCTCGGGCGTCGGGGCCCGGACCGGCTCGCCGGCGATGCGGGAACCGATGATGTCCGCGGCGGCAGAGGCATCGACACCCTCGAGGGTTCGTACCCGGGCGCCGTGACCCTGACCGATGGGCAACTCGTCGCGGGCAACGGGACCGACACCCTCGCCAGTATCGAACGAGCCTCGTTGGGCGTGGTGGAGGCCACCTATGACGGGTCCGCCTTCACCGGACCGCAGCGGATCGACGTTCGGGCCGACGTCACGGTCCTGAGCGGTTCGGCCGACGATACCCTCGTGCTCGCAGGTGCCTACAGCGGCTCCTTCGACGGAGGAGCCGGCACAGACACCATCGAGATCCAGACCTCCGCCGACGTCGATCTCGATCCCGGGCTGGCGACCACGGAGAGCGCGAACTTCACGCTGTCGAACATCGAGAGCGCCGCCGTCTACTGGCGGATCGACGCGGCGGCCGGCGGGATCGTCGATGCTCGGGGTTGGGTCGGAGCACTCCGCTACGTGAACCTCAGCGGGCGAAAGGTCACGTTCCTCGGGGGACACGGGCGAGACCGAGCGATGGGCGGGAGCGGCCGCGACGTCCTCGAGGGCTTCGACGGGGACGACACGCTGCGGGGACGCTCCGGGAGGGACGAGCTGATCGGCGGACCCGGACGGGACGTCTGCATCGGCGGCCCGGGCGCCGACGCCCTCCGCGGCTGCGAGGCCTGACCCACGGACAGGCGCCGCACCCAGGGGTAGGCGCTGGAGGATCTGAACCTCTGACCTCTTCCGCGTCAACCGCGGCGGGGTCATCCCGGGGACAGCGGGTCTCCACGTGCCTTGTGTGTCAGCCTGCCGCCCCCGTTTCGCGTCATCGTGCCGACGTGAGGACGAAGGGGGTCGGCGACATCGTTTGCGGGCTGGCGGTGGCCGCGGGATTCGAACCCGCGAGGCGGTTGCCCGCCTACACGCTCTCCAGGCGTGCCCCTTCGTCCGCTCGGGCAGGCCACCGCCGACGAGTCTAGCGAGCGCGACGATTCGGGCATCGAACGCGGGCGCGGCGTCCGAACGCGGAACGGCCGCCCC
>DASTHN010000157.1:0-5918 GCA_035718185.1 Actinomycetota bacterium
CGCGCTCGCCGTCGCGCTCGTCGTGCTCGGCGCCGCACCGGCATGGGCGAGCCACACGGATCTGACCGACCCGGACGACGTCGACGGGCGCCTGGACCTGGAGCGGGTGCTGCTCGAGCACGACGCCGACCCGTTCCTGTGGACCCTCCGGACGTTCCGGGAGTGGAAACCCCGAGAGCTGTGGGACCGCGGCTACCTGCTGGTCGAGCTGGACACGCGCCGAGACGAGCAGACCGACTACGTCGCGATGATCCGCTCGACGGGCCGGGCGCTCGAGGGCCTCCTGCTTCGCACGCGCCGCGACGGCTCACAGGCGAGGATCGCCGTGCTCGACGCGTGGAAGGCGGGCCCGGACGGTGCGGGGATCGCGCTGCCGCTCGACGCCGTGCGGTTCGGCGATGGCCGCACGTCGTTCCGCTGGTCGGCGAGCTCGCTGTTCACCGGCAGCGCGTGCCCGAGGACGTGCATCGACCGCGCGCCGGACGAGGGGCTGGTCGAGCAGGAACTCCCGCCGCCGCCCTGACCCCCGTCACTCGACGGGGTCCAGGCGCACGTGCGTCTCGGACGCCAGGTGGACCGAGGTAACCTTGCCCTTCGCGTTGCGGCGGAACCTCGCCGGCTCTCCCGACTCGCGCACGCCTGGCTCCACCAGGAACACGTCCGCTTCCTCGGTCGGCGCGAGCGTACGCCGCCACGCCGCGTCCGACGTGTCGAGCAGGACCAGCGCCGCATCGCGCCACTCGAGGCGGAGCACGAGACCCTGCTCGGGGTTGACGTAGAACCCGAGGAGGGGCCGGTACGCATCCGGCATGGTCGCCGGCGGCTCGATCGTGGGCGCGGCCGCCGTCACCGCGTCGCGGGCGATCCTGCCGAGCCCCATCGCGAGGTCCTCGGCGTCCACCCCGCCGTTCACGAGCGCGATCGCCCCGACCTTCTCCTTCGGATCGAAGCAGGCGCACGAGACGAACCCGTGGATCCCGCCCGAGTGCTGCACCCACGTCACGCCGTCCCTGCGGATCGCGTACCAGGCGATGCACCACGCCTCGCTCCACTCCTCGTTCCCGAGGTACCTGGGCGTGTGCATCTCCTTCAGCGTCGAGCCGGCGAGCACCTGCGTCCCCGCCCGGGCGCCGGCGTCCTCGCGGAGCTGGAACGAGATCCACCGCGCCAGATCCTCGACGGACGACCACAGACCGCCCTCGGCCCAATCGATCGGCGGGATCGATGCCGGCTCGAGCTCGTCGGACAGGTACCGCGCCGCATAGCCGGTCGCGCAGCGCTCGAGCAGGTCGTCGGGTAGCGGATCGAACGCGGTCGAGGCCATGCCGAGCGGGTCGAGGATCCGTTCGCGGACGTAGTCGGGATACGCGACGCCGCTCACGCGCGCCACGATCTCGCCGAGGAGCTGGAAGCCGAGGTTCGAGTACTTCTGCTGCGTGTTCGGCGGGACGCGGGTACCGATCTCGGTCACGCGCTCGAGGTTCCGCTCGACGTGACCCTCGTAGATCGGCACGGTCCAGTCGGTCCCCGGCGGGTCGCCGACGAGGCCGGACTCGTGCGAGAGGAGCCGCCGGATCGTCACGGTCTGGATCGGGCCGAACGGGCTCGCGGCCGCCCGCAGCTCGGGGATGTGCTCGACGGCGGGGTCGTCCAGGTGCAGGCGCCCCTCGTCGCGCAGCTGCATGATCGCCGTGCCGGTGAACGTCTTCGTGATCGAGGCGATCCGGTGGAGCGTGGTCGCCTCGGAGCCGCGGCGAGAGGCGACGTCCGCGAACCCGATCCCCGAGGACCATGCGAGACGGTCGCCGTGGACGACGCCCACCGCGACTCCGGGGAGCCGCTGCTCCTTCACGAAGGCCGCTGCCTTGGCCTCGAGCTGGTCGGTGACCTTCTCGACCGGATCGGTGGTCATGTCGACCCGGAGGCTACATCACCTCGAACGTCTCGAAGACCGAGATGGTCGCCCCGCCCGCGAGGACCGGACAGCCCTTCGCCATCTCGGTCGCTGCATCGAGCGAGTCGGCCTCGAGCACGGTGTAGCCGCTCGCCATCGAGCCGGCCGGGCCGTCGCTCACGCTGCCGTCCGGCGCGACGCTCTTGGCGACGGGCGTGAACGGGTTGCCCGGGTCGGCCACGGCCGCGCCGAGCTGCCCGTACCAGGTCTCCCAGGCCGCCATGACCCTCGCGGTCTCCTCGTCGGTCTCGGGCATGCCTCCGCCGTGATACAGCAACAGGTACTTCGCCATCACCGACCCCCTTCCCCTCGCCCACACCCTCGTGACCGAGGGGCGAGTGTCGCACGGTTCGCGCTCCCGCGCAGAGCGATCCCGTCCGCCAACGACGGCCCGCTATCGGGTCACGATGCGTCGATGGCGTAACGTTCACCCGTCCGTGGGCGTTCCCCGAGCCGAGGAGGCGTGCGATGGGCGACAGGACGGCGGTGGTCGCGATCGGCGGCAACTCGCTGATCAAGGACCGCATGCACCAGACCGTCCGCGATCAGTACATCGCGGCCGGGGAGACCTGCTGGCACATCGCGGCGATGATCCGCGACGGGTGGGACGTCGTCATCACGCACGGCAACGGGCCGCAGGTCGGGTTCATCCTCCGCCGCTCCGAGCTCGCGGCGCACGAGCTCCACGAGTTGCCGCTCGACGTCTGCGGCGCCGACACGCAGGGGGCGATCGGCTACGCCCTCCAACAGAACCTGCACAACGACTTCGCCCGCCTCGGGATGGACAAGGAGGCCGTGACGGTGATCACGCAGGTGGAGGTCTCGGCCGACGATCCGGCGTTCCAGAACCCCACGAAGCCGATCGGCTCCTACATGGACGAGCCGCAGGCCGTCCGCCGCCGGGACGAGGAGGGCTGGAGCGTGGTCGAGGACGCCGGCCGCGGGTGGCGCCGCGTGGTCCCGTCGCCCCGGCCGATACGGATCGTCGAGGAGGACTCGATCAGGGCGCTCCTGCGCGATGGCTTCGTCGTGATCGCGGTCGGCGGCGGGGGGATCCCCGTGGTCGCCGACGCCGAGGGGAACCTCTCGGGGATCGCCGCCGTGATCGACAAGGACCTCGCCTCCTCGCTCCTCGCCACCCGCCTGCGCGCCGAGCTGTTCGTGATCAGCACCTCCATCGAGAAGGTCGCCCTGCGCTTCGGCACGCCGGAGCAGGAGTGGCTGGATCGGATGACCGTCTCCGAGGCCGAGGGCTACCTGGCCGAGGGGACGCACTTCGCGGCCGGCAGCATGGCCCCGAAGATCCGCGCCGCGGTCTCGTTCGTCCGGGATGCCGGCGGCACCGCCGTGATCACGGACCCCGAGAACGTCGAGCGAGCCCTGGCCGGTGAGACCGGCACGAGGATCACGCCCGACTAGGCAGGGAAGTCCCGGCTAGCATGGGGAGATGGATGGCGAGGCTCTGCTCGCATCCGTCCGGTACCACGCGTGGGCGAACGACCTCATCCTGACCACCGCCGGACGTCTCTCGGACGAGGAGCTCCGGCGGACGGCGACGCTCGATCACGACAGCGCCTTCCAGACGCTCCGGCACCTGGTGGACGTCGACTGGAGCTGGCGCCAGTTCTGCCTCGGGAACGACATCGGGGACACGTACGTGTGGGACCACGGGTTCGTGCTCGACGATCTGCCGTCGATCCACGCGTTCTGTCTGGAGGAGGACGCGCACCTGCGCCGGTACGTGGAGTCGCTCGACCAGGGCGCGTTGAGCGAGCACCTGGCGATGAGCGACGACCCCGAGGACGTCCTTCCCCGTTGGCTGATCCTCGCCCACGTCGTGAACCACGGCACGCAGCATCGCAGCGAGCTTGCCCGGTACCTGACCGAGTGCGGACATTCGCCGGGTGACCTCGACCTGCTGGACGCGCTCGAACGCCCCTGGCCGGGCGAGGGATGAGGCGGACGGCGGCGGGCGGCGCTCGGTAGGCTCGCCGGATGCATCGTCTGCTCCTGGACGTGTCGAGGTGTCGGCTGTGTACCGAGCGGACGAGGCAGCTGCGGGCCTGCGAGCTACCTGGCCCTTCGCGCGCCTGACCGAAACGCGGATCAGCTGTCCGGGTGCTCCGATCCCAGCCGACATCGCGGACGGATAGCATGCGACGATGGGGAAGTCACGCAAGCCGATCTCGACCCGAACGCCGCCCGTACCGTCGGAAAGCCACGCCGAGATCGACGACTGGATGCGGCGTGTCATGCCGGATCTCGCTCCGATCGTCGAGTATCTGGACGAGGCGATCCGCAAGGCGATCCCCGGCCTTCGCTACGCAGTCAAGTGGAAGAAGGCCTACTACGGCACACCGGAACTCGGCTGGGTCATCGAGATGGTCGCCTACGACGTCTCCGTGAACGTCGTCTTCTTCGGAGGCGCTGACTTCGATCCTCCGCCGCCGCTCGGCGACACCGACCGGTCCCGCTACGTCAAGGTGAAGGCGTTGGAGGGGGCGCAGCGACCGGAGATCCGCTCGTGGCTCGAGCGAGCGGGGAACGTGCCAGGGTGGCGATGAGGAACCTGTCGTGACCCACAGGTTGCTTCTGGACGTGTCGAGCTGACCTTCTTGTACCACGCGCTGCGGAGGCATTTCGACAGCAGTGGCGCGAAACGTGCCTGCGTGCAGCCGATCAGCAGCGCCGTTCTGAGGCCTGTGAGCGCCACAGAAGGCCGCAGCACCGCTACCCGCGAGGACGTCGGCGTTGGCGAAGGCCCAGTCTCCTGCAGCGACGAAGAAGGCATGCTCCGCGGCGTCGAGTCGTTCCTCCGCCGTCCTCGGGCTGTCGTGGGGACCGATCGATACTGGGGCGACCTCGCCTATGGCGCATGCTACTTGGACCAGGCCCACTTCGGCCACGAGTTCCGGGCGTTCACCGGGCCCACGCCGAACCGGTACGTCGAAGTCCGGCGGCGGTTCCTGCGCGAACATCCCGGCCACGTGCTGGACAGCTGGCCGCTGCCCGGCGATTGATCTCTTACAAGAGCGATAGCTCACGAAACGCTAATCTCAGGGCACCCAAAGCAGAGGAGCGCCCCGTGGGCAAAGTGGTGATGTACGCCTCGGTGTCGGTAGACGGTTTCATCGCGGACGAGAGCGACCAGCCTGGACCGCTGTTCGACTGGTTGCTCAGCGGTGACGTCCCGTTGGACGAGAGCGGCGAGTTGAAGGTGTCGCAGGCGTCCTACGACTACACCCGGCCGTACTGGGACCAGATCGGGGCGACGATCGTCGGGCGCCACGTCTTCGACATGACGGACGGCTGGGATGGGAAGCCTCCGGGCGGGGTCGACCACGTCGTCGTCGTGACTCACCGGGGCAGGCCCGAGGGCTGGCATCCCGAGGCGCCGTTCTACTTCGTCGACGGCGGCGAGGCAGCCGTGGCCAAGGCGCAGGAGCTCGCGGGTGACCGCATGGTCGAGGTCGCCGCTGGCGACGTCGGTGGCCAGGTGCTTGCCGCGGGCCTGATCGACGAGGTGCGCATGGACGTCGTACCCGTCGTGTTCGGGTCCGGCAAGCGCTACTTCGGGTCGGTCCATGCGCAGCACCTGTTGGAGGATCCTGACGTGGTGATCCAGGGCAACCGGGTGCTTCACCTGCGCTATCGGGTGCGCCGTTGACCGATCTGAGCGGGTACGCGAAGAAGTCCACTCCGAACGGTGACGCAAGATCGGCGGACCGACGCCCTTCCCTCCGTCGCCTAGAACGGCAACAGTGGAGAGATGAGCGGGATCGATTGGTCGAGGGTCGAGCCGTCTGAGGCGCTTGCCGAACTGATGCGGCAAGACCGTGAGCGCGAACCCGACGCACCCTCATACACCGGCAACGGTCCAACCGAAGCGATCAACGGCCACCTGGAGCACCTGCGCGGCTCCGCCCCCGGCTTCCGTTGAACTTGCCGCAGGTCAGATGCTGGG
>DASTHN010000158.1:0-14082 GCA_035718185.1 Actinomycetota bacterium
GGCGTCGTCAACATCGTCACCGGCCCGGGCGACATGGGCATGCACCTCGTGACCCACAAGGACGTCGCCAAGGTCGCGTTCACGGGTTCCACGGAGATCGGCAAGCGGATCCAGAAGGCGGTCGCCGGGACCGACAAGGCGCTCACCCTCGAGCTCGGCGGGAAGGCCGCCAACATCGTGTTCGAGGACGCGGCCCTCGACCAGGCGGTCGAGGGCATCATCAACGGCATCTTCTTCAACCAGGGCGAGGTGTGCTGCGCGGGCTCGAGGCTGTTCGTCCAGGAGTCGGTCTCGGACCTGGTCGTCGAGAAGTTGAAGGCGAGGCTGTCGACGCTGCGCGTAGGCGACCCGCTCGACAAGAACACCGACGTCGGCGCGATCAACAACCGCGATCAGCTCGAGAAGATCACCGAGCTGGTGCAGAGCGGGATCGACGAAGGTGCCGAGATCTTCCAGCCGGAGTGTGTCCTCCCCGAGCGCGGGTTCTGGTTCCGGCCCACGCTGTTCACGAACGTCTCGCAGTCGCATCGGATCGCGCGGGAGGAGATCTTCGGACCGGTGCTGTCGATCCTCACGTTCCGGACGCCAGAAGAGGCGGTCGAGAAGGCGAACAACACCGAATACGGGCTCTCGGCGGGGATCTGGACGGACAAGGGCTCGCGGATCCTGTGGATGGCCGAGCGGATGAAGGCCGGCGTGGTATGGGCGAACACGTTCAACCGCTTCGACCCCTCGTCGCCGTTCGGCGGCTACAAGGAGAGCGGCTTCGGTCGCGAGGGCGGCCGCCACGGGCTCGAGCCGTACCTCGACCTGGACGGGGGGGCGGCATGAGTGACGACCGCGTTCCCGTCAAGCGCACGGCCAAGCTCTACGTCGGCGGCGACTTCCCGCGCAGCGAGTCGGGGCGGTCGTACGAGGTGTTCTCGCACGACGGTCGGCTCCTCGCGTGGGCGGCGCGCGCGTCGCGGAAGGACCTGCGCGACGCGGTGAAGGTCGCTCGCGCCGCCCAGCCGGGGTGGGCGGGGCGCACCGCGTACAACCGCGGCCAGGTCCTGTACCGGGTCGCGGAGCTGATGGAGGGCCGCCGCGCCCAGTTCGAAGCCGAGCTCGCCGACGCGGGCGCGTCCGACCCGGGCCGCGGCGTTGACGCGGCGATCGACCGATGGGTCTGGTACGCGGGCTGGGCGGACAAGATCGGCCAGGTGCTCGGCGGGACGAACCCGGTGGCGGGCCCGTACTTCAACTTCACGATCCCCGAGCCGACGGGGGTCGTCGGCATCGTCGCGCCGCGCGAGCAGTCGCTGCTCGGGCTCGTCTCGCGGCTCGCACCAGCGATCGTGAGCGGGAACACGACGGTCGTCCTCGCGAGCGAGACCGCGCCGATGCCGGCCGTGTCGTTGGGAGAGGTCCTGGCGACCTCGGACGTCCCCGGCGGCGTCGTAAACATCCCCACGGGTCTCACGGCCGAGCTCGTCCCGTGGCTCGCCGGGCACATGGACGTGAACGCGATCGACGTGACCGGCGTGCCGGAGGAGATGCTCGCGCAGGTCGAGGACCTCGCGACCGAGAACATGAAGCGGATCTCGCGCGCCAGGGACGTCGACCCGTTCAGCGACGAGGCGCAGAGCCCCTACGACGTCACGGCGCTGATGGAGATGAAGACCGTCTGGCACCCGATCGGCGCCTGACGGCCGGGTCCCGCCCCGGCCGTCGCGCAACCTCCACAACTCCGCAACATCGACGTGCCGGTGGGGCCGGTGCCGAGCGCTACGATGCGGGCGATGCCCCTCTACACGGAACAAGGCGTCGTCCTCCGTGCCGCGAAGCTCGGCGAGGCCGACAAGATCGTCACCGTGATGACCCAGGGCTCCGGAAAGGTCCGGGCGGTGGCCAAGGGCATCCGCAAGACCACGAGCCGGTTCGGCGCCCGTCTGGAGCCAACCACGCACGTTTCGCTCATGCTCTATCGGGGGAGAGGCTCCCTGGACATCGTGAGCCAGGCCGAGATCATCAGCCCCTTCCTGCCGATCCGCCGCGACCTCGGCCTCTTCGCGGCCGCCGAGACGATGCTCGAGGCGACCGACAAGGTCGCGGAGGAGCACGAGCGCAACGTCCGCCTGTTCCTCCTGTTGATCGGCGGCCTCCGCGCGCTCGATGCCGTGCCCGCCGATCCCGCGGCCGTGGCCGAGTCGTTCCTGCTGAAGCTCCTCTCGCTCTCGGGTTTCCACCCCAGCCTGACGGCATGCGCGGAGTGTGGACGGCCGGAACCGATCCTGTTCTCGAGCGCCCAGGGCGGCGGCGTGTGCTCGGAGCACGCTTCGCCGGACGCGGGCAGGGTCTCGAGCGAGGCTCTCCTCTTCCTGTCCCAGCTCGGGGGGAGCGGGATGCTCGAGGCGGGTGATCTTTCGACCGATACGAAGGTACGGAGGGAGGCTCGCGCCCTCCTGTTCGGGTTCGCCGAGTACCACCTGGAGCGCCGCATGAAGAGCCTGCCGATGCTGGCGAGGAGCCTCGCGCCGTGAGCACCTACCTGACCGACCTCGACCTCGAGCGCCTCCCGCACCACATCGGGATCGTGATGGACGGCAACGGCCGGTGGGCGACCCAGCGCGGCCTGCTCAGGACCGAGGGCCACGCTGCCGGCGAGGCCGCGATGTGGGACACGGTGGTCGGGGCGAACGAGCTCGGGCTGCAGTGGCTCACGATGTTCGCGTTCTCCACCGAGAACTGGAACCGGCCGAAGGCGGAGGTCGCCTACCTCATGGGCTTCAACCGCGGGCTGCTGCGTCGCCGCCGCGACGAGCTCCACCGGATGAACGTGCGCGTGCGCTGGCTCGGGCGCCGCGACTGGCGGGTCCCGCGCTCGGTCCTGAAGGAGATGCGGATCTCCGAGGAGCTCACGAGGCGCAACACGGGCATGACGCTCACGATCGCCTTCAACTACGGCGGTCGGGTCGAGATCGCCGACGCCGTGAAGAAGCTCCTGGCCGACCACGACGCCGGCCGGCTGAAGGGGGAGAAGCTCGGACCCGAGTCGATCGGCCGCCGCCTGTACCACCCGGACATGCCCGACCCTGACCTGATCATCCGCACCAGCGGGGAGGAGCGGATCAGCAACTTCCTGCTGTGGCAGGCCGCATACTCGGAGCTGTACTTCACCCCGGTGCTCTGGCCGGATTTCAACCGCGAGCACCTGTACGAGGCGGTCCGGGACTTCCAGAAGCGCTCGCGCCGCTTCGGCGGGATCGACGAGCCCCGCGACTGACGCTCCGGGCTCCCGGATCGGCCATCCCGGAAGGACGCTCCACCCGTACACTGGGACGCCACGCCAGCGGCCGCCGCCAGCGGCCGGGAGAGGAGACGAGACCGTGGCCGACCTGATGGAGGCCATCACCTCCCTCGCGAAGCGCCGAGGGATCGCGTTCCAGTCCAGCGAGATCTACGGGGGGCTGCGCTCCTCCTGGGATTACGGGCCCCTCGGCGTCGAGCTGAAGCGGAACATCCGCAACGCCTGGTGGCGCGCCATGGTCCAGCTGCGCGACGACGTCGTCGGCCTGGACGCCGCGATCATCATGTCGCCGAGGGTCTGGGAGGCGAGCGGGCACCTCGAGGTCTTCACCGACCCGCTCGTCGAGTGCCTGAACTGCCACCAGCGCTTCCGGGCGGACCACCTCGATGGCTTCCACGCGCCGCAGTCCGGCCACGAGGAGGACGAGAGCTCGATCGACATGCACGCGGGGCCGAGGTGTCCGAACTGCGGCCACCGGGAGTTCACCGACCCGCGGAACTTCAACATGATGTTCAAGACCCACATGGGCCCGGTCCCGGACGAGGACAACGCCGTCTACCTGCGTCCGGAGACCGCCCAGGGGATGTTCGTGGACTTCGTCCAGATCCAGGCCGCGGCCCGCAAGAAGGTGCCGTTCGGGATCGCGCAGATCGGCAAGTCGTTCCGCAACGAGATCACGCCCGGGAACTTCATCTTCAGGACGCGTGAGTTCGAGCAGATGGAGATGGAGTTCTTCGTCGAGCCCGGCACCGACGAGGAGTGGCACGAGTACTGGATCGCCGAGCGGCATCGATGGTACCTGGACCTCGGCATCCGGTCGGAGAACCTGCGCCTGCGCGACCACGAGAAGGAGGAGCTCTCCCATTACTCGAAGCGCACGGTCGACGTCGAGTACCGGTACCCCTTCACGGACTGGGGCGAGCTCGAGGGCATCGCGAACCGGACCGACTTCGACCTGAAGCAGCACGAGGCTTCCTCGGGGCAGGATCTCACGTACTTCGACCAGGAGAAGGAGCTGCGCTACCACCCCTACGTGATCGAGCCGGCGGTGGGGGTGGACCGGATGCTCCTCGCGTTCCTGATCGACGCCTACCGCGAAGAGGAGGCCCCGACCGCGAAAGGCGGCACCGAGAAGCGGGTCTACCTGGCGCTGCATCGCGACCTCGCCCCGACGAAGGTGGCCGTGCTGCCGCTGTCCAGGAACGACCAGCTCGTCCCGGACGCTCGGAAGGTGTTCGACCTCGTGAAGACCGAGTGGATGTGCGACTTCGACGACGCCGGATCGATCGGGCGTCGCTACCGGCGACAGGACGAGGTCGGCACGCCGTTCTGCGTGACGGTCGACTTCGACACCCTCGAGGACCGGCAGGTCACCGTCCGCGAGCGCGACACGATGGGTCAGGACCGGGTTCCGGTCGACAACCTCGTCGCGTACCTCCGGGATCGCCTGTGACCGAGCGCTCCCGTCCCGGCGGCGCATCTCTCGGCCTGTACGGAGCCGCCTTCCTGCTGCTGTTGGCAGCTGGCGCCTTCCTCGGTGCGGCGATGCTGGACGAGCTGCAGGACACCACGGTGCTGTGGGTCTCGGCGGCGTTCTCCTGCGGGGCCGCGATCCTGGCCGTGGCGGCACTGCTCATGCTCCGGAGGTCGACCGGATGAGGCTCGCGAGGATCCTGGCGGCGGCCCTCGCGATCGCCCTGGTCGGCGCCGCGTGCCAGGGCGACGAGGGCGGCGAGGACCGCACCCCCTCGGCGACCTCGGTGCCGAGCGTCCGCGAGACGCCCTCCCCCCCGCCCGAGGGTTCGGGGTCCTCGGCCGCGGCGATGGAGCAGTTGTGCGACTACGGCCCGCCGCCCGGGAGCGAGCCGGTCCCGCCCGAGGGTCCCACGCCGGCGGCGATCGCCGAGGTCGAGCGGGCGGTCGAGGAGCTCCGCGGTCTCGACTTCACCGAGCGTGTCGTCGCCGACTCCGTGACCCAGGCCGAGCTCGTGGACGGGCTCGAGAAGTCGTTCGACTACTCCTACCCGAGGGAGCTGCTCGAGCGTCGCAGCCGCGCCTGGCAGACGATCGGCGTCATCCCACCCCAGACCAGCATCCGCGCAGAGCTCGAGCGGTTCGCGTCGGGACAGGTGATCGGCTACTACGACACGCTCACGGGCGAGCTCGTGTTCATCGGGACGGACGACCCCGCACCGTACGAGCGCGTGACGCTCGCGCACGAGCTCACGCACGCGATCGACGACCAGAACTTCGGGCTCGAGCGTCTCGATGCGCTGATGACCTCCTGTCGCGACGAGGCCGCGAGCGCCGCGGTCGCCCTCGTCGAGGGCAACGCCACCTTCTTCATGACCGCGTACGCGCTCCGGTACCTGACCCCCGAGGAGCAGTTGACCCTGGGGGAGCAGGCGGGGGGCGAGCAGCCGGAGGTCGCGCCGTTCATCGAGAACCAGCAGATCTGGCCGTACACGGCCGGGCAGCGGTTCGTGACGACGCTGTCGAGCGACGGTGGCATCGACGCGATCAACGGCGCGTTCCGGGACCTCCCGGTCTCGACCGAGCAGATCCTGCACCCCGAGCGCTACCCGAACGACGTGCCGACACCGGTCGACGTCGAGGATCTGGCACCCGCGCTCGGCAGCGGGTGGGAGGACCTGGACGTCCAGGAGGTCGGCGAGGAGTGGCTGCTGCTCGCGCTCCAGCTGCGGCTTGACGACGCGGTCGCCCAGGAGGCCGCCGCGGGCTGGGACGGGGGGACGTATCGGGCCTGGACCGACGGTCGCGACGTCGCGGTCGTGCTGTCGACCGTGTGGGACTCGCCCGGGGAGGCGACCGCGTTCGCCGACGCGATGGGGGACTGGATCGCGGCCTCGCCCGAGGGGCAGTCCGCCGAGGTCCTGCCGGCCGAGGGCTCGAACGTGCAGGTGCTGTTCGCGAGCGACGCGACCACGCTGGATGCGCTCGACGCCGCAGCCTGACGCGCTAGGGGGCTCGGGCAGGCCCTAGGCACGGCATCGGCTCAGGGACCTACGGCCCGGTCGGCCCGGGCTGCTCGACTCCCCCCGGCCGGGGACCACCCTGCGACCCTCGGAGGCATGAGGCAGACGCTCGACGCGGATCCCAGGTCCCCGGATCCGATGATCCCGGGCATGGGCCTGCTCATGGTGAGCAAGGATCTCCGCGCGCTGGAGCGGGCGCTGCAGCAGGCGGCCCCCGTTCGGACGCCCGGCCGCGTGCACCGGGCGATCCGGAGCCGGACGTTCGCGTGGGTCGTGGCGCTCCTCGTGTCGGCCTCGGCCGTGGGCGTCGCGGCGTTCGCGATCGTCGAGGCCCGGGACGATACCGAGCAGCTCCAGCGGCAGCTCGCCGCGGTCCGGGCCGAGGGCGCCGAGTCCGCCGGTGCGCTGACCGCCGCCGAGACCGCGAACGAGGAGCTCCGCGGGACGATCGCCGGGCTCGAGGGGCGGATCGCGAAGCTCGAGGACGCGAGGACCAAGACCGTCGTGAAGACCGAGACGGTGACCGAGACCGTGACCGAGTACGTGCCGAACGGCCGGGACGTCACGGTCGAGACCACCGGGTTCGAGGGACTGGTCGAGGTCTACGACGTGCGGCTGACCCACTCCTACGGGTACAGCGACCTGATCGGCATCGCCGAGAACACGAGCGGCGAGACGATCTCGTACGCGCAGGTCGGCTGCTCCTTCCTCGACGCCAAGGGCGGGCTGGTCGCCACGGGGATGGACAACAAGCAGGACTGGCGACCCGGTCAGAGCTGGGGGTTCGTGTGCAGCGCCGACGTGAACGCGACCGGCGGCATCCTGCGCGTCGACGAGATCGACTAGCGCCCCGGCGGACGCGTGTCGCGCTCGCCGTCGCGCTCGCTGTCGCGCTCATCGTGGGTGGCTCGATCACCGGCGCGGTGGGGATCGGCCGCGACCCGCGGCTGAGTGCGTCCGAGGCCGCGCTCGAGCGGCTCGGCGCGGGGATCGACCTGGCGAGCGCGGAGCTCGGCGCCCTGTCCGAGCGGGTGGCGCGGGTGGACGCTGCGCTGTCCGAGCTCCACGACCTCCTGGCGGTCGCCGACGCACAGCTGTACGAGCGATCCCGCGAGCTCGACATCCGGGCCGACCGATCGGCGAGGGTCGTGACGGTGGATCCGCGGGCCGACCCGACGGCGGCGCCTGCCAGCCTCACCGAGCTCCGGTCGCCCCTGCGGGTCGTCAGCCGCGCGATCCGCGCGAACGACGCCCTCGCGGTGGAGCTCCTCGACCAGCAGAGCGAGGCGCGTACGCAGGCGGCCGAGGTCCGTGATCTCCTCGCGAGCCTGCGGCGCGCGACGTACGACCTCGACGCGAAGGAGCGCGCGGTGCGGGCGGAGCTGACCGAGGCGATCCGATCCGCCCAGACGATCGACGAGGCCACGCCGGAGCCGGCCCTCGAGCGGGAGGCCGCCGACGTCGTGGCCCGCGCACGCGAGCACCTGCACCGCATCGACATCGCACGCGACGAGCTGCGCCAGCGCGAGGCCGATGTCGTGCGCGAGTCGATCCGGATCCAGGACCGCCTGGACGACCTCGAGCGGGGGATGCGCGAGGTCCGCACCACCACGCGGGACCTGTACGCGGACATGAAGGTCGCCGAGGACCTCGTCGCCTCGTTCCTCGACGGGTGGCCGGGATCCTTCGCCGGCCCGACCATCGCGCTCGACGGCGTCCTCCGGGTGTGCCCGGTGGACGAGCCCAAAGCCTACTCGGACAACTGGCACGCGCCGCGCTGGGGCGGCGGCTTCCACCTCCATCAGGGGATCGACATCTTCGCGCCCACCGGCACGCCGATCCGGGCTCCGTTCGACGGCACCGCCGTGAGCGCCGACAACTGGCTCGGCGGGATCGCGGTGAAGGTCTACGGCGAGTCGGGCTACGTCTACAACGCGCACCTGTCCGAGCGCGGACAGCTCGGGCGCGTGGAGGCGGGCGACATCATCGGGTACGTGGGCAGCACGGGGAACGCCTCCGGGCCGCACGACCACTTCGAGTATCACCCCGGGAACGGCGACGCCGTGAACCCGTACCTGTTCCTGAACGCCGTCTGCTGAGACGGGAGCCTCGCCACAGGCCCTAGACTCGCGGCCGTGGAGGACGCGCCGAAGCTCGTCGCCGAGGACATCACGATGCGCTTCGACGACACCCTCGCGGTACGGGATGCGTCGATCGAGGTCCGCCACGGCGAGTTCGTCTCGATCGTCGGCCCGTCCGGGTGCGGCAAGAGCACGCTGTTCAACGTGGTCTCCGGGCTCCTGGCGCCAACGAGCGGGCGGGTGCTGATCGACGGGCGCGACGTGACGGGCTCGACCGGGCACGTCGGGTACATGCTCCAGAAGGACCTGCTCGTGCCGTGGCGCACCGTCGTGGGCAACATCGTCCTCGGCGCGGCGCTCACGCGCGGCGTCACCGAGCGCGACGAGGCCGAGGCTCGCGAACTGGGCGATCGCTACGGTTTGGCGGGGTTCCTCGACCACTACCCGCACGCGCTCTCGGGCGGGATGCGCCAGCGCGTGGCGCTGATGCGCACCCTCGCCGTGCACCGGGACGTGCTGCTGCTCGACGAGCCGTTCGGCGCGCTCGACTCCCAGACCCGGTTGTCGATGCAGCAGTGGTTGCTCGAGGTCTGGGACGAGCTCGACCGGACGGTGCTGTTCGTCACGCACGACGTCGACGAGGCGATCTTCGTCTCCGACCGCGTGCTCGTGATGTCGCCGCGGCCCGGTCGGGTGGCCGCCGAGGTCGACGTCCCGCTCGAGCGCCCCCGGCACCTGGAGATGCTGACCGGCGCCGCGTTCATGGAGCGCAAGCGCCGGATCCTGGGGTTGCTCTACGGACAGGGGGCGGCGTGAGCTGGCGCCGCGCCCTCCGGCTCGCGACGCCGGTGCTGGCCGTCCTCGGCGTCTTCGTCGTCTGGGACCTGCTCGTGAGGATCCTGGACGTCCAGCCGTACGTCCTTCCATCGCCTTGGGACTCGCTCCGGGCGATCCGCGACGATTGGGGGACGATCGGCCCGTACACCTGGACGACCGTGGTTGAGACCGTGCTGGGGTTCGTGACCGGTGCCGTCGTCGGTTTCGTGCTCGCGGTGGCGATGTCGCGCTCGCCGTTCGTGCAGCGGGTCGTCTACCCGGTGCTGGTCGGGTCCCAGGCGATCCCGATCGTCGCGATCGGGTTCCCGCTCGTCCTGTTGCTCGGGTACGGGCTGCTCCCGAAGGTCTCGATCGTCGCGTTCATCGTGTTCTTCCCCGTCGTCGTGAACGTGCTCGACGGCCTGGCGAGCGTGGACCGCGATCTCCTCAACCTGGCGAGGGTGATGGACGGCCGGCCCGCGCGCGTCTTCCTGCTGATCGAGTTGCCCGCCACGTACACGCCGCTGTTCTCGGCGCTGAAGCTCGGCGCCACCTACGCGGTGAC
This sequence comes from Actinomycetota bacterium, assembly GCA_035718185.1. Classification (GTDB taxonomy): domain Bacteria; phylum Actinomycetota; class UBA4738; order UBA4738; family HRBIN12; genus HRBIN12. The sequence continues at coordinate 9,748 of DASTHN010000158.1, forward strand.
CGGGGCGATCCTGGGCGAGTGGATCGCGACGAAGACCCGCGGGCTGGGCAACTACCTGCTGGTGCAGAACTCGCGCCTGAACACCGACGCGGTGTACGGGGCCGTGCTCCTGCTCACCGCGATCGGGATCTCGGGGTTCCTGCTCGTCGTGCTGGCCGAGCGGCTGGCCACCCCATGGCGAACGCGGTCGACGGCGCGGCGATGGAGGGCGCGATCGGCAGGCTCGTCCCTGTCGGGTGGCGTTCCCGTACAGGAAGATGAGGACGGGCAGATCGAAGGGGGAAGGCCATGAGGCATCGGGCGGTTCGCTCGTGGGGGGCGGTCATCGGGACCGTGCTGGCGCTCGCCGCGGTCGGGACGGCCTGCGGGAACGGTGGCGACGGCGGCGGGGACGGCGAGACCACGGCGGTCACGATCGTCACCGAGTGGTCGTTCCCGGACCCGCTCTGGATCCCGTTCCTGGCGGCGGACGACCAGGGCTTCTACGCGGAAGCCGGTCTGGACGTGACGATCCAGGCGCCGCCGGACAACTCGACCACGATGAAGATGCTCGCGTCGGGGGACGCCCAGGTCGGGCTGTCGGCCATCACCGACGTCGTCTTCGCGCGGGCCGAGGAACTGCCCGTGGTCTCGGTCGCGAACATGACCGTCCGCAACAACTGGGGGCTGTTCTCCCTCGAGGACCGGCCGATCGACATCTCGGCGCTGCGTGGCAAGACGATCGGGATCTACGACGACTCGTGGACCGCGGCGATGCTCCCGCTGATGCTCGACTCGGGCGGGCTCACGATCGACGACGTGGAGACCGTCTCGGCGACCGGCAGCGTGATCCCGCTCCTGCTCGAGGGCGAGATCGACGTGGCGACCGAGGTCACGAACCTGGGCGGCGTCGAGATCGTGACGAGCGGCGGCGGCGACCCGCAGGTGCTCCTCGCACCCGAGGTCGGGGCGCCCGATACCCCGGTCTGGGTGTACGTCGCGGACTCCCGGTGGGCACAGGAGAACCCGGACCGCGTGACGGCCTGGCTCGACGCGACGCGCCAGGGCGCCGAGTGGGCGATCGAGAACCCGGAGGACGCCGTGGCGCTGTTCGAGGAGGCATACCCGGAGGTCGCGTCGGCGCACGAGTACAACCTGGCTGCCTGGCAGGCCACCGCCCCGCTCCTGTCCGAGGACGGCGAGTGGTTCACCCAGACCGAGACGCAGTGGATCGGGTTCACGAAGGCGCTCGTGGACGCCGGCCAGCTGGACGAGGCGCTCGACGCCACGGAGTACTACACGAACGACTACCTGCCGTAGCCGGGACTCAGCCAGGGCAGGATGGCCCGTAGGCGCGATCAGAGACCGATGCGCGAGGTCGGACAGCCCGACCCCGAACGCCCGAACGGCCTGCGTAGCACTTGCGTGCGCCCCGTAGACTGGGACGCATCCGCGCAGGCGAGGAAGGGCACGCCATGACCAAGTACGTGTACGACTTCCACGAGGGCAACAAGGAGATGAAGGACCTCCTCGGCGGGAAGGGGGCCAACCTCGCCGAGATGACGAACATGGGCCTCCCGGTCCCGCCGGGCTTCACGATCACGACCGAGGCGTGCCTCGAGTTCCTCGCGCACGGCGGGGCGCCGGCCGAGATGCTCGAGGAGGCGGGGGAGCACCTCGGCCACCTGGAGCAGTCGATGGGCAAGTCCCTCGGCGACCCGGACGAGCCGCTGCTCGTCTCGGTCCGCTCGGGCGCGAAGTTCTCGATGCCGGGGATGATGGACACGGTCCTGAACCTGGGCCTCACCGACGCCTCGGTCGAGGGGCTCGCGAAGCAGACCGGCGATCGCCGGTTCGCGCTCGACGCGTACCGGCGGTTCATCCAGATGTTCGGCAAGATCGTGATGGACGTGCCGGGCGACACGTTCGAGCACGCGATCGACGAGGCGAAGGCCGCGAAGTTCGAGGGCGCCCAGGACACCGATCTCGGCGAGGACGATCTCGAGGCGCTGATCGAGCGGTTCCGCGCGATCTACGCGGAGCACACGGGCGAGGCGTTCCCCCAGGAGCCGAAGGAGCACCTCCGCCTGGCGATCGCAGCGGTCTTCAGCTCGTGGAACGGCAAGCGGGCGCGCGACTACCGCCGGCAGAACAGGATCAGCGACGATCTCGGGACCGCCGTGAACGTGCAGGCGATGGTGTTCGGCAACCGCGGCGAGGACTCGGGGACCGGGGTCGCCTTCACGCGCGACCCGGCGACGGGTGACAACGTCCCGTACGGCGACTATCTCCCGAACGCCCAGGGCGAGGACGTCGTGGCGGGGATCCGCAACACCCTGCCGCTCGCGCAGCTCGAGCAGCTCGACCCGGTCTCGTACGGCGAGCTGATCCAGGTCATGCACACGCTCGAGATGCACTACCGCGATATGTGCGACATCGAGTTCACGATCGAGCGCCGCAAGCTGTGGATCCTCCAGACGCGGATCGGCAAGCGCACCGCGTTCGGCGAGTGGGTCATGGCCCGCGACATGCTCGAGGAGGGCCTGATCGACGAGGACACGGCGCTCCTCCGGGTGGACGCGAACCGCCTCGAGGAGCTGTTCAAGCGGACCGTGCAGGCGAGTGGCGCCACGCCCATCGCGAAGGGACTGAACGCCAGCCCGGGTGCCGCCACCGGCAAGGTCGTCTTCAGCGCGGACGAGGCCGAGGAGTGGGCCAGGCAGGGCGAGCGGGTGATCCTCGTGCGTCGCGAGACCACCCCCGACGACTACCACGGCATGATCGCGTCCCAGGGGATCTTGACGAGCGCCGGCGGGACGAACTCGCACGCCGCTGTCGTCGCGCGCGGCGAGGGGATCCCGGCCGTGTGCGGCGCCGACCAGATCAAGCTCGACCTGGCGGCCAAGTCGTTCAGCGCGAACGGCACGAAGGTCGCGCAGGGCGACGTCGTCACGATCGACGGCTTCACCGGGAACGTCTACGTGGGCGAGCTGCCGCTCGAGGACTCGGTGCTCGAGAAGGCACGAGCGGGCGACGCGGCGGCGCGCGAAGCGAGGATCTGGAAGGCGTTCCAGCGGCTGATGGCCCATGCCGACGCCCGCCGCCGGCTCCGCGTGCGGGCGAACGCGGACACCCCCGACCAGTCGGCGAACGCGCGCGAGCGGGGCGCCGAGGGTATCGGCCTGTGCCGGACCGAGCACATGTTCCTGGGCCAGGAGCGAGTGGCGGCCGTACAGCAGATGATCTTCGCCGAGACGCCCGAGGAGGAGCAGGCCGCATACGACGTGCTGCTCCCTCTCCAGCGCGACGACTTCGTCGGGATCTTCCGGGCGATGAGTGGCCTGCCCGTCACGGTTCGGTTCCTGGACCCGCCGCTGCACGAGTTCCTACCGAACCAGGTCGACCTCGCCGTCGAGGTCGCGCTCGGCAGGGAGCGGGGGCAGGACGTGAGCGAGCAGGAGCGCGTGCTCCGCAAGGTGAACGAGCTCCACGAGGCGAACCCGATGCTCGGTCTGCGCGGCGTGCGCCTCGGCATCGTCAAGCCGGGGCTGTACGCCATGCAGGTGCGGGCGATCATCGAGGCCGCGGTGGCGGTGAAGAAGGAGGGGTTGGACCCGCAGGTCGAGATCATGATCCCGCTCGTGGCCACGAGGGGCGAGCTCGAACAGATGCGGGCGGAGCTCGAGCCGGTCGCACGCGAGATCCTCGAGCGCGAGGGCGTGGAGCTGGATCACCTGGAGTGGGGGACGATGATCGAGGTCCCGCGCGCCGCGGTGACCGCCGGCGAGATCGCGGGGGTCGCCGACTTCTTCTCGTTCGGGACGAACGACCTCACGCAGATGGGGTTCGGGTTCAGCCGCGACGACATCGGCAAGTTCGTCGGCATGTACGAGGAGCGCAAGCTCGTGCCCGCGAATCCGTTCGTCACGGTGGACCGGACCGGCGTCGGCCGGCTGATGCGGATGGCCGTCGAGGAGGGCAAGGCAGCGAATCCCGGCCTGCATCTCGGGATCTGCGGCGAGCACGGGGGGGACCCGGCCAGCGTGACCTTCTGTCACGAGATCGGCCTGGACTACGTGTCGTGCTCACCGTTCCGGGTCGAGACCGCTCGCCTCGCCGCCGGCCAGGCGGTCGTCGGGACGGCGGAGTCCGCCTCGAAGTAGCACCGAGCGCGGAACGACGAAGGCCGGGCGCGGAGCGCCCGGCCTTCGCCCTATCTCCCGATCCCTACGACTCGCAGTTCGCCGCGACGCTGTCGTCGGCGTCCGATGTCGTGGTGTCGATCCCCGTCCCGCAGGTCAGGCTGTCGGCTCCGGCGCCTCCGTCGAGGTCGTCGTCCCCCGAGCCGCCGGACAG
>DASTHN010000159.1:0-8692 GCA_035718185.1 Actinomycetota bacterium
CCGGCGCACAGGTAGTTGAGCCCCGGCTCGCCGTCGGGCGTCTGGATGAACCGGTCCTTCGGGCACCCCCCGTTGCAGACGAACCGGACAGGGCACTCGAGGCAGTAGCGGGGAAGCGTGTCCAGCTTGTCCTGACCGAACGCCCGCTGCTTCGGCGAGGCGACCAGGTCGAGCATGCGAGCCTCGTGGATGTTGCCGAGCAGGTACTCGGGCTCGACGAAGTGATCGCACGAGTACAGGTCGCCGTTGTGCTCGAGCGCGAGCGCGTCCCCGCACGTCGGGGAGTGGATGCAGAGCGAGTACTGGCCCATGTGTGCACCGAGCGTGACGTCGAACATCTGGACGAAGACGTTGCCGACGTCACGCCGCACCCATTCCTCGAAGACCGACACGAGGAAGCGCCCGTACGCCTCCCCGGTGATCGAGCGCTCGGTGACCAGGGAGCCGGTCTGGGTGTACAGCAGGCGCTCCCGTCCCGGCCGCTCGTGCCAGCCCTCGTTCGCGAGCGGGAGTGTCTGGGGGGTCGCGCGCTCGACGATCGGGATGAACTGGATGAACCTTGCGCCCAGGTCGTCCCTGAAGAACCGATAGACCTCGAGCGGGTGCCCGGCGTTGGCGGTGTGGAGCGTACAGAGGACGTTCACCTCGACCTCGTGACGACCGAGGGCCTCCCATCCCTTCATCACCTGGTCGAACGTTCCCGAGCCTCCCTTGTTCACGCGGTAGGTGTCATGCATCGCACGCGGTCCGTCGATCGAGATCCCGATCAGGAAGCCGTGCTCCTTGAAGAACGCCGCCCACCCGTCGTCGACGAGCACACCGTTCGTCTGCATCGTGTGCTGGAGGCGCTGCCCCGGCTTCCGGTGTGTCTCGGCGATCTCGACCGCCCGACGGAAGAAGTCCAAGCCCATCATGGTGGGCTCGCCACCCTGCCAAGCGATCGTGACCTCGGGTGTGCGGTGCGCGTCGATCACCTGCTCGAGGTAGGCCTCGAGGGTCTCGTCGTCCATGCGGAATGGGCTGCCGGGGTAGAGGGCCTCCTTCGACAGGAAGAAGCAGTAGGTGCAGTCCAGGTTGCAGACGGCGCCCGTGGGCTTCGCGAGCAGGTGGAACGCCGCCGGCGCCTGACGATCGCTCATCGTCGCACGCTACCGCACCGGGTTCCAGCCGGCTTCACCCGGAGGGGATGACGACGACTTGGCCATCCGCGCGCGAGCATCGATCGCGGGGCGAGAGGGGGAAACGACGTGGACGAGACGAAGACCGACGCCGCGAGCCCAGAGGAGGAGCCGCTCGACCTCCCGTACGAGCTCTACATCTTGACGCTCACGATCATCTCGATCGTGGTCGCGGTGCTCTCCTACCTGTATATGCCGATCGACGAGCAGATGTCGCGTCTCTTCTGGCTGCTCGACACGATCGTCTGCGTCCTGTTCCTCATCGACTTCGCCCGGCAGCTAGCGCGTGCGGACGAGAAGGGTGGCTACATGCGCCACGGTGGCCTCGCAGACCTCCTGGGGAGCATCCCCGCGATCCCGGCGCTCAGGTTCTTCCGGTTGTTCCGTGTGGTCCGTATCGTGACGCGCCTCAGGCGGCTGACCTCCGGTGAGATGGGCAGGCAGCTTATCGCCCAGCGTGCCCAGTTCACGCTCCTGTTCGCGGGGCTCGCCGCCCTCGTGCTCATCTCCGGGATCGGGATCACCGTGTACCTCGTCGAGCACGGGCGGCCGGATGCGAACATCACGACGCCGGGTGATGCTCTCTGGTGGGGGATCACGACGTCGTCAACGGTCGGGTACGGCGATCGGTTCCCGGTGACCACGGTCGGTCGCATCCTGGCCGCCGTGCTGATGATCGCCGGCGTAGCGCTGATCGGCGTGGTGAGCAGTTACCTCGCGACATCCTTCATCTCCCCGACGAAGGGCGAGCAGGCGGACCAACGGGCGAGGGAAGCCGGCGATCGAGCGGAGATCTCGGCGCTCAGGACCGAGGTCCGTGAGATCCGGGCGCTCCTCGAAGGCGGTGCAACCCTGAGGCGGGGTCAAGTGGACACGCCCTGAGCCACGAGCCGGCACAGGGTCGAGGTCAGGCGGTCGTGTCGGCCGAAGCGCCATCCTCGGGGGGCGTCGACGCCGCGTCGGCCTCGGTCTCCTCCGGCGACTTGCGACGGAGCCAACCCCGCGTCGAGCGCGCGGCCCCAGCCACCCGGCTGCCGAGCGAGCGATGCTCCTTCGGTACCTTGACGACCACCTGGTGCTCCGCGGTGAGCTCGGTCTCGACGACCTCATGATGCTCGAACCAGAGCGACGCTGAGGCTTGGACCGTGGCGGCGAACGGGAGCGCGAGGAAGGCCCAGAGCAGGCCGCCGATCGCGCCGCCCGCCAGCGCCGCCCCGAACGCGACCGCGGGATGGAGCTGCATCGCCTTCGCCTGGAGCTTGGGCGCCAACAGGTAGTTCTCGATCTGCTGGTAGATCAGGACGTAGATGAGCAGGATCAGCGTCTCGGGCATCCCCACCGTCAGGAACGCGATCACGAGCGGCACCACGGCGGCGATGTAGGTGCCGACGATCGGGATGAACTCGGCCACGACGCCCTGGAAGGTGGCGAGCGCGGCCGCGCTCGGGACGCCGAGGATCACCAGCACCACGAAGAACGCACCGCCGTTGATCACCGCGAGCGTCATCTTCGAGTAGAAGTACCCGCCGGTCTTGTCGATCGCCGCTTCCCAGATCGACACGAGCTCCTCTTGCCGCTCCTGGTGGAAGAACGACAGCACCGCTCGCTTGAACTTCGGCCCCTCGGCCACCATGTAGAAGATGAACATCCCGACGGTGAACATCGCGAAGATGCCGCCGATCAGGGACGCGCTGAAGCCCAGGAGGACCTCGACCGGCTTGTTCGCCGAGGCGCTCAGGGACGCGGAGGCGCCGGTGGCACCGTCGGCAAGCGAGTCGGTCGACACCTGGATCCCGAAGGTGTCGGAGAGCCAGTCGGCAACCGTCTTCGACCACTCCGGGATGTTGGCCACGATCGCCGACGCACCGCGGATGATCGCACCGACGAAGATCAGGCCGACGAAGATCAGCAGGAGGAAGGTCACCGCGAGCAGGAGCCCGGTCGCCGCGCCAGGCCGCCAGCCCCGTCGCACCAGTCGGTTCGCGGCCGGCTCGAGCGCGAACGAGAAGAACAGCGCGAGCACCAGGTACATCACGATCGTCGCGAGGAGGTTGAGCAGGAAGAACGCGACACCGACGGCGACGATCACCGCGATCGTCCACAGCACCGTCGGCTTCACCCACGGCGGTGGCTGACGGGGATCCGTGACGACCCCCACCGGGATGGTTACGAGCTCGGCCCCCTCGGGCTCCTCCGTGGGAACCGGAGGGGTCTCGGGGGCGGGACTCGCCCAACCCCAGGCGACCGCGGCCGCTGCCACCGCGGCCGTCACGGCTCCGAGCGCGATCGCCAAACGCTTCCACACGCTGGACCCGCGTTTCGGCTCCGCCTCCCGGTCCACCCGACGTTCGTCCATCGCCGGGGGTGACGCTAGCCTGCTCGAGCGGCCGCCGCCATCATGTCGGCCCATCAGCCACCCGGCGTTCGCTCTCGGGCGGGAACCGGCTGCGGGTCCCGATCACGTTCCGGCAGGCGTCGTGAGAAGGGGTGTCGCCGCGGGACCATGGGCGGGTCCCGCGGCGACGGCCACCACTTCGGTCGGTTACTGGTACGAGGTGACGTCCCTGCCGTGCGCCGTCAGGGCCCAGATCACCGCGACCGCCATCGCGATGATGATGATGCCCCAGACGGGGTAGTAGGGGATCCACGCGAACGCGATGAGCGTGCTGATCACGGCCATGATGACGCCGACCGTTCGGGCCCACACGGCTCCGCTGAACAACCCGAAACCGGCGAGCGCGACCACGATGCCGCCGATCAGGTGGATCCAGCCCCACGTGGTCGCGTCGAACTGCAGGAAGTAGACGTCGCCCTGGACCTGGGTGCCGACCGCGGGGACGACCCGAAGGAACTCGTCCTCGAAGATCCCGGCCAAGCCGGCGATCACGTGGAACGCGCCGATCATGATCATCATGAAGCCCGCGAAGAACGTCCACCCAACGGCCCAACCGCTGGGCTCCCTTTCGGGAATAGACATGTGCTCCCCCTTTCCTCCCAACCTAGTGACCACGATAAGCCACCAGCCGCCCTCCTTCGAGTACCCGGCGGCCGTCCGCTCGTGCCCTGCGCTGCACCGCGGTCATCGCGGTCGCCCTCCGGCCGGATCCTGGAGCGCCGCATCGACGTCGTAGCCGAGTGCCAGCGCGAGCTCCGGAGCCTCCGAGACGGTGCGCGCCGAGCCGATCTCCGGAGCCACCGCGATGAGCGTGCCGACGACCTCGTCCTCGCTCGCGCCGGCGGCCAGGGCCGCCTCGACGTCGGACTGGAGCGACGGAGGCGTCGCGCCGAGCGCCAGGAACGCGCCGAGTCGCACGAGCGCATGGGTCTTCGCATCGAGCTCCGACGCCTCGAGGTTGCTCTCCGGCGAGCAGAAGACGGACCCCATGAAGCGCTCGTCGTGGACCGCCAGGCATCGGAGCTTGTGCTCGTACTCCGCCATCGACGCGTCCTCCGGCCAGCCCGATCGCCGTCTCTGGCGACTGTGCCCATGCAATCGCGAGCGGGCCCGCCTCCGCATCATCCCGAAGGCATGAAACGCCCACGAGCCCAGCCGATCGTGCGATCGATGGCCGGACGATCGGGCGGGTCCCGCCCGAGAGCTAGACGGTCGCGGATCCGGCGTCCGCCTGCCGGCGGAGCAGGTGCCGCCGCGGTCGTGGCTCGGCGACCTGCAGGAGCTCGGGCGCGCCGGGTTCGCCTGCACGGACCCGTCGTCCGAAGGCCGCGGCCAGCGGGCGCGCCGTCACCCCGTGGAGGATCACCGAGAACAGGATCGTCCACGTCGCGATCTCGAAGAGGGGGAGGTCGACCGGGGCCCCTCGGAGCTCCTCGACCGCGAGCAGCGTGAACACGACGGAGGCGAGGCCTCGAGGGCCGAACCATCCCATGAACGCGACGGTCTGCGGACGGAACCCCATGCCGGCGAGCGCGATCGCGACCGGTACCATCCGCACGATCGTCAGACTGAGGAGCGCGTACACGATGGCGGATGCGTCCACGGATCCGGAGACCACGGGCCCGACGAACGACGCGCCGAAGACGACCCACACCAGGAACGATGCGAACAGCGACGCATCTTCGGTGAAGCCGACCGGCTCGCGAGGAGGCCTGCCCACCGCGCCGAAGACCAGGCCGGCGGTGAACGCGCTCACGAACCCGTTCCCTCCGAAGGCCACGGCTCCCACGTAGGCGAGCACCGCGAGCGCGAGGACGCAGAGCTGCTCGGACATGTCGGAGGTCCATCCTCGCCTCGATGCCGCGGAAACGAGCCACGCCCCCAGCCCGCCGACCACGACGGCAACCAGGAGCGCGAGCCCGATCTGGACGACCGCGTCCAGGATCCACGACCCCTCCTCGAGGCCCTCCTCGCTCAGCACGGCGGCAAGGAACACCGTCACGAAGGGGGTCGCGATGCCGTCGTTGAGACCGCTCTCGATGTTCAGGGCTCGCCGGATGCGGACCGGGACGGCCCGGTCCGTCACGACGGCCATCCCCAGCGCCGCGTCCGTCGGCGCGAGGACCGATGCGATCAGAGCGGCACCGGCCCAGCCGAGCTCCGGAGTGAGCATCCACCCGACCAGGGTTCCGATCGCGATGGTGAGGAGCAGCCCGATCCCGAGGAGCCGCCCCGGGAGCCGGGCGTCACCCTCGACCTCGCGCAACGGCACCGAGGTCGCGTCCGCGAACAGCAGAGCAGCGAGCGTGATCTCGGTGAAGGTGAGGACGACCTCGCTGTCGAGCGAGAGCTCGAGCAGGCCGGTCCCGTCGGGGCCCAGGGCCCACCCGGCGGCGACGAAGACCATCGGGGCGCTGATCGACCAGCGATCGAGCCGGCCGGCCAGCAGGCCATACGTCAGCGTGATCACGAGCAGGATCGTGGCGCCGTCCACCACACCTCCCTCGAAGGCCCGGGTCGGCGCCCGCGATCCGCGGCGGGCATCCCACCACGTCGGCCAGGGACGCTAGCGTGCGTCCGCGTCCTGAGCATCATCCGGCGGGCATGAAAGGCTCGAAAGGGGTGTCGCCGAATCATCCGAACGGTGTGATGGCCGCTGCCACCGCGTTCGTCACGATGGCCCTGGCGCGGCCGGGCTCGGCCCGTGTCGCCGATCGCAGCGGGGAGGCAAGCCATGAGCGACACGTTGGATCTCATCCTGGCGGCGTACCAGACGATCGAGGCCGCTGAGCACGACTTCGAGGAGCTCGTGAAGCTCGTGCGGTCGAAGGAGATCGGGACCGAGGGAGTGATCCTCGTGCAGCGCGACGAGGAGGGCGAGGTCCGCGTGACCGACACCGGAGACAAGCTCGGGCGCAAGGGAGCGGGCTGGGGCGGTGGCGTCGGCGTCCTCGTGGGCCTCGCCGCGCCGCCGCTGCTGGCGTCGGTCGCCGTCGGTGCGGCCGCTGGCGCCGTCGTGGGCAGGTTCGCCAAGCACAAGCTCGACTCCGGCCTGGAGTCTGGGCTGGGGGAGAAGCTGAAGCCGGGCACCGCCGCGATCCTTGCGATCGTGGACAGCGACGACCGTCTCGCCGCCGAGCAGGCCCTCGCGGGGTCGCCGGCGAAGTCGACGGCCGAGATGGACAACCTCAGGGAGCTGAAGGACGCCCTGGCCGAGGCGGCGGGGAAGTTCAGCCCCGACCGGACGGTGCTGCCGATCCCCGACAAGGCCTTCGGCGGCACCATGGGGCGGACGATCGACGCGTCGGCCGCCGACTGGAGCTTCATCCCCGGGCCGAAGGCACCCGAGGACGCGCCCAACGTGCTCATCGTGCTGATCGACGACGCCGGGTTCGGCGGGCCCGACACGTTCGGCGGCGGGATCAGCACGCCCACGCTGACCCGCGTCCAGCAGATGGGGCTGACGTACAATCGGTTCCACGTCACCGCCGTCTGCTCGCCGACCCGGGCGGCGCTCCTGACCGGGCGCAACCATCACCGCGTCGGCATGGGTGGGATCGCGGAGCTCCCGGGCCCGTTCCCCGGCTACACGGGGACCCGCCCGCGGAGCTGCACGGCGCTCCCGAGGATCCTCAGGGAGAACGGGTACGTCACCGGCGGGTTCGGCAAGTGGCACATGACCCCGGGCCGCGAGATGGGGGCCGCGGGGCCCTTCGACCACTGGCCGATGGGGTGGGGCTTCGACCACTGGTGGGGGTTCCTGACCGGCGCGGCCGGTCAGTACGACCCGATCATCACCCAGGACAACTCCACGCTCGGGGTACCCGAGGGCAAGGACGGCGCGCTCTACTACTTCCCGGACGACATCACGGACAAGGCGGTCGAGTGGTTGCACGCGGTGCGCGCGCAGGACGCCGAGAAGCCGTGGTTCCTGTACTACTCGACCGGGTGTGCCCACGCGCCGCATCACGTCGCGAAGGAGTGGGCCGACCGGTACAAGGGCCGGTTCGACGACGGCTGGGACGAGTACCGCAAGGAGACGTTCGCCCGCCAGAAGCGCCTCGGGGTCATCCCCCAGGACGCCGAGCTCACCGAGCGGCCCGACCTGTTCCCCGCCTGGGACTCGCTCACCGACGCGCAGAAGCGGCTCTACGCCCGGCAGATGGAGGTCTTCGCCGGCTTCTCCGAGAACGCCGACTGGAACGTCGGCCGCCTGCTCGACGCGGTCGAGGGGCTCGGCGACCTCGAGAACACGCTGGTCTTCTACATCTGGGGCGACAACGGCTCCAGCATGGAGGGCACCACGACGGGGTCGTTCAACGAGACGACGTTCCTCAACGGCGTCGTGCTCGACGCCGAGCAGCAGCTCGAGCTGATCGAGCAGTACGGCGGCCTCGAGGCGCTGGGCGGGGACCACACCGCGCCGCACTTCGCGAGCGCCTGGGCCCACGCCGGCAACACCCCGTTCCAGTGGGGCAAGCAGATGGGCAGCCACCTCGGCGGCTCGCGCAACCCGATGGTGGTGGCGTGGCCGCAGCGCATCCGGGGCCGCGGCCTGCGCGCGCAGTTCACCCATTGCATCGACATCGGCCCCACCGTGCTCGAGGCGGTCGGCCTGCCCGCGCCGACGCGCGTCGACGGCATCGAGCAGGAGCCCATGGACGGCGTGAGCTTCGTCCACACGTTCGACGACCCGAACGCCGAGGAGCGCCACACCGTCCAGTACTTCGAGGTGCTGGGCAACCGCGCCATCTACAAGGACGGCTGGTGGGCCTGCGCGAAGCTCGACAAGGCGCCGTGGGACTTCTCGCCGGAGACGCTGAAGCGGTTCGCCCCGGGCGCGTACGACCCCGAGCAGGACGTCTGGGAGCTGTACCACCTGCCCGACGACTTCACCCAGGCGCACGACCTCGCCGCCGAGCAGCCGGAAAAGCTGGCCGAGTTGAAGGAGCTCTTCTGGCAGGAGGCCGAACGCCACCGGGTCCTGCCGCTGCTTGGTGGCATGTCGGTCTTCTTCGGCATCCTCCCGCCGCTGCCCACCTCGACGCGCTTCACCTTCCACGGCGACGTGCAGAACGTGCAACGCGGCATGATCCCACGCATCTACGGCCGCTCGTAC
>DASTHN010000160.1:0-14081 GCA_035718185.1 Actinomycetota bacterium
AACTTCCTGGAGGACCCCACGCAGGGCACCATCGAGGTGGCTGGGATCAGGCTCGAGATCGGGCACCGGACCCGTCACAAGCGGGAGCAGATCCGCCAGCTCAGGATCAAGACCGGGATGGTGTTCCAGGACTTCCTGCTCTTCCCTCACATGTCCACCCTCCAGAACGTGATGGAGGGACCGGTGACGGTGAAGAAGAAGTCCGAGGACGAGGCACGCGGCCTCGCGATGTACTTCCTCGAGCGCGTCGGCATGGCCGACAAGGCCGAGGAGTTCCCGATCCGCCTTTCTGGCGGTCAGAAGCAACGCGTGGCGATCGCCCGCGCACTCGCGATGGAGCCCGAGGTGATGCTCTTCGACGAGCCGACGTCGGCGCTCGACCCCGAGCTGATCGGCGAGGTGCTCGAGGTCATGAAGTCGCTCTCGACCGAACTCCACATGACGATGCTCGTCGTCACGCATGAGATGGGGTTCGCGCGCGAGGTTGCGAACCGCGTCGCGTTCTTCCACGAGGGGATCATCCTCGAGCAGGGAACGCCCGATGAGGTCCTGACGAACCCGAGGTCGCCGGAGACCAAGCGGTTCATCGACGCGGTCCTGTAGACCCGTCCCCGCAACGGGGACAAGTGACGGACCGAGGAACCTTTGGAGCCGCTCACGCCTTCCCCAAACGCGAGCGTTGTCTACTCGGTTCCTCGGTCCGTCAAAAGGTGGCCCCAAGCGACCCGGTAGCCGGTCGGCCGGTCCGATCTCCGTGCCGGGGAGCGCTCCCGAGGACTCTCGCCCTCCGGTTCGCCGCTCCGACCCGGACCCGTTTCCGCCCTACCGTCCCAGCGGCCGCTTGGGACCGGGGCGAACAGTACTCACGCTTCGTGCGCGTGTCAATCTCGTAGACGCCCTGCGCTGCAAGGTTCATCGGGCAGCATCGCAGGTAGCGCCATCCGACGGCGGGACGAAGAAAGAGTGACAAACGGGATGACGTTCGGGCGCAGGCGCTTCAGCGGTCCGACGACTCGGCGAGCGCGGCGGGACGCGAGACGACCGCAGCGTGCGGCCGCAGGTAGAGCGTGCCGACGACGACGAGGTAGCCGATCCACGCGACGAGCTCGAGCATCGAGGGGTCCGCGTTGTAGCCCACGAGGCCGCGCAACATCGCGCCCAGACCCGAGTCGTCGGGGAGGATCCCCGTCAGGTCGAACGCCGTCACCGACAGGAACGGGAGCCACCCCGCCTCCTGCAGCTCGTGCACCGAGTACGCGAACAGACCGGCGGCGACGACGATGAGGATGGAGCCGGTCACCCGGAAGAACGTCCGCAGGTTCATGCGGATGCCGCCGCGGTACAGCAGGACGCCGAGGACCACCGCGACCGCGAGACCCAGGACCGCGCCAACCAGCTGTGCCCCGACGCCGCCCGCATCGACGGCGGTGCCCTTCGCGGCCGCGAACAGGAACAGCGCCGTCTCGACGCCCTCGCGCAGGACGGCGGTGAACGCGAGAGCCGCCAGCGCGAGGCCGCCCGTGAGGAGTGAGGCGTCCACCTTCTCCTCCAGATCCGACCTGATCCGGGCACCCTGCCGGCGCATCCAGAAGATCATCCAGGTGAGGACGCCGACCGCGGCGAGCGTGACGAGACCTTCGAAGACCTGCTCGGCGGCGCCCTCGAACTCGGTGCCGAGCGCGAAGATCGCCGTTCCGATCGCGAGGGAGATCGCGACCGCGAGCGCGGTGCCCCACCAGATCAGGTGGGCCCGATCGGTCCGTCCGAGCTGCTTCAGGTACGCGAGGAGGATCGACACGATGAGGACGGCCTCGATACCCTCGCGCAGCGCGACGATGAACGCAGCTCCCATCCCGGGGAATCCTACTGAGGAGGTCGGATTCACGTCAAGGTCGTTCGGGCCCGAATGACCATCGGGAGCGGCCCGCGTCCCGTCGCCGGGCTGGGGTAGCATCGCGCCGGTGGCGAAGGACGCGGGGGCCCCCAAGCGCTTGTTCCTCCTGGACGGGCACAGCCTGTCGTACCGGGCGTTCTTCGCGCTGCCGACCACGCTCGTGACCAGCAGCGGTCAGATCACGAACGCCGTCTACGGCTTCACCTCGATGCTCATCAAGCTCCTCGCCGAGGAGCGGCCCGACCTCGTCGCGGTCGCGTTCGACGTGGGGGCGCCCACCGTCCGCCTGGAGAAGTACGCCGAGTACAAGGCCGGCCGGGCCGAGGCGCCGGACGAGTTCCGGCAGCAGCTCGGTCTGATCGTCGAGGTGCTCGAGACCCTGCGCGTCCCGGTGATCGGCATCGAGCGGCACGAGGCCGACGACGCGATCGCGACGCTCGCGCTGCGGGC
This sequence comes from Actinomycetota bacterium, assembly GCA_035718185.1. GTDB lineage: Bacteria > Actinomycetota > UBA4738 > UBA4738 > HRBIN12 > HRBIN12. Next base: position 2,345 of record DASTHN010000160.1, read on the forward strand.
GCTCGAGCGCGGGGTCGAGACCGTGATCGTCACCGCCGACCGCGACTTCTTCCAGCTCGTGCGTCCGGGGATCACCGTGATGTTCAACGTGAAGGGTATCTCGGACATCCGCCGGTACGACGAGGAGGCGGTGACCGAGCGGTTCGGGCTCCCGCCGTCGAAGTACCTCGACTACGTCGCGCTCAAGGGGGATCCCTCGGACAACATCCCGGGCGTCCCGGGGGTCGGCGAGAAGACGGCGTCGAAGCTGGTCAAGGACTTCGGTTCGATCGAGGGATTGCTCCAGCGGACCGAGGAGCTGAAGCCCAAGCTCCGCGAGTCGATCGAGGCCGCGGGTGAGCAGCTGATCCTGAACAAAGACCTCGCCCAGCTGGACACGACCGTCGACGTCCCGATCGAACCCGAGGACTGCGTCATGGGCGAGTGGGACGTCGAGGCGGTGCGACGGCTCTTCATCTCGCTCGAGTTCCGAACGCTCCTGGACCGGCTGGAGGAGGTGGGGCGCTCGGCCAAGCCCTCGGTCGAGGTGGCCGAGCTCGACCTGCGCGAGACCGCGCCCGACGAGGTCGCGGCGCTCCTCGGCTCGGACGCGCCGAAGGCGCTGAGGCTCGAGCTCGACGGGCGTGCCGTGCTCGGGATCGGTGTCTCGGCCGGCGGGGGGCAGGCCGCCTACGCTCCGGTCCGCTCGCTCGCGGAACTCGGCGCGGCGCTCGCGGACGACGCGCCGAAGTGGGTTCACGACGCGAAGGACGTCGAGACCGCGGCGCTCGCGTCGGGTGGGACGCTCGGCGGCGTGCGGTTCGACACGATGCTCGCCGCATACCTCCTCGACCCCGCGACGCCCAGCTACGAGCTCCGCGCCCTCTGCGAGCAGTACCTGGGCACCGACGTCGTCGGCTCGGTCGGCGATGAGGCCGAGGGCCAGCTGTTCGGCGCGTCGTGGCGGGCGGTCGCCGCCGAGGCGGCCGCGGTGGCGCTGCTCGCGCCGGCGATGGACGAGCGGATCGAGAAGGCCGGGATGCGGCGGCTCCTCGACGAGGTCGAGATGCCGCTGTCCTCGGTCCTCGCGCGGATGCAGGCGCGGGGGGTGGCCCTCGACGTCGGGTACCTCGAAGGGATGGCCGCGGACATCCACGGTCAGATGGCGCAGCTGCGGACGCGCATCTTCGAGGAGGCGGGCGAGGAGTTCAACCTGAACTCGCCGCCGCAGCTGCGAACCATCCTGTACGACAAGCTGCGCCTGTCGCCCGGGAAGAAGACACCGAAGGGCCAGCTCTCGACCGACGCCAGCGTCCTCGAGAAGCTCCGCGATCAGCACCCGATCGTCGACGCTTTGCTCTCCTGGCGCGAGCTCGACAAGCTGAACTCGACGTACCTCGAGGCCCTCCCGCGACAGGTCGACCCGACCGACGGGCGCGTCCACACCACGTTCAACCAGACCGGCGCGGCGACCGGACGGCTCTCGTCCTCGAACCCGAACCTCCAGAACATCCCGGCCCGGTCGGAGCTCGGCCGGCAGATCCGGCGCGCGTTCGTGCCGGGGTCGCCCGGGCAGGTCCTGCTCGTGGCGGACTACTCGCAGATCGAGCTGCGGATCCTCGCGCACCTCGCCGAGGACGAGGGCTTGCGCACGGCCTTCGAGTCCGGACAGGACATCCACGCCGCGACGGCCGCGAAGATGTACGAGCTCCCGCCCGAGCAGGTCGACGCGTCGATCCGTAGCCGGGCCAAGGCGGTGAACTACGGGCTGGCGTACGGGATGAACGCCTACGGGCTCGCGACGCGGCTCGAGATCACGCCGGACGAGGCCCAGGAGTTCATCGATGCGTACTTCGCGAGCTTCCCGCAGATCAAGGACTACCTCGACCGCCAGGTCGGGCGCGCCACCCGCGACGGCTTCACCGAGACGCTCCTCGGCCGCCGCCGGTACATCCCCGAGCTCCAGGCCTCGAACCCCCGGGTCCGGGACATGGGCCGTCGCATGGCGCTAAACGCGCCGATCCAGGGGAGCGCGGCCGACGTATTCAAGCTCGGGATGCTCGGGGTGGACGAGGCGCTCCGCGGATCGGGTCTCGACTGCCACATGCTGCTCACGGTCCACGACGAGCTCGTGTTCGAGGTCTCGGAAGCGCAGGTCCAGGAGGCGTCGGCGCTCGTGAGGACCCAGATGGAGGGCGCGTACGACCTGTCCGTGCCGCTCCGGGCCGACATCGGCTGGGGCCCGGACTGGGCCGAGGCGGTCCCCGAGGGCCACTGACGACGCTCGCGGGCGTTGACGGCGTTTCCGCAGGACAACTACCATCCCTGGGCCGCGAGGCGAGCCTCGCCGCGGCAACTCCCAACGGCCGCGGTGTACGCCTGGCGCGCGGAAGGAGATGGTTCCGATCGACGAGCAGAACGCGTCACCGAAGGCCGCGCCCGAGCGCGACCTGACCCCCGAGGAGCTGATCGAGGCGATGGAGGCCTCGCTCCGCGACTTCAAGGACGGGGACATCCTCGAGGGCGAGGTCGTCAAGATCGACCGCGACGAGGTCCTCCTCGACATCGGCTACAAGTCCGAGGGCGTGATCCCTGCCAAGGAGCTCTCGATCCGGCACGACGTGGATCCGAACGAGGTCGTGAAGACGGGCGACCACGTCGAGGCCCTGGTCCTGCAGAAGGAGGACAAGGAGGGCCGCCTGATCCTGTCGAAGAAGCGCGCGCAGTACGAGCGCGCGTGGGGACGGATCGAGGAGGTCATGCAGTCGGGCTCCACCATCAAGGGCCCGGTCATCGAGGTCGTGAAGGGCGGGCTGATCCTGGACATCGGGCTGCGGGGGTTCCTGCCGGCCTCGCTCGTCGACCTGCGGCGGGTCCGCGACCTGCATCCGTTCGTCGGGACCGAGCTCGAGTGCAAGATCATCGAGCTCGACCGCAACCGCAACAACGTCGTGCTGTCCCGCCGCGCGTTCCTCGAGGAGTCGCAGAGCGAGGGGCGTAAGAAGTTCCTCGAGTCGCTGCAGAAGGGCGAGCGGCGCAAGGGCACCGTCAGCTCGATCGTGAACTTCGGCGCCTTCGTGGACCTCGGCGGCGTGGACGGGCTCGTCCACGTGTCCGAGCTCTCGTGGAAGCACGTCGACCACCCCAGCGAGGTCGTCCAGGTCGGTCAGGAGGTCGAGGTCGAGGTGCTCGACGTCGACCTCGAGCGCGAGCGCGTGTCGCTCAGCCTCAAGGCGACCCAGGAGGATCCCTGGAAGGAGTTCGAGCGGAAGTACGCCGCCGGCGAGATCATCGAGGGTCAGGTCACCAAGCTCGTCCCGTTCGGCGCGTTCGTCCGGGTCGCCCAGGGGATCGAGGGCCTCGTCCACATCTCCGAGCTGTCGGACCAACACGTCGACACGCCCGAGTCGGTCCTCACCGTCGGCGACCAGGTCCGCGTGAAGGTCATCGAGGTCGACGTGCCGCGTCGGCGGATCAGCCTGTCGATGCGGCAGGTCGGTGCGGCGATGCCGAAGCCCGCGACCGAGATCGAGGAGGAGGTCGTCGCGGCGCCCGCGGCCCCGCCCGTCGAGGCTCCGGCTCCCGCGGCCCCCGAGCCCGAGGTCGAGCCGGTCGCCCCCGAGCCGATCGTCGAGCCCCAGCCGATGGCGGAGGCTCCCGCGCCGGCACCCGCGCCCGCGCCGGAGCCGATCGTCGCCGAGCCCGAGCCGGTCGCCCCCGAGCCCGAGCCGGAGGCCGAGGAGGAGATCTCGCTCGAGGCGATCCTCGAGGACCTGAAGCGTCGCGAAGGCCGCACGGAGTAGGACGTGCTCCTCGTCGGCCTCACCGGCGGGATCGGCTCCGGGAAGACCACCGTCGCCCGCATGCTCGAGGCACGGGGCGCGATCGTGTTCGACGCCGACCTGCTCGCCCGCGACGCCGTCGAGCCGGGGACGCCGGGGTACCGGCAGGTCGTCGAGCGCTTCGGCCCGAACGTGCTGGCGCCGGGGGGCGGCATCGACCGCGAGGCGCTCGCCGCCCTGGTCTTCGCCGACCCGGCGGCCCGGCGCGATCTCGAGGCGATCCTGCACCCGGAGATCAGGCGGCTGTTCGCAGAGAGCACCGAGGCCTATCGCGAGACCGATGCCGTCGTCGTGTTCAGCGCGCCGCTGCTGGTCGAGACCGGGATGCACACCGCGTTCGAGGTGCTCGTGGTCGTGTCGGCACCGGTCGAGATGCAGGTCCGGCGGCTGATGCGGGATCGGGGGATGTCGGAGTCGGCCGTCCGGGATCGGATCGCGGCGCAGCTCCCGCTCGAGGAGAAGGCGGAGGCCGCCGACATCCTGATCGACAACGACGGCACGCTCGAGGAGCTCGAGGGCCAGGTCGACCGGCTGTGGACGGAGCTGCGGGCCCGGGCGGCGAGCGACGGCTGAGCGCGGCGGCCCGATATCCTTGAGCGCCGTGAGGTACGCGGCGGTCTTCTTCGACGCGGGGGAGACGCTCGTCCATCCGCATCCCACGTTCCCCGACCTGTTCGCCGAGATCCTGCGGCGCGAGGGCCACGACGTCGACGCCGAGACCGTGCGGAGCCGGACCCACGTCGTGTTCGACCGATTCAAGCGGGCGGCGGACGAGAACGAGCTGTGGACGACGACGCCGGAGCGGTCGCGGCGGTTCTGGCACGACGTGTACGGCATCTTCCTGCGCGATCTCCAGATCCGCGACCCCGACGGGTTGGCCGATCGCCTGTACGCCGAGTTCACCGACCTGGCGAACTACCGGTTGTTCGAGGACGTGCCGTCGGTGCTCGACCGGCTGGCTGGTGCGGGGCTCGTCCTCGGCGTCGTCTCGAACTTCGAGGAGTGGTTGGAGCGGCTGCTCGAGGAACTCGGCGTCCTCGGCCGGTTCGAGGTGCGGGTGATCTCGGGCGTGGAGGGGATGGAGAAGCCCGACCCCCGGATCTTCCGGCTCGCGCTCGAGCGCGCGGGGGTCGGGCCGGAGCACGCGGTCTACGTCGGGGACGACCCGGTGATGGACATCACACCCGCGACCGCCGTGGGCATGCTGCCGGTCCTGATCGACCGGCGCGGGCGGTTCCCCGAAGCCGAGGGACTGCGCATCACGTCGCTGTCGGAGCTGCCGGAGGTGCTCGGGCTGTGAGCGAGGTGGAGCGCGTGTTCACGGTCGAGGAGGCGAACGCGATGCTCGCGGACCTCGCCGAGCGACTCACTCGGATCCGCGACGCTCGGCGGATCGTGATCGAGACCGCGCGGCTCGTGCACGAACGGGTCGAGGCCGACGGGGGTGGGGTCGCGGGGGAGCCCGCGTACTTCGAGGCCGCGCGCACGCTGCGCACCGAGATCGAGCACCTCGCGGAGGTGGACGTGGTCCTGCGGGACCCCGAGACCGGTCTGGTGGACTTCCTCGGCGAGGTGGACGGCCGTCGCGTGTGGCTGTGCTGGCGCCTGGGCGAGGATCGGGTCGCGCACTACCACGAGCTGGACTCGGGGTTCGTCGGGAGGAAGCCGCTGTGACCGAGCGTAGCCGTGTGGTGGTCATGGGCGGGACCCCCGAGCGACCGCCGCCCGGGATCCATGTCGTCGAGGAGGTCGTGGACCTCGCGTACGCGGCCACCGTCGAGGAGGTCTCGGCCGCGCTCGAGGGCGCGGACGTGCTGTTCGCCTGGCGACCGAGCCGGGAGCTGCTCGAGCCGGCCTGGGGGAGCGCGGGATCCCTGAAGTGGATCCAGACGGCTTCGGCCGGGGTGGACGGCCTCGTGTTCCCGGCGATGGTCGAGCACGACGTCGTCCTGACGAACGCCCGGGGTGTGTTCGACGACGCGATCGCCGAGTACGTCATGGGGCTGCTGCTCTTGTTCGCGAAGGATCTCCGCGGCGTGCTCGAGCAGCAGCGCCGGCACGAGTGGCGCCATGCGGACACCGAGACGCTCGAGGGCAAGCGGCTGCTCGTGGTCGGCGCGGGCCCGATCGGCCGGGCGATCGGCAAGGCGGCCAAGACGTTCCACGTGTTGGTGCGGGGCATCGGGCGGACGTCGCGCCCAGGCGACGCGGTCTTCGGCTCCGTCATGGGCGCCGACGAGCTGCTCGACGGGCTGGGATGGGCGGACTACGTGGTGGACACGCTGCCGGCAACCCCGCAGACCGAGCGGCTGTTCGACCGCGAGGCGTTCGCCGCGATGAACCCGTGGGCGCGGTTCGTGAACGTCGGGCGGGGGAGCACCGTCGACCAGGGCGCGCTCGTGGACGCGCTTCGTTCGAACGCGATCTCGGCGGCGGCGCTCGACGTGTTCGAGGACGAGCCGCTCTCCGCAGACAGCCCACTGTGGGACCTGCCGAACGCGATCGTGTCGCCGCACGTGGCCGGGAACTTCGCCGGCTGGCGCGAGGCGCTGGTGGAGCTGTTCGTCGAGAACCTCGAGCGCTACCTGACGGGCAACCCGCTCCTCAACGTGGTCGACAAGGCGCTGGGGTTCGTGCCGTGAGCCGGGAACCCGACGGCGCGGTGATCCTGGCGCGAGACCTGCGGAAGTCCTACGGGGAGACGGAGGCCCTCCGCGGGATCGACCTGCGGGTCGAGCGTGGCGAGGTCTTCGCGCTCCTCGGGCCGAACGGGGCCGGCAAGACGACGACCACGGAGATCCTCGAGGGCTAGCGGGAGCGGACCGGGGGCGACGTCCGGGTGCTCGGCCAGAACCCGGCGCGGTTCGATCGCCAGACGCGGGCGCGCATGGGCATCGTCCTGCAGTCCACCGGCGTCGATCCCTACCTCACCGTGGCCGAGACCGTGGATCTCTACCGCGGCTACTACCCGAGCCCCCGTCCGCGGGACGAGGTCCTCGAGCTCGTCGGGCTCGCGGGGGAGGAGGACACGAACGTCCTGCGGCTCTCGGGCGGGCAGCAGCGGCGGCTCGACGTCGCGATCGCGCTCGCCGGCGACCCTGAGGTGCTGTTCCTCGACGAGCCGACGACCGGCTTCGACCCCGCCGCGCGCCGCCACGCTTGGGCTACCGTTCGGCGACTGGCCGACCTCGGCAAGACCGTGTTCTTGACCACCCACTTCATGGACGAGGCGCAGGTGCTCGCCGATCGGGTGGCGGTGATCAACCACGGGGAGATCGTGGCCGAGGGCCCGCCCTCGGTGCTCGGTGGGCGCGATCTCGGTCGGACGACGATCCGGTTCCACCCACGAGGCCACTCGGACGTCCCGGCGCTCGGGTTCCACCGTCTCGGTGACGGCAGCCTCGAGCTCAGCACCGAGGAGCCCACGCGGACCCTCCACGAGCTCACGACCTGGGCGATCGCGCACGGTCACGAGCTCGACTCGCTCGAGGTCCGCCGCCCGACCCTCGAGGACGTGTACCTGCAGCTCACGGGCGAGGACGAGGTGCAGGCGTGAGTCAGGCCCGGCTCCTGCTGCGGCAGGTCGTGTTCACGAACCGGGCGTTCTGGAGGAACCCCGCGTCGGCCTTCTTCACGTTCGGGTTCCCGTTGATCCTGCTCGTGATCTTCACCGCGCTGTTCGGGAACGACACGGGGAGGCTCGCGGGCAAGACGATCACCGGTGCTTCGTTCTACGTCCCCGCCATGGCCGCGTTCGGGGTCGTCACCGCCTGCTACACGAACGTCGCGATCACCGTCACGTTCCAGCGCGACGCCGGGATCCTGAAACGGGTGGCCGGCACCCCGCTCCCGCGTTGGATCTACCTCGGGGGTCGCGTGATCCATGCGATGGGCGTCGCGCTCACCCTCGTGATCGTCTGCCTCGTCTTCGGGGCCGTCTTCTACGGGGCGGAGGTCCCGACGGTCGCGAGCTCGCTCGAGCTGATCCTCGGGCTGCTCGTCGGCGGGGCGAGCTTCGCTGCGCTCGCCCTCGCCGGGACGACCATCGTTCCGAACGCCGACGCGGCTCCGGCGATCGTGAACGCGACGATCCTGCCGGTGTTGTTCCTCTCGAACGTGTTCATCAACACGGCGCAGGCGCCCGACTGGGTGAAGTGGATCGGCGAGGTGTTCCCCGTCGAGCACTTCGCCGAAGCCCTCCAGGCATCGGTCCTGCCTCAAGTCGTGGCGTGGCGATGGTCGGACGTCCTGATCGTGGCGTTGTGGGGACTGCTCGGCTCGCTGGTTGCCATGCGTCGGTTCCGCTGGGAGCCGCGCCGGTAACGCCGGCTACCCTCGCGAGGCCCTGTGCTAGTCTCGCGCCACCAGGGCCGACGGGCCTGTTCCGCGAGATCCGAGGGGGTTCACGATGCGCAAGATCCTGGCGATCGTCGCCGTGGCTGGGCTGCTCCTCGCCGCGTGCGCCGAGGACGAGCCGACCATCGGCGGCGAGACCGGGACGACCGGCCCCACGGGAGGGACCGAGGCCACGGGCCCGACTGCGGCCGCGACGGCGGCCGATTGCGCCGCCGGTGTGGATCTGTTGAACGCGGGCACCCTCACGATCGGTACCGACAACCCTGCATACCCGCCGTACTTCGCCGGCGGTGAGACGAAGGAGAACCCCGACTGGAAGTTCAACGACCCGAACGCTGGAAAGGGGTTCGAGGCTGCCGTCGCATATGAGGTCGCCTCGCGGATGGGCTTCACCTCGGATCAGGTGCACTGGGTCGTCGCGCCGTTCGGACAGACCTACAAGCCCGGGCCGAAGGACTACGACTTCGCGATCGAACAGATCTCGTACTCGGACAAGCGGGCGCAGGCTGTCGACTTCAGCGAGAGCTACTACGACGTGAACCAGGCCCTGGTTGCGGTCAAGGGGACGCCGATCATCGAGGCGGCGAGCATCGGGGACCTCAAGCCGTACTCGCTCGCTGCGCAGATCGGAACCACGAACTACGACTTCATCAACGAGGTGATCCAGCCCGATCAGGAGGCCGGTGTCTACAACTCGACGTCCGACGCGGTCGCGGCGCTCAACGCCGGCCAGATCGATGGCATCGTCGTCGACCTTCCTACCGCGCTTTACCTGGCCGATCCGTTCGTGCAGGAGGTGAAGAACGGCGTGGTCGTCGGCCAGTTCGAGAACCTGTCGGGAGAATACTTCGGCATGGCCTTCGAGAAGGGCGATCCGCTCGTCGCCTGCGTGAACCTGGCCCTCCAGGAGATGAAGGCCGACGGGACGCTCGCTGACATCCAGAAGACCTGGCTGTCCGAGAAGACGAACGTCGGCGAGGTGCCGGTCCTGTCCTAAGGGCCCGGCGAGCCACCCGTGGGAGGCGGCGGAGCGCCGGAGCTCTACCAGTACCAGCCTGGTGATCCCAGGCTGCCCGACGAACGATCCACCTCGAAGATCCTGGCCTCGCTTCGCGCGGAGGGCGCCAGGGGTGTGGCGATCGCCGTCGTCAGCACCATCGTCGTGTTCACGGTAATCGTCGTCGTCGTGGTGAACTCGGCGAACTGGCCCGCGGTGAAGGAGGCCTTCTTCAACGGCGAGATCTTCCGCGACACGTTCCCGGAGATCGCTCGGCGATTCCTCAAGAACGTCCAATACTTCCTGATCGCTGAAGTGTTCATCCTCGCGTGGGCGCTCATGCTGGCGGTCCTGCGAAGCCTGCCGGGTCCCGTGTTCTTCCCGCTCCGGTTGATGTCCATCGTGTACACGGACCTGTTCCGGGGGATACCGACCATCCTCGTCGTCTACCTGCTGGGGTTCGGAGTGCCGAGCCTCGGCCTACCGGGGGTTCCGACGGATCCCGCGTTCTGGGGTGTTCTAGCACTCATCCTCTCGTACTCGGCTTACGTCGCCGAGGTGTACCGGGCGGGGATCGAGTCCGTCCATCCCAGCCAGGCCGCGGCCGCCCGATCGCTCGGGCTCTCGCGATGGCACTCTCTACGGTTCGTTGTGATCCCGCAGGCCGTACGGAGGGTCGTCCCACCCTTGCTGAATGACTTCGTGGGACTCCAGAAGGACACCGCGCTGATCGCGTTCATCGTGGCCGTGCCTGAGGCGTTCAAGATGGGGCAGATCGAGCAGAACACGCTCTTCAACTTCACCCCCCTCCTCGCCGTCGCGGTCATGTTCCTGGTCATCACGATCCCACTCACCCGGCTGGTGGATTGGCTCCTGGCTCGGGAGCGCCGCCGTCGCATGGCCGGAGGGGGCGTGTGAACGCGACCCACGGGTCGGTCGTTCGGATCGAGGGGTTACACAAGTCATTCGACAAGCTCCAGGTTCTGCGGGGGATCGACCTGTCCGTCGAGGAGCATGAGGTCATCTGCTTGATCGGAGCCTCCGGCTCGGGCAAGTCGACCCTGCTGCGCTGCGTGAACCTGATCGAGCCGGTCGACGCCGGCCGGATCTTCGTCCACGGCGAGGAGATCACCGCCATCGGCGTCGACGTGAATCGGATCCGGCGGTCGATCGGGATCGTGTTCCAGTCGTTCAACCTCTTCCCGCACATGACCGTGCTCCGCAACATCACCCTCGCGCCGAGGAAGGCACTGAAGCTGTCGGCCGCGGAGGCGCAGACGCGCGCGGTCGAGCTGCTCGAGCGTTTCGGTCTGGCCGACAAGCAACACGAGTACCCGGACCGGCTCTCGGGCGGACAGCAGCAGCGCGTCGCGATCGTGCGGGCGCTGGCGATGCAGCCGGACATCATGCTGCTCGACGAGGTCACGAGCGCACTCGACCCCGAGCTGGTCGCCGAGGTCTTGAACGTGATCAAGGAGCTCGCCGGCGGCGGCATGACGATGCTCATCGCGACGCACGAGATGGGGTTCGCGCGCGACATCGCGAGCCGCGTGTGCTTCCTGGACGCCGGCGTGATCCTGGAGGAAGGCCCGCCCGAGCAGATCTTCACCGCCCCGCGCGAGGAGCGCACCCAGCGGTTCCTCGAGAGCATCATCGAGGCCGGGAGGATGTGATGGCGGCCGTCGATCTGCCCACGCAGCACGAGGCCATCCACATCCTCGAGGAAGGCCGTGCCCGGATCGAGGAACTGCTCGACCGGCTCCCGGCCCCGGGGATGACCAGGCCGGGTCTGGGCGGCGGGACGTGGTCGCCGAAGGACCTGATCGGGCATCTCGCGTCGTGGGAGGAGTACGCGCTCGACGCGCTCGCGGCGTGGGAGCGGGACGAGCGGGCGCCGATCGACGAGCTCCAGTTCACGCTCTCGACCAGCCGGATCAACGACCAAGCCGTGCAACGTAAGGCCGCCTGGTCCGTCGCGAGGGTCCGGCGTGACGCCGATCGGACCCACCGGGAGCTCATCGAGGCGATCGCCGGCATGTCGGACGTGCGCTGGTACGCGCCCACGACCTCGAGGGGACGCAAGCCGCTCGGGGCGCGTGTGGGGGCGATCCTGAGCGGGGCCCGTCCCTTCGACCACGACGGGTCGCACCTCAAGAGCCTGAGGACGTTCGTCGAGCGCCACGCGTCAGACCCGCGTACGAGGGCCTAGGGACCGCGTCGCCGCCCCCGCCTACAATCGAGCGATGCCCCCGTTCAAGGTCCACGCGGAGTTCGAGCCCTCGGGCGACCAGCCGGAAGCGGTCGACGAGCTGGCCGAGGGCGTCCTGGCGGGGGAGGACCGGCTGACGCTCCTCGGCGCCACGGGCACCGGCAAGACCTTCACGATCGCACAGGTCGTCGAGCGGGTGCAGCGGCCAACGCTCGTGATGGCACCGAACAAGTCGCTCGCCGCGCAGCTCGCGAACGAGTTCCGGGAGTTCTTCCCCGAGAACGCGGTCGAGTACTTCGTCTCCTACTACGACTACTACCAGCCCGAGGCGTACATCCCGCAGGCCGACCTCTA
>DASTHN010000161.1:0-2727 GCA_035718185.1 Actinomycetota bacterium
TCGAGGAACTCCGGATCCGTGTTCGACAAGATCCCGATGCGCCAGCCACGTGTCCGGAGCTCGGCCAGCGAGGCCGGGACCTCGTCGAAGGACGGCCACGCGGGCAGCGAGTCGCCGAGTGCCTGACGGTCGTCATCGGCGAGCTCGAGCCCCTCCCGGTGCGCCACGCGTTCGAGCGACTCGGCGAGCACCTGCCGGTACGGCACCGCGCGGCCGCGCTGCACCTCGGGCTCGATCTGGTGGTAGGCCGACAGCAGCAGTTCGGCATCGTGCTCGGGCCACAGGTCGGACAGGGTGTCGCGGATCCCGCCCATCCAATCGATCAGGGTGCCGTAGCAGTCGAACGTCGCCCAGCGGTCCCCGGCCATCGCGCCGCGAAGCCTATCCGATGGGTTTGGGGGGGATCGTCCCGGGGGTGCTCGGCTGCCCACTGGTCCTGATCGCGCGTCGGGACACCGCGAGACCGGCACCGCGGACGGACTGGTCGCGCTGCGCGCGCTTGGGGATATCGGAGAGGAACGCCTCGACCTCGTCGCGCTCGAGCGTCTCGCGCTCGACGAGCATCGTCGCCAGCTCGTCGAGCTTGGTCCGATGACCCTGCAGGATCTCGAGCGCCTCGTCGTGGGCCTCGTCGATCAGGCGGCGGACCTCGTTGTCGATCTCGAACGCCACGTGGTCCGAGTAGTCGGGCTGGCTCTGGAAGTCGCGCCCGAGGAAGACCTCATGCTGCTTCTGCCCGAGCGTGAGCGGCCCGATCGCGTCGGACATCCCGTACTCGGTCACCATCTGCCGGGCGACCTTGGTCGCGCGCTCGATGTCGTTCGCAGCGCCGGTCGTGATGTCGCCTACGATCAGCTCCTCCGCCACCCGGCCGCCGAGGAGCATCGCGAGCTCGTCCGCGAGCTCCTCGCGCGTCATGAGGAACTTGTCCTCCTCGGGCAGTGTCAGCGTGTACCCGAGCGCGCGGCCGCGCGGGATCACGCTGATCTTGTGGACCGGGTCGGTGTTGGGCAGGATGTGGGCCACGAGGGCGTGCCCGCCCTCGTGATAGGCGATGACGCGCTTCTCGCGTTCGCTCATGACCCGGGTCTTGCGCTCTGGCCCGGCCATCACGCGGTCGATCGCCTCCTCGACCTCCTTCATCGAGATCGCCTTCTTCCCCCAACGGGCGGCGAGCAGCGCCGCCTCGTTGATCACGTTGGCAAGATCTGCGCCCGTGAACCCCGGGGTGCGGCGCGCGATCGTCGACAGGTCCACGGTCTCGTCGAACGGCTTGCCCTTCGCGTGGACCTTCAGGATCCCCTTACGACCCTCGAGATCCGGACGGTCTACGGTGATATGCCGGTCGAACCGCCCGGGCCGCAGCAGGGCCGGATCCAAGATGTCGGGTCGGTTGGTGGCCGCCATCAGGATCACCGCGGTCCGCTGGTCGAATCCGTCCATCTCGACCAGCAGCTGGTTGAGGGTCTGCTCGCGCTCGTCGTGTCCGCCGCCGAGGCCGGCGCCGCGGTGCCGCCCGACGGCGTCGATCTCGTCGATGAACACGATCGCGGGCGCGCTCTGCTTGGCCTGTTCGAACAGGTCGCGGACCCGGGCGGCGCCGACCCCGACGAACATCTCGACGAAGTCCGAACCCGAGATCGAGTAGAACGGCACCCCGGCCTCGCCGGCGACCGCCCGCGCCAGCAGGGTCTTGCCCGATCCCGGCGGGCCGAACAGGAGCACCCCGCGAGGGATCTTCGCGCCCATCGCCTGGAACTTGACGGGGTTGGCGAGGTACTCCTTGACTTCCTGGAGCTCCTCGATCGCCTCGTCCACCCCGGCGACGTCCGAGAACGTCGTCTTGGGCTGGTCCTTGGTGACGAGCTTCGCGCGGGCCTTGCCGAACTGCATCACTCGGCCGCCGCCACCCTGCGACTGGTTCATGATGAAGATGAACGCCCCGACGATCAGGATCACGGGGATCAGCTGGAACAGGAACCCGACGAGCGCCGATCCGTTCTGCGGGTCGGCCGAGATGTCGACGCCGTTCTTCTGCAGGTCCGCCGTGAGCGTCTCCTCCGTACCCGCGACGTACGCGACCCGGTAGGCGGTGCCGTCGGTGAGCTCGCCCTCGATCACGCCGTCGCCGAGCAGGAACTTCGCGGTCTTGACGTTGCCGGCCGAGACTTCGCTCTGGAACTGGCTGAACGTGAGCTGTTCGGACGCCGCGCCGCGGTTGGCGAACAGGAGGAAGAGCCAGATGGCCGCGAGGACGATCAGGACGTAGATCGCCGGACCGCGGACGAGCCGCCGGTACGGCGACCCGGGGTCGGTTGCCAGGGGGTGTGCTCCTTTCGGACCCGATGGACCTGGGAGATGCTGCGGGGCCCGCGCGTCTGCCGACGGCCCGAGCCCTGGGCGATGGTAGCACCTGGGTTGGCTCTTGCCGATACCCCGATCAGCGGATGCCGCTGTCCACCAGGACGTCCGAATGGACGACCTCGCCCGCACGGACGGAGACCCTGATAGGCGCGACCGATCGCGCCGGATCGTCCTGGATCGACGCGGTGAGCAGGTAGCTCCCCGGGGCCACGTCGATCACGAACGTGCCGTCGTTCCCGCTCACGGCGCGCGCCCGCACGGCGCCCTCGTCGTCGACAACGCGCACCGGCACCCCAGCGAGCGGGCGTCCCGGGCAGGGGCTTTCGATGCTCTGGACCGGACAGGTCGGGGCGAGCAGGACGG
>DASTHN010000162.1:0-10919 GCA_035718185.1 Actinomycetota bacterium
AGACGGTCGGCGTGGCGTGTCACGGGCACCGTCACGCTCGCCCCACCGGGCTCGAGGAGGAGGAAGCACGGCGCATCGGCGTCCGACGGGTCGCCGATCGCGAACGGGATGCCGTGGAACGTCCTGGCGCCGATCGGCGGCGTCCGGTGCCCCTCCAGGATGTCGAGCCCCGCGTTGCAGAGCGCGGACAGGTCGACCGGCTCGTAGTCCGGCCGCACGTTCTCGGTCATGGGAACCTCCTCAGGCGCCTGCCCTCGATGCCGTGAACAGCCGCTCGACCGGCCCGATGTCGAACGGGGCGCCGAGCGGCAGGATCAGGTGCTGCGCTCCGGCCTCGAGGAACCCTTCGACCCGGTCGGGATCCTCGCGGCTCGTCAGCGTCACGCTGCGCTCGACGGAGGCCGGGTCGCGGCCGACGCGCTCGCACCACGCGTCCAGCACCCGGCTCTTGCGGGCGAACGTCTCGACGGGCCCGAACCCGTTCCAGATGTCGGCGTGCTCGGCGACGAGCCGGAGCATGACCCGCTCCCCCTCGGCGCCGATCAGGATCGGCAGAGGGCCGAGCGGCGGCGGGTTCAGCTTCGCGAGCCGCGCCTCGAGGCGGGGCAGACTCTCGCCCAGCGCCGCCACCCTGGAGGCCTCGGTGCCGAACGCGAACCCGTACTCCTCGTAGTCACGCCGGCACCAGCCGGCGCCGATCCCCAGGATCACGCGACCGCCGCTCACGTGATCGGCCGTCCGGGCGATGTCCGCGAGCAGGTCCGGGCTCCGGTACGAGTTGCACGAGACGAGGATCCCGAGAGCCGCCCGCTCCGTGTCGCAGGCCGCAGCCGTGAGCAGCGTCCACCCCTCGTAGTGGGCCCCGTCCGGATCGCCGTGGAGCGGGAAGAAGTGATCCCACGTCCAGATCGAGTCCACCCCGAGTCCGTCCAGCTCGCGCCACGCCCGCCGGAGGTCCGCCACCGAGCAGTGCTGCGGCTCCAGCTGGACGCCCACCTTGAACCGAGCCATCGCCCAGTCCTCCTCCCTGCCGCCCGCGGCTCAGCCCTGCAGCAGCGCCACGAAGTACAGCGGCACGTTCTCGAGCTCCAGCCGGTGCATCTCGCGCACGTCCCGGCTGAAGGTCAGGCGTCCGGTCACCTCGCCCCTCGGGCTGAAGGTCTTCACCATCCGGAACGGCCGCGCCAGGCGGATGTCGATGTGCATCGACGGGATCACCGGGACCTCGTCTCGCTCATCGTCGTAGTCGTAGCGGATCACGTGGATCGCAGCCTGCTTGTCGCCGATCCGGTGGACGTTGATCGCGAGGTCCGGCCCGCCCGGGATCGAGACCTGCGGACCGCCCGCGAAGTCCTGCGCACGCACCTCGGTCGTGCGCAGCATGTGCGGGTGGCCGACGATCGCCGCGCGCTCTGCCTCTTCCAGGTTCCGGCCGATCTCGCCCGTGGCGAGCACCCGCCCGCCCCGATCCAGGAATCCCTTCACGACCGCGGCCTGGGCCGCGGTCAGGAAGGTGCACTCGGGCAGGATCAGGGTCCGGTACTGGTCGAGGTCCTCCACCGTGAGCACGTCCTCACGGAGCACACCCTCGGGGAACATGACCACGTCGAACGGCTGGTGTTGCTCGACGAGCCCGTCGCATGCGCGCCAGAACGGGTGCTTGCCGCCCGAGCCGTTGCGCTCGGCCCAGTCGAACGCGCTCTGCACGCTGAACGCGACCGCCGCCTCCGAGAACGACCGCGTGCTGTACAGGGTCTCCTCGTGCTCGGCCAGGAAGTCCTGGATCTCGACGATCACGTCGTGCGGGGCCCAGAACGAGTCCTCGATCACGCTGCCCATCCACGCGCCGTACGGGACGCTCATGTTGATGCCGAGCGCCGCCGCCTCGTACTGCATCATCCGGAACAGGTCGTACGCCTTGCCGTCCTTGAGCTTCGGCAGCAGCTCCGGCGGGACGCCCCCGTACGGGTTCTCGACGACGATGACCGGCTTGTCCCGCGCGAACCCGGCCGCGTACCGGCACCAGGACGGCTGACGGTACGACGTGCTGTCCATCTCGGTGATCAGCACGTCCACCTTCGGCTCGAAGGCGTAGTAGTGAGGGGTGAAGTAGTAGAAGTTGCCGGACACGAGCACGTCGCGGCCCTTCTCGCGCCCGTACTCCTTGATGTAGTCAGAGAGCTCCGCGAAGTACTTCACGATCGTCTGCCGCTGGAACCGGATATAGTCCCAGTACAGTGGGGTCGTCTCCCGGTTCGCCTTGAAGTCGTACCCGCGCTCGAGCAGCCACGACCCGTAGTGGAAGGTCTCGAGGTCGGTCCCCTCCAGCTCCTTCGGCAGCTCCTCCCTCGGAAGCTCCTGCAGGTACGCGCGGAACAGCTTCATGCAGTCCTTGCAGAAGCAGCCGCCGTACCCCGTGGAGAAGATCGGCAGGTCGGCCTCGTCGAGCTCGACCCCGGCGACCCCGGCGTCGATCTGGATCCGGATGATCGCCTTGAGGTACTCGCGCCAGACTGGGTTGTTCCGGTCCATCAGGTAGGCGTAGTGCTCGTTCTCCGGCACCTCGACCCAGGTGGAGTGGCAGGCGACCCCGTAGATGTCGCGCGAGGTGCACTCCTCGAGGATGTCCGTGACCTTCTCGCCGTCGCTGTTGACCAGGCCGTCGGGGAAGTAGTCCTCGAGGGGCTTCCAGAGCTTGGGGTACGTGTTCTGGGTGAATTCCCGCAGACCGAGCCACGCCTTCTTTCCCACGCCCCGGGTCTCGTTCATCGAGAGGACCCGGCTCTCGTCCTCGTCCAGCTCGACCGGGAACTCCCAGCCCTGGACCTCGAACACGATGCCGAAGACCTTGATGCCTCGCTCCTGGCAGTGCTGGATGAACTCGGCGTCGTTCAGGAAGCCGTAGAAGCGGAACCGGGGATCGATCTCGCCCCACGCCTCCTCCTCGAGGTACGGGAGCGAGATCGAGCCGCCTCCGAGGGCAGACCACACGAGCGCCGTCGCGTGGTACGCCTCGAGGTCCTCGATCATCCGCAGCCGCCGGGGCGGCAGGCTCGGGTGGTAACAGTGCTGGCGGGGGAACCAGCCGTCGAAGTAGACGCCGCGCTCCATTCAGATCCTCCCTCCGAGCATCGTGCGGGCCGACGGGCTCCTAGGCCTCGGCCCAGTCCAGGACCATGCCGAGCGAGCGCTCGGGGTGGTCGAGCACCATCTCGTACGCCTCGGCCGCGTCCCGGAACGGGATCCGATGCGTGATGAGCGGGTCGATCGCGATCTTGCCGGTCGCCATGTCCTCGGCGAGCTCGTCGTTGAACTCGTCGTCCCACCCGCACGGGAACGTGACCGTGGCGCGCGTGAGGTGGGTCGGGTGGAACTCGATCGTGATGGGGTCCGCGTAGTAGCCCTGCATCATGATCTTGCCCTCGTGGCGGATCAGGTCCCGGCAGCGGTCGTACATGCTGCTGATGCCGGTCGTGTCGATCACGACGTCCGCGCCCTCCGGCTTCTCCTCACGGACGGCCTCCTCGAAGCTCTGGACGGAACCGTCGACGACGCGATCGGCCGAGTGCTTCGCGGCCAGCT
This sequence comes from Actinomycetota bacterium, assembly GCA_035718185.1. Taxonomy (GTDB): domain Bacteria; phylum Actinomycetota; class UBA4738; order UBA4738; family HRBIN12; genus HRBIN12. Next base: position 3,583 of record DASTHN010000162.1, read on the forward strand.
CGCAGCGCTCGGGGATGAGGTCGGTCGCGATGACCCTGGCTCCGGCGCGTTGCGCCGCTTGTCCGGACATCTGTCCGATCATGCCGAGCCCGATCAGCGCGACGAGGTCACCCTGCTGGATCTTCGTGATGCGCACGCCCGACCTCGAGACCCCCGCCATGTGGAAGAGGGAGACGCCGGCCAGATCGACCTCGGGCGCCACCTTCCAGGCCGCGGAGGCGTCCACGACGAGGTACCCCGAGTGCGAGGCCTGCATCGGACCCGGGTACTTGTGGTCGGGGTCGGCGAAGTGCGTCCCCATCGTGAACGCGTGGTCGCCGACCGCGAAGCTCTCGACCTCCGAGCCGACGACGTCGACCACGCCGGCCGCCTGATACCCGGGCGAGCAGGGGTAGTAGGCGGGGACGTCCTCATCGAAGTGGTTGTAGCGCCCGGTGAGGGCCCAGCGTTCGGTCCCCTGGCTGACGCCCGAGTACACGGTCCGGATCCCGATCTGCGAGGGGCCAGGGTCGGGGAGCCCCATCTCCCGGATCTCCAGCCGTCTGGGCTCGACGAACACCACCGCGGGGGCCTTCATCGGCGCGCTCCTTTCGGGTCGGTAGCCAGTCCCGAGCGGGCGGGTCGGAGGCGCGTCCGGCCCCGGCGCCGCCGGATGTGAGAACGATATCATACGAACGCAAGGCGGCCGGCCCGAGGCCGGCCCGAGGGGGGTGCGTGATGGAGTGGTACCGGCAGATCCAGTTCGTGTCCGCGGTCCCGATGCCGCCGGAGATGGCCGACGAGTTCGGCACGACGGTCAACGGCATGTGGGCCTCGCCCGAGTTCGGCTCACGAGAGGAGGTCGCGGATCTCCACGAGCACGGGCGGCGGGTCCTGTTCTCGGTGCCGCTCATCGCCCTCGTCCCGCGGGTGTACGAGGAGCCGGGGTTCGAGTTCCTCCTCGACGAGACGTGCCGAGACCTCGCCGGCAGGCCGTCGGAATGCGGCTGGTACTACTGGGAGCGCAAGCCGGTCTACGCGGCGTGCATCTACAGCGACGCGTTCCGCGGCTACCTCCTCGATCGCTGCAAGCACGGCGTCGACCAGGGCATGGACGTCGTGAACCTCGACGAGATCATGACGAGCGTGGGGCTGATGACCCGGGACCCGCGTGGCACGGGGTTCTGCTCCCGCTGTCTCTGGCGCTTCCGCTCGCACCTGCGCGAGACCGGCGACCAGCTGGCGGACGCTGAGGACGACGCGCTGCTCGACCGGCTGTGGCGCGACGACGCCCTGCTCGAGCGCTACCGCGCCTTCCACGAGCGCGAGGCGTTCCGCGTCATGACCGCGTTCATCGCCGATCTCCGCGCCCACGCCGACGCGACGAGCCACGGCTTCGCGATCAGCGCGAACGTCGCGTACCTCGGCAACTTCGTCGAGCGGTTCGGTACGCTGTGGGGCTGCCTGTGGGGCCCCCACCTCGAGTTCATCCTGATGGAGAACGACTACCGGGTGACCCACGACGACCCGCACCTCATCCTGCCGCGCGGCAAGTTCGCGCCGTGGTACCGGCTCGGCTCGGCCTTCACCGGCGCGCCGAACTGGATCTGCCCGAGCATCAACGTGCCCCGGCAGCTCTCCGGCGAGGATCGCCAGCGGTACTACGAGCTCATGTTCCTCGAGGCCTACGCGAACGGCGGCCGCTGGGGCTACTACTGGTGGCCAGGCGTGGACCCCGAGACCCGACGGCGGGCCACGGCTCCCGACGTGCTGAAGGAGCACATCCGATTCATCGACGGGCACCGCGACCTGTACGAGCAGGCCAGGTCGATGAACGACCTCGCGATCGTCTACCTGGACGGGCCGATCATGCGGCGGCCGCCGATGCACATGAAGTACGTGGCCCTCGCGCAGGCGCTCGCCGAGCTCGGGTACCAGTTCGACGTGCTCTTCGTCGGCGACGGCGAGTTCAACCCGGACGACCTCGACCCCGCTGCGCTGCAGCGCTACCGCGCCGTCCTCGTGCCCGAGGCCCGCGACCTCGGCGCGGCGCCGACCGCGGCGCTCGAGACGTACGCGAAGACGGGCGGGGAGCTCGTCGTGTTCTCTGAGGGCCCGATCGCGGCCGACGTGGCGCGCCTCGAGGACGGGGAGATGCTCCTCGACTTCTGGCGCGGATACCAGGATCCGGATCGGGATCGGATCGCGACCGCGGTGGAGCGGTTCGGGGGCTCTCGGATCGAGAGCTCGGACCCGACCGTCAACGCCGTCCGGTGGTCGCTGGGCAACGGGCAGGTCATCCACCTGCTCGACTACAGCTACGACCCCAGGACGGACACGATCCGACCGGCGACCGACGTCCGCCTCTGGGTCCCGTGGTCGGGCGGCAAGGCGGCGGGCAGGCTGCTCGCCCTCGGCGGCGAGACCGAGCTCGAGACCCGGGTCGAGGGCGACCGACTGGTCGTCGACGTCCCGCGGGTCGACCCGTACGCGGTCCTCGTGCTGGAGCCGACGGGGTGAGGCTCGGCGGCTGGTACTCGGCGGAGCGCGCCGAGGACCTCGAGGCGCTCTGCGAGCGTCTCGACGCGCACGGCCTCTCGGCCATCCCGGCGCCGAACCGCATCGCCGAGATGCCGGACGACGAGTGCGTCGCGTTCGGCGAAACGGCACGAGCTCTCGGGCTCGTGATCGGCGAGACGGGCATGTGGGAGAACCTCATGACGGCCGACCCGGAGCGGCGGGCGCAGCGCATCGAGCGCGTCCGCACGCTCCTCCGGAAGGCCGAGCTCATGGGGTGCCGCTGCGTGATCTCGCTCGTCGGCTCCGGGCATCCCTCGGACTCGATGCTCGCGCCGGACGGCGCGATGCTCACCGCCGAGGGCCGACGCGCGTTCGGCGAGGTCGCGCTCCGGATCGTGGACGGCCTCGACCTCGAGCGCACCTGCTACGCGATCGAGCCGTGGCGGACGTCGTTCTTCTACCACCCGGAGGACGTCGCGGCGTTCCTCGACGAAGTCGACCATCCCCGCGTGCGGCTGCACCTCGACCTCGTGAACATGGTGGGCCGCCGCGACTACTTCGACACCGCCGGTCTCGCCGAGCGCACGTTCGCCCTGCTCTCGGACAAGATCGCGGCCGCCCACCTCAAGGACCTGCGCTGGGATGACGAGCACATGCAGATCAAGTGGGACGAGGTGCTCATCGGCGACGGCGTGATGGACCATGACGCCTACCTCGGCGGGCTCGCGAGGCTCGATCCCGACCTGCCCTGCTTCTGCGAGCACCTGCCGACCGAGGCGGAGTTCGCCGAGAACTTCACGCGGCTCCGCCGCATCGCCGAGCGCATCGGCGCGAGGTTCCTGCCTCGCGACCCCACAGGGAAGGAGCGACCATGACGATCGACCCCGACACGCTCGCGGCCGCCCGCACGGTCCGGACCTCGGACCTCTCGGACGCGCTCGACTCGATGGGCCTGCAGGAGCGGTACGTGATGGACCCGCGGATGCGGCCGCTGTTCCCGGGCATCCGGTTCGCTGGCATCGCGCACACGATGGCGTATGACGTGATCGACGCGCCCCTCGAGCCGATGACCTACGACGGGTTCGCCGAGCGCCAGTACGCGCCCGGCCCCGAGGGCCTGTGGCGCGAGGCCGGTCCGTACGGAGCGCCCGACGAGGTCCTCGTGATCGACGCGAAGGGGACGATCGCCGGCATCCTCGGCTCGAACAACACGCTCCAGGCGCGGGTCAAGGGCACCATCGGCTTCGTGATCGACGGCGTCTGCCGCGATTCGTACGAGGGGACGATCCAGCACACGCCGGTCTTCTGCACCGTCCGCTCCCCCGCCCACCCGATGGGTCGGATCCGCGCGGTCTCGGACGGCGAGCCGATCGTCTGCGCGGGCGTGGAGGTGCGCCAGGGCGACCTCGTCGTGGGCGACGACGACGGCGTCGTCGTGGTGCCGCAGGACATCGCCGCCGAGGTCGTGGACCGAGCCGTGAAGATCCAGGAGGCCGACCGCCCGAGCCGGCGGGACGGCTACGAGAAGCTCGGGCTCCCCTTCGACGAGACCGTCGGCTGACCACGAGAGGGGTACGATCGGGTCGAGATCTCCTGGGGAGACACCCGATGATCAGCGGGGAGCCAGGACAGAGACCGGATCTTCTGCATCAGTACGAGCTCGGCGGCGTGCCGTATGAGATCGGTCGCGGGGAGCAGGCCGCCGATCATGAAGGGCGGCCGGGGGAAAAGCGCCGGAAGCACACGCGTCGGTGGTGGCCTCGGTTCCTCCGCCATCGCTGACCCGCCGTCGCTGACCCACCGGGTGCTGCACGGCGGCTCATGATAGGAGCCTCGGGTACGGTCGAGATCAGGGTCGCGTTCGGCGGGGGCGGCGAAGCGGACGATGAGCGCCCGGTGCTGGACCTGTTCGGATCGTGGGTCGGTGAGGGCCGACTCCTCTACGTTTGATCGCGATGGGTCCGCCGTACGAGGTGTGCCTCGAGTGGGTCACGGCCGCCCTCGCCCCGAGTGGCATCGCGAACATCGCGATGGCGACCTCGCCGGAGCAGATCGTGAGCGAGCTCCCGCGCTCGGACGCCGTCTTCATCGGAGGCGGCAACACGTACTCGCTGCTCCATGCGCTCCGGACGAACAGGGCCGACCGGCTGCTCCGCCGTTCCGTCACGGGCGGGATCCCCGTGTACGGGGGCAGCGCCGGAGCGCACCTCCTCGGACGCGACGTCGACACCTCCAGACACGCCGACCCGAACGATGTCGGCCTGACCGACACGACGGGTCTCGATCTCGCACTCGGGTACGCGATCTGGTGCCATCACGTTCCGGGCCAGGTCCCTCGCATCCGAGACTTCGTGGCCGAGACGGGCTACGAGGTGATCGCCATCCCGGAGAGGAGCGGACTGGCGAGGATCGGTCAGGCGATCATGGTCATCGGCCCGGAACCGGCGACGGTGTTCGGCCCCACGGGGGTTCGTGCGGTCGAGGCTGGCGATCTCGTGCCGGTCGCGGCGAACCTCAGGTGACACCAGGTCCGAGACGGACCGTGCGGCCGGACATCGAGGCCTTCCTCAGCGCGAGCGAGACCTCGAGCGCCGCCAGGCCGTCGTGTACGGTGGCCTCGGGGTCTCGTTCCTCGCGCAGGCACGCGATGAAGTGCTCGGACGCCGCGCGGTAGCCGAGGTCGGCGCCCTCGGCCGCGTCTATCGGCTCGACCGTCTCGAGTTCACCCGAGCCTGCCCACCGGAGCTCGGTCACCGTCCACATGTCTGGACCGACGAGGCACGCCGCCCCACCGGCACTGACGAACCCGCGTGAGGACAGCGACACCGCCGAGGACCAGCTGATCGACAGCGTCACGGCGGACCCGTCGCCGAGGCGGAGCACCGCATTCAGGGTGTCGTCGAAGCCCTCGAGCTCGGGGAGCGAGCTCGAGGTGATGCCCACCACCGTGGTGACCTCGCCGAGCGCCCAGCGCACGAGGTCGATGTCGTGCGACGCGGACTCGATCGTGATCCCGCACAGCAGGCCGGGCGTCGTGCGCCAGTTCGCGTTCGGCGCGGGGGTCGAGGGCGCCATCCGGAGGATCCACGCCGAACGCGGCGGACCGAGCTCGGCGGCCAGGTCGCGCCAGCGCCGGAACGCGGGACGGAACCGGTTGTTGAAGCCGACCATCGAGCGGGCGTGGCTCGACGCCAGCGCCGCCCCGATCGCGCGTCCGTCCGCGAGCGTCGTCGCGATCGGCTTCTCGAGGTACACGTGCTTGCCGACCGCGGCGGCCGCCTCGACCTGCGCCCGGTGGAACGTCGGCGGGCTGCACACGAAGACCGCGTCGACGTCGTCGAGCAGCGGCTCGAGATCCGCGAACGCCCGAGCCCCGTACTCGGCCGCGAGCATCTCGGCCCGCTCCTGCAACGGGTCCATGACCGCGGCGATCTCGACACCGTCGATCTGCCGGAGGTTCGCCGCGTGGGTCCGAGCGATGCCGCCCGCCCCGATCATCCCGACGCGCAGGACGTCGACGCTCATCGCGCGATCGCCAGCGCCTCGAACAGGCCGAGCTCGGGCACGCGGACCGTGAGCCGTCCGTCTGCCGCGGACCACGCGCATCCGCTCCCGATGAGCACCTTGACCGAGGTCGGCTCGCCCTCGAAGGGCAGGACGACCTCGGCGTCGCGGATCGGGATCGGCGCGACCTCGCGCTGCCCGAAGTGGCCCGAGAGGTTCACGAGGTGCATGAGCAGGTCGCCGCCGGGGTGCTCGAACAGGGTGACCTCGACCATCGGCGACAGGTTGCCGCCGAGCGGCTCGAGCTCGGCGTGGTGCTCGAGCACGTCGGCGAGGAACTCAGACGTGTTCGGGTGTCCGTCGCGCTCGACGAGCGCACCACACCGCCACGGAAGGAAGATCGCCCGCCCCTCGCCGAACGCCCGGGTCGTCATCGCGGGCTCGCCGGTCGGCTCCTCGAGGACGAGGCGCTCGGGCGGGCCGAAGGGCCCGGGCGGGATCAGCCGAAGATGGCGTCGCATGTCCCAGCGGTACTCGGCGTCGACGTAGGTTCCGTCGAGGTACAGCAGGTCGGTGTCCGTGAGCCGATCGAACCCGTCGTGGTCGTCGATCCGGAAGGACGCCCCACGCAGGTCCGATCGAACCTCGCGGACCCGCTCGACGCCGAGACACGCGAACGGCGGCGTGTCCCGCGGCTCGTACTCGTCGTCCCGCAACCCCGCGAGACCCGAGACCACGAGCGTCCCGCCTCGCTCGACCCATGCGTCGAGGCGCCGGGCGACCTCGTCCCCGATCAGCTCGAGACCGGGGATCACGATCGCCTCGTACCGCTCGAGCGCGGCCTCGTCGGCCGCGTCGACCGTGAGGACGTCGAAGAGGACGTGGTGCTCGGCGAGGACGCGGAACCAGCCGCGGTGCTCCTCGACGTCGGCGCGCGGGCCGGTGAGGAGGGCGATCCTCGCGCACGATCGCAGGTCCCGGTATGCCTCCTCGTGCGCGGCGTGGAAACGGAAGATCTCGCGGACGCCCTCGAACCCCGAGCGGTCGGCCTTGTCCTCGAGCCGGCCGATCACGTAGTAGTCGAGCCCTCCGCCGTTCGCGAGCGCCTGCGCGAGCCGCAGCCTCTGCACGTGCGACGAGACCGCGACATGCCGGACCGGGAAGTCGATGAAGTCGACCGAGGCGTTGCTGCTCACCATCCGCGGGTACGAGGCGACGACCCACTTCGTGTTGTCCGAGGCGCTGTACGGCCACGCGCGGCGCCCGAGCGCCGTGTTCGACTCCTGCCGAACGAACCCGCCCGCGGGGAACGCGCGGTCGATCGCGAGGTCCGG
>DASTHN010000163.1:0-4011 GCA_035718185.1 Actinomycetota bacterium
AGGTCTTCGTCTCGTTCGCCACGGTGGAGTCGCTGCACAGGCTCCCGGATCGCGGGTAGCGCCACAGGATCTCGGGGATCCGCCGAGGGACCGGGCCGTCGCCGTAGTAGGTCCGGGTCGCGTTGCCGCGGAAGGTCGTGATGCCCTCGAAGGCCGTGTTGATCGGCCCGGGCGTGGGCGAAGCGGGGGGGCTCGGGGACCTGGACGGGCTCGGCGAGGGCGAGACCGAGGCGCTCACGCTCCGCGAGGGCGAGGGGGACGCCGATGCGCCTTCGGCGACGCGTCCGTTGCGCTCCATGACCGACCATCCAACGGCCGCGACCACCACGAGGGCGAGGAGGGCGGCGACGGCGCCGGACGGCATGCGCGCCGGTGTCGCGTGACGTCCTCGGCGGGCCATGGTCCGGCGTCCCCGCTACACGGGACCCTTCGAACCGGGGTACGAGCCGAGCACCTTCAGCATCGACGTGTGGAGCCGCGCGGCGTCGAAGGCCGCCTGGACCTCCGCGTCCTCCCCCGAACGCTCGATGTCGACGTAGAAGACGTACTCGAACGGCGCGCCGCGGCGCGGCCGCGACTCCAGCTTGACCAGGTTGATCCCCCGCTCGGCGAACGGCTGGAGCGAGGAGAGCAGCGAGCCGGGCCGGTCCGCGACGGCCATGACGAACGAGCACTTGTCCGGCGTCCCGAGCTCGGCGTCGCGGGTGCCGATCACCGCGAACTTCGTGAAGTTGTCCGGGTACGTCTGGATCCGCTCGGCGAGCACGGTCAGCCCCAGGCGTGCCGCGGCCTCCACGCTGGCGATCGCGGCCTCGTCGACCCGCCCGGCCTCGGCCACCATCCGCGCGGCTCCCGCGGTGTCGTGGACCGGGACCGGCGTGATGTGGTGCACCGCCAGGAAGTCCTCGCTCTGCGCGAGCGCCTGCCAGTGCGAGTACGCGCGCGCGATGCCTTCGAGCCTGGCACCGGACGGCGCGAGCAGCGCGTGATCGACGCGCACCACGACCTCGCCCCAGATCTTGACCAGGCTGCTGTTCAGCAGCAGGTCGTAGGTCTCGTTCACCGAGCCCGCCTGCGAGTTCTCGACGGGGACCACGCCGAAGTGTGCCTCGCCGCTCGTCACTCGAGAGAAGACCAGGCGGACCGTGTCGCACGGCATCGCCTGCGCGTCCGGGAACGCGGCGCGCACGGCGATCTCGCTGTACGCGCCGGGCTCGCCCTGGTAGGCGACGTCCATGGCGAGCAGCCTAGCAGCCGCCCCCCGGCCGACCGTGGCGGATCAGAACGTCTGGAGGAACCGGATGATCCCGGGCCCCATCACGACGACGAACAGCGACGGCAGGATGCAGAAGATGACCGGGAAGATGATCTTGACCGGGATCTTCTGCGCGATCTCCTCGGCGCGCTGACGCCGCTTCACCCGCAGCTCCTTGGACTGCGCGCGCAGGACGTTCGAGATGCTGACGCCGAACAGGTCGGCCTGGATCATCGACAGCACGAAGGCGTTCAGCTCGGGGACGTCGGTCCGGTCGCCCAGGTGCCGGAAGGCGTCCGAGCGGCTCACGCCGATCTGCATCTCCTGGAGCTGCCGCGCGATCTCCTCGGCGAGCGGTCCCGGGACGTTCTTCACGACCTGCGAGAGCGCCGCGTCGAACCCCAGACCCGCCTCCACGCTGATCGTGAGCAGGTCGATCACGTCCGGGAGCTGCCGCTGGATCGCCTTCTGCCGGCTCTTGGCCATGTTGCCGACGTAGGCCCCCGGGATCAGATATCCGACGAACGTGAAGATCGCGATGAAGACGATCTTCCAGACCCCGCCGATCGGCAGGACCAGCCCGAGCGCGAGAGCCACGACCAGGCCGCCGATGCCCCCAACGATCTTCAGGGCGGCGATGCGCTCGGCGTCCCAGCCGGGGGGGCTCCCCGCGTACAGGAGCAGCTGTTCGAGTCGCTTCGTCGAGTCGAACGGCGTGAGGCGCCTCAGGTGGGTCCCGACCCACGACCCGAGCGGGACGAAGATCCGGTCGACCGCGGAGCCCGAGAGCTCCTCCTGACGCAGGTTGACCGAGTCGGACACGTGTCCGATCTGGGCCTCGAGCAGGGTCATCGGGCGGGCGCGCTCCCGGGCGCCCATGTCGACGATCACGCCGATCAGGAAGATCGTCAGGAAGGTCCCGACCAGCGCGACCAGCAGCCAGAGCTCAGACATCGATCTTCACCAGCCTCGTCATCCAGAACACGCCGGCGCCGATCAACGCGACCCCGACCACCAGCATCACCATCCCGAGGTCGGTCGTGAAGAGCAGCTTCACGTAGTCCGGGTTCACGATCGCCTGGTAGATCAGCAGGAGGATCGGGAGCGCGGTCAGGATGATGATCGAGTACCGCCCCTCCGCCGACAGGACCTTGATCTGACGGCGGATGTACGCGCGCTCGCGGACCGTGTTCGCGACGATGTCGAGCACCTCGGCCAGGTTCCCACCGACCTGCCGCTGCACGTTGATCGCGATGACGGCCCACTTCAGGTCGTCGCTCCCGATCCGATCGGCCATCGCGATGAGCGCGTCGTCGATCGGGCGGCCCAGCCGGATCTCGGCGACGACCCGCTGGAACTCGTGGGCCGAGGGCTCGCCGATCTCCTTCGACACGGTGTCCAGGGCCTGCAGGAAGCTGTAGCCGGCACGCAGCGAGCTCGCGAGCACGGAGAGCGTGTCGGCGAGCTGATCGTTCAGCGCGTTCTGGCGCTTCTGGAGCGCGCGCACCAGCCAGAAGTACGGGACGAGCGCGAAGACTGCAGCCACCAGCAGTGCGAAGAAGACGTTCGCCAGCACGAGGCCGCCGAAGATCGCCCCCGCGATCGCCGCGAGCACGGTCATCGTGATGAACTCGCCCGAGAGCATCGGCATGCCGGCACGCTCGAGGCGCTCGTCGAGCGAGGCGCTGAACCCGGTTGCCGTGGCGAACCGCTGACCCACGTCGGCGAGCTGGCTCGGCACCCAACGGGTGGTGGACTCGCCGGTCTCGGTCGACGTTTCCTCGCGCCGGCGGCCGCGGCCCAGCCTGCGCGCCAGGCTCATCTCGCGCTTCTTCCGCACGCTCCCGCCGATGAGCATCGTCGCGACGAGGAAGGCGGTCACGAAGCAGACCGCGAGGACGACGAGCAGCCCGAGGTCGGAACCCCAGAGTGATGCCGCGACCATCGTCACGCCGCTCGCCCCCCCGGAACCGGCGCGAACACCTCGGCCGGGACCGAGATGCCGCGCTCGGCCAGCTTCTCGATGAACCGGGGCCGAAGACCGGTGGAGCGCAGGCCCCCGAGGAACCTGCCGTTCTCGTCCAGGCCCGCACCGTAGTCGAACAGGAACAGGTCCTGCATCGTGATGACGTCGCCCTCCATGCCGACGATCTCGGTGACGTGGGTGATGCGGCGGGTCCCGTCCTTCATGCGGTTCTGGTGCACGATCACCTGGATCGCCGAGGAGATCTGCTCACGGATGGCGCGCACGCCCAGATCCATCCCGGCCATCATCGCCATCGTCTCCAGACGCGCGAGGGCGTCGCGAGGCGTGTTGCAGTGGATCGTGCTGATCGAGCCGTCGTGGCCCGTGTTCATGGCCTGCATCATGTCGAGCGTCTCGGCGCCACGGACCTCACCGACGACGATGCGATCCGGCCGCATGCGCAGGGCGTTGCGGACCAGGTCGCGGATCGTGACCTCGCCCTTGCCCTCGATGTTCGGCGGCCGGTACTCCAGGCGGACCACGTGCGGCTGCTGCAGTCGGAGCTCGGCGGCGTCCTCGATCGTGATGATCCGCTCGCTCTCCGGGATGAACGAGGAGAGGACGTTGAGGGTCGTCGTCTTCCCGGAGCCCGTACCACCGGAGACGAAGACGTTGAGCTTCGCCTGGATGCATGCCCGGAGGAAGTCGAACATCTCGGCCGACGCCGTCCCGAAGCCGATGAGGTCCTCCACCGTGAAGGGCCGCGCCGAGAACTTGCGGATGGTGATGA
>DASTHN010000164.1:0-13189 GCA_035718185.1 Actinomycetota bacterium
GGCGCGCATCGCACCGGTCCTGTGCGGGGCGGCCACGAAGCCGATCGGTGTCGACCGGCTCCTGCAGTTCATCGTGGACGAGTTCCCGGCCCCCTCCGAGCGCTCGTCCATCACCGTGCTCTCGAAGGGCGGCGAGGAGAAGGAGCGGTCGACGGACCCGGACCAGTCGCTCACGGCGTTCGTGTTCAAGACCGTGTCCGACCCGTACGTCGGGCACATCACGATGTTCCGGGTGTTCTCGGGCAAGGTACGGCCGGACTCCGCCGTCTACAACGCGACGAAGGGCACCGAGGAGCGCGTCGGTCAGCTGTTCGCGCTCCGAGGGAAGGAGCACGAGACGGTGGCCGAGGTGGCCGCCGGCGACATCGGCGCCGTCGCGAAGCTCAGCCACACCACCACCGGCGACACGTTCTCGACGAAGGACGATCCCGTCCAGCTGCCGCCGCTCGACGTTCCCGAGCCGCTGCTCGCGTTCGCGATCGTTCCGAAGACGAAGGGGGACGAGGACAAGCTCTCGACCGCGCTCGCGCGGCTCCGCGAGGAGGACCCGACGTTCCGCGTCGAGCGCTCCGACGAGACGCACCAGACCGTGATGTACGGCATGGGCGAGGCACACCTCGACGTCATGACCGAGCGCATGAAGCGCAAGTTCGGGGTCGAGGTCGTCGCGAGCCCGGCCAAGATCGCGTACCGGGAGACGATCCGCGGACCGGGCAAGGGGCTCGGCCGTCACGTGAAGCAGACCGGTGGGCACGGCCAATATGCCGTGTGCAACATCGAGATCGAGCCGCTGCCGCGCGGCGAGGGGTTCGAGTTCGTCGACAAGATCTTCGGCGGCGCGATCCCGAGCCAGTTCACCGGCTCGGTCGAGAAAGGCGTCGTGAAGACGATGCAGCAGGGCGTGATCAGCGGGAACCCGATGGTCGACATCCGGTGCCTGCTGGTCGACGGCAAGTTCCACACCGTCGACTCGTCGGACATGGCGTTCCAGATCGCCGGCTCGCTCGCGCTCAAGGATGCGGTCGACCGGGCGGGGGTCCTGCTCCTCGAGCCGATCGTCGAGCTCGACGTCGTCGTGCCCGAGTCGTACACCGGTGACATCATGGGCGACCTGAACTCCAAGCGCGCGAAGATCGGAGGCATGGAGTCAGCGGGGGCCGGGAAGCAGCGCGTGAAGGCGCTCGTCCCGCAGGCGGAGGTCGCGCGGTACTCCATCGACCTCCGCTCGATGACCGGTGGCCGCGGCGCGTTCACGATGCGTTTCTCGCACTACGAAGAGGTCCCCTCCCACCTCGCCGAGAGGATCATCGCCGAGGCGAACCGCGAGAAGGACGAGGCGCAGAAGAAGTAGCGCTCCTCGCCTACGCCGTGGCGGCGGCCAGGAGGAGCGACACCCAGCCCAGGATGAAACATGTCCCGCCGAGCGGGGCGACCGCGCCCCACCGCCGCTTCCCGGTAAGCGCAAGCGCGTACAGGCTGCCCGAGAAGAGAACCGTGCCCGCCACGAACAGCCAGCCGGCGAGGGCGGCAGGCCACGCCATGTCTCCCTCGGCGACATACAACTCCGCCGAGGCCGACGGATGCGAGAAGCGGATGAGGCCCACGGACACGACCGCGAACAGCGCGAGCGCGTGCCAGAGCTGGTACCGCACGCCGGTCTCGAGCTGGCCCAGACGCTCGGCCGACAGCCTCGCCCTCAGCCCGTGCGCGCCGAAGGCGCCGAGCGCCACGCCGACCAGGCCGGAGACGGCGCCGAGCACCAGGAACACACGCTCAGGGCTCACGGGACCTCGCGGAGTACCGCGAGCACCACGCGGTTGACCGCGGGCTGCCGCATGTTCACCGGGATCGGGACGATGGGCGGCCTTCCGCCCGCCGTCCCCACGTACCGGCCGCCGTCGGGAACCCGAACCCACCGTGTCTCGCCCACGCCGGACAGCCTCACATACGGAACGACAGGAAGTCGAGCACCACGCGGTTGAAGACCGCGGGTTGGCGGACCATGACGAGGTGGTCCGCTTCGTGGATCTCCCGCTTGAGGACCCCGGGGACGCGCTCGGCGACCAGGTCTGCGATCGCATGGATCTCGCGGACGTCGCGCTCGCCCACGATCACGAGCGTGGCGGCCTCGAGCTCCGGGAGACGGCCGATGGCGGGCTCGCGCGCCCGGATCATCGCATCCGGGATGCGCAGGACGCGCGTGTTATCCGATGCGATCGAGCGGATCCGCGCGGTGGTCTCCCCATCGGGATCGAGCGGCGCCCACAGCGCCATCTGAGCGTCGACCGCGCCCTCGAGATCGTCCGCGGCGACCGCGAGCTCGACCGCGTCGAAGCGGTCGTCGAGGTCCGGATCCTCCCAGACGTAGCCGGTGACGTTCGTCGAGACCAGCACGAGGGCATCGACCGATGACGGATCCGAGAGCGTGGCGTCGATCGCCAGCTGACCCCCCGACGAGCAGCCGACGAGCGCGCACCGCTCGATCGAGAGCTCCGACAGCAACGACCGCAGGTCGCCGACGTCCGAGTACGGTCCCGTCGGCGGGTCCGAGCGCCCATACCCGCGCAGGTCGTAGCGGACGACGTGGTGGTGCGCGGCGAACGACTCGAACTGTGCATCCCAGATGCGGCAGTCCCACAGCCCCGGGTGGATCAGCACGACGGGGAACCCCTCGCCGGCCTGCTCGCAGTACAGGTCGCCTCCCTCGATCGATACGTGTCCCGTGCGGACGTCCATCAGTCGACGAAGCGCGGAGCGAGCTTCTCGAACGTCTCCTGAAGCAGCTGGGGCAGGACACGGGTCTGGCCGACCACCGGCATGAAGTTCGTGTCGCCGCTCCAGCGCGGGACGACGTGCCAGTGCAGGTGCTCGGGGATCCCCGCGCCCGCGATGCGACCCAGGTTGAGCCCGATGTTGAACCCGTGCGGTTGCGCCTCCTCGCGCAGCGCCTGGACGCTCCTCTGCAACAGCGCGGAGACCGCTGCGGTCTCCACCGGCGTGAGCTCCTCCAGCTCGCCCGTGTGCCGCACCGGCAGCACGAGCAGATGGCCGGGGTTGTACGGATACTTGGCGAGCGTGCACCACGCGTGCTCGTCCCGGAACAGCACGCGGCGCTCGGACGGATCACCGTCCCCCTCCAGCACGTCACAGAAGACGCAGCCCTCGGGCACGGTGTCCTTGGCGGACTCGATGTACTCCATCCGCCACGGCGACCACAGCCGCTCCACCGGCTACCCCTCGAAGCTCGATGGCTCGAGAGCGCGGGTCCGGGCCTCGAGGGTCAGCGCATCGATGAAGGCCTCGAGGGGCACGCCCTTGGTCTCGACGCCGTCGCGGCGCCGCACCGTGAGCTCGCCCGAGGCGATCTCCTTGTCGCCGATCACGAGCGTGTACGGGACCTTCATCAGCTGGGCCGAGCGCACCTTCTTGCCGACGGTCTCGGCGCCGTCGTCCACATGGGGCCGCAGCCCGGCGGCCCGGAGCGCGGCCGCCAGTTCGTTCGCGTGCTCCACGTGCCGGTCGGCGACCGGCGCGAGGCGCACCTGCTCGGGCGCGAGCCACATCGGGAACGCACCCCCGTAGTGCTCGATCAGGACGCCGCTGAAGCGCTCGAGCGTGCCGAGGATCGCGCGGTGGATCATCACCGGCCGGTGCCGTTGGTTGTCCTCACCGACGTACTCGAGCTGGAAGCGCTCGGGCAGCGCGAAGTCGCACTGGACCGTCGTCAGCTGCCAGAGACGGCCGATCGCATCCCGGAAGTGGAAATCGACCTTCGGACCGTAGAAGGTGCCCTCACCCGCGGCCTCGGTCCACTCGAGGCCGCTGCGGTCGAGCGCTGACTTCAGCGCATCGGTCGCGCGCTCGGCCATCTCGGGCTCGAGGATCGTCTGCCCCGGCAGCGTCGACAGGTTGACGACCGGATCCTCGAACCCGAACGTCCGGTGGATCTCGAACGTCAGGTCGAACACCTTCAGGATCTCGTCCACCAACTGGTCCGGGGTACAGAAGATGTGCGAGTCGTCCTGCGTGCCGCCGCGGATCCGCAAGAGGCCGTGGAGGGTGCCGAGCCGCTCGTGCCGGTAGATCGTCCCGAGCTCGGACAGGCGCATCGGCAGCTCGCGGTACGAACGGGTCTTCGAGCGGTAGATCAGGACGTGGAACGGGCAGTTCATCGGCTTCGCGTAGTAGTCACCCTGCTCGTCGCGCATGGGCGGGTACATGTTCTCGGAGAACTTCGCGAGGTGACCGGAGGTCTCCCACAGGACGCCGCGGGCGATGTGCGGCGTCACGACCAGGTCGTACCCACGCTCCAGGTGGAGCTCGCGGACGTAGTCCTCGAGCTGCTTGCGGAACAGACCGCCCCGTTGGTGCCACACCCAGAGCCCGGGACCGAGCTCGTCGGGGCTGGAGAACAGGTCGAGCTCGCGCCCGAGCCGCCGGTGGTCGCGCCGCTCCGCCTCCTCCAACCGCACGAGGTACGCTTCCAGGTCGTCCCCGGTGGCCCAGGCCGTCCCGTAGATCCGCTGGAGCATCGGCCGGCTCTCGTCGCCGCGCCAGTAGGCTCCCGCGAGCTTCATGAGCTTGAAGGCGCCGAGCCTGCCGGTCGAGGGCACGTGCGGACCGAGGCACAGGTCGGACCACTCGCCGTTCCGGTAGATGCTCACGGTGTCGCCCGACCCGACCTCGCCCTGCTCCTCGCCGAGAGCGCCGACGATCTCGCGCTTGAAGGGCTGGTCGACGAAGCGCTCGAGCGCCTCGCGCCGCTCCACCTCCTCCCGCAGGAAGGGCTGGTCCGCCGCCACGATCTCGGCCATGCGCGCCTCGATCGCCTCCAGGTCCTCTGGCCCGAGCGAGCGCGGGAGGTCGAAGTCGTAGTAAAAGCCGTCCTCGACGGCGGGCCCGATCGCGTAGGCGGTTCCGGGGAACAGGTCGCAGACGGCCTGCGCCATCACGTGCGACGTCGAGTGTCGGAGCACGTGGAGACCGTCCTCGTCGCCGGGCAGGATCGGCTGTACGTCCCCGTCGGTGACCGGGACGAACGACAGGTCCACGGCGACCCCGTCGACGCGAGCGGCGATCGCCGCCGGATCCAGGACGGACCCGACCGGCTCCCCCTCGGGGAGCTCGATCTCACGATCGTCGGCGAGTCGGATCCGCGGCATGGAGCCGTCATGATATCCGGCACGTCTCGGCACACACGGGTGCCGGGAGGACCGGCTACTCGTAGCTGATGGCCTCGAGGACGTCGAGCTTCGCGGCGCGCCGAGCTGGGACCACCGCGGCCAGCACCCCCATGATCCCGGCGATCACCACATACACGATGAGCTGCACCCCCGGGATGGCCAGCTCGGACAGCCCGTCGTCGACGAGCGCCCGTTGGAGCGCCCAGCCGAACAGGATCCCGATCGCGATCCCGAGCAGCGCGCCGAACACCGCGATGATCACGGACTCCCAGCGGATCATCGAGCGGACCTGCCGACGGGTCATGCCCACCGCCCGCAGCAGGCCCAGCTCGCGGGTCCGCTCGTAGATCGACAGGCCGAGCGTGTTCACGATGCCGAACACGGCGATGAGGATCGCGAGCGCGAGGAGCGCCGTCACGAGCCCGAGCAGCTGATCGATGAAGCCGGCCTGCTTCTCCCGGAACGAGGCCTGATCCTGGACCTCGATGTTCGGGTAGTCGGTGACGGCATCCTCCACGGTCGTCTGGAGCGTCGAGGGCGTGACGCCGTCGGCGCCCTTCACCAGGACGAAGGCGTCGAGCTGCTCCGTGAAGACCTGCTCGTACGCGGCGACCGAGATCACCCAGTCCCCGAGCAGCCGGTCGTCGGCGAGGATGCCGCCGACCACGAACTCCCGGTCGCCGCCGGCGGGGAACGAGAGCGTGATCGGATCGCCCACCGAAAGGCCCTCGGACGCGGCGATGTCGCGGTGGACGAGGACGCTCCCCTGCGCCAGCGAGCCGATGTCCCCGGCCGCCATCTGCACCTGGGCGACCTGGCCGATCGTCTCGGGATCCACCCCCGACATGAACGCCGTCTGCCCCTGGAAGCGGAACCCGCCCTGGCGGACCTCGGAGACCGCCTGGACCTCGGGCACCGCCCGGACCAGATCCGCCACCTCCGGGCTGAAGGGGGTGAAGGAGGTCGTCGTGAGCGTCAGGTCGGCCTTCAGCGTCTGCTCGAGCGCCGCGTTGAACGAGGCCTTGAGGGAGGAGGCCAGGATCGCGACCATCGCGACGAGACCGAGGCCGATCATCAAGGCCGACGCGGTGGAGGCCGTACGCCTCGGGTTCCGCATCGCGTTCTCTCGCCCGAGCCTTCCCGGGACCCCCGTGCGCACGATCGGCGCGCCGATCGAGCGCGCGAGCGGCCGGGCGAACAGCGGTGCGAGCATCGCGATCCCGAGGAACGTCAGCGCCGCGCCGGCTCCGATCTCCGAGCCGGCGTTCGATCCGCCGCCGAACAGCCCCAGGGCCAGGACGCCGGCACCGATCGCGGTGACGACGATCCCGACGGCGAGCCGTCGGCGGAGCGGCCGACCCGTCGTCGGCTGGCTGTCCTGCAGGGCCTGGACCGGCGAGACCCTCGAGGCACGACGGGCCGGCAGGATCGCCGACACGATCGTCACGACCGTCCCGATGACCAGCGACGCGACGATCGTGCGCGGCAGGATCTGCGTCGAGGTGCTGGGCAGGTCGATGCCGAACAGCGACAGGAGGGCCTGCAGACCGATCGCGATCAGCACCCCCGCCGCGAGCCCGACCACCGACGCGATCAGACCGATGACGGCCGCCTCTCCGAGCACCGAGGCGAGGACCTGCGTCCGGCTTGCCCCGAGCGCACGCAGGAGCCCGAGCTCACGCGTGCGTTGAGCCGTGATGATCGCGAAGGTGTTGAAGATGATGAAGGACCCCACGAACAGCGAGACGAGCGCGAAGATCAGGAGCGCGGTCTTGAAGAACCCGAGCCCCTCGCTCAGCGCCTGCGCGTTCTCGTTCGCGACGGTCGTTGCCGTGACCGCCTCCACGCCCTCGGGCAGGACCTCCTGCACCCGGGCGCGGAGATCGCTCGCCGGGACGCCCTCCTGCCCGATCACGTTGATCGCGTCGAAGACGCCCACCTTGCCGAAGGCCTGTTGCGCCGTCGGCAGGTCGAAGATCGCGAGCGTGGCCCCCGCCAAGTTGTCCGCCTCGCCGAATCCCACGATCGCGCTGATCGTGAACTCGCGGGCCGGCCCCTCGAACAGGACCTCGATCCGCTCGCCGACCTGCAGATCGTGACGCTCGGCGGTCCCCGCGTCGACGGCGACCTCGTCGAACCCGTGCGGGGCCTGCCCCTCGCGGATGTCGACCACCGTGGAGTCCGGGTCCCAGCTGAAACCCAGCGTAGGGGGCCCGAACCCGCCGATCGCCTCGTCCGTCACCGGGTCGACGAACTGCGCGTAGCCGGCCACCTCTCCGTGCGCCGCTGCCACACCGTCCACCGCCGCGACGTCGTCGAGCACGGACTCCTGGACGGGCTCCCGACCCTCGGTCCCCCCGCCACCGGGACCCGCCGCCGTCGCTTGGAACGCCGACTCGGCCCGGACGACGACGTCCGTGTTCGCCGCGGCCGTCTGGAACACCTCGTCGAACGCGGCGCTCATCGTGTCGGTGAGCACGTACGTGCCCGCGACGAACCCGACCCCGAGCACCACCGAGAGCGTGGTCAGGACGAGGCGGACCTTCTTGGCCAGCAGGCTCTTCAGCGTCGCCCGCCACATGTCACGCCTCGAGCGACTTCAGACGATCCAGGACCCGGTCGGCGGTCGGCTCGAGCATCTCGTCGACGGCGCGGCCGTCCGCGAGGAACACGATGCGGTCGGCGTGGCTGGCGGCGTTGGCGTCGTGCGTGACCATGACGATCGTCTGATGGTGGTCGTCGACCGCGCTCCGCAGGAACGCCAGCAGCTCGGCGCCGGAGCGCGAGTCGAGGTTGCCCGTCGGCTCGTCGGCGTAGACGATCTCCGGCCGGCTGAGCAGCGCTCGGGCGCCCGCGACCCGCTGCTGCTGCCCTCCCGAGAGCTGGCTCGGCCGGTGATGCAGCCGATCGCGCATCCCGACGGCGTCGATCACCTGGTCGAACCACGCCCGGTCGGTGCGCTCCCCCGCGATGTCGATCGGCAGCGTGATGTTCTCGGCCGCCGTCAGGGTGGGGACCAGGTTGAAGGTCTGGAAGACGAACCCGACCTTCTCACGCCGGAGGAGCGTGAGCTCGCGCTCCGAGAGCGTGGTGAGATCCACGTCGCCGATCAGCACGCGCCCCTCGGTCGGCGTGTCGAGCCCGGCCATGCAGTGCAGGAGGGTCGACTTCCCCGACCCCGACGGACCCATGATCGCGGAGAACCGGCCGGCCTCGAACGCGACGGAGACCTCGTCCAGCGCCCGCACGGCGGCGTCGCCCTCGCCGTAGATCTTCGTCAGTCGGTCCGCGCGAGCGGCGGCGGTCGTGGTTGCGGTCGGCTGCATCTGGCTTGCGCTCATCCGGTCCCCCTCACGCGGGCAACGATCGCGTTCGACAGATGCTACGCGACGAGCCAACCGCGGGATGGGGAGATGGGGCGCCAGGCTCGGTGGAGCCGCGGTGACCGCCCTCGAGACTAGGGCTGTGCGCGCTCGAGCAGCGCCCGCAGGTCGTCCTCGTACGTGACGCCCCGGGCGGGCTCCGGCTCCGGCTCGGTAGGCGTGGCGGACCCAGCCTCGGCGGCTTGGACCGGCTCCGGCTCGGTCGGCGTAGCGGACCCGGCCTCGGCGGCCTGGGCGGGCCCCGGCTCGGTCGGCGACTCGGGGACGGCGGACGGCTCCGGGGGCGCCGAGCCCATCGTCGCGTCGGCCGGTGCGTTCTTCGCGCCGCCCGAGATCATCTCGGCCGCGAGCAGCGTGGCGGTGCCGAGGGCGATGAGCTCCTCGAGCTCGGCCGCACGTTGGCGTACCCGCGCAAGCTCGGCCCCGGCCTCGGCCAGACCCGCCTCGATCTCGGATCTGCTGGACATCAGGCTCTGCCTCAGTCGGTCAGACACCGCAACCTCCTCGACACCATCACGCGCTCCGGAAGGGTCACGCGTGTACACCATCGGCGCAGGAGGCGGTCGGGTGTAGGGGGAAATCCCATGCGCTCACGGGTCCAGCCCGAACGGGCCATCCCGGTTCCGGAGGCGGTGGGCGCGGCAGGTTTTGAACCTGCGACCTCTTGCGTGTGAAGCAAGCGCTCTCCCACTGAGCTACGCGCCCGCGCCGAACAGGGTAGCACCCGCCAGAACGCCGCTAGATAGGCGACGGCGGCGCGTGCCCGCGTCGCGCCGCCGTCTCGCCGAGCCTTGCAGCTCGGACGACGTCAGTGTCGCACCTGCAACTCACATGTGCAAGATTGCACTTCCGCGCAACCCATGGCCGTTCCCCCAACGCCGTGTGTCCGCCACCGGACGGGCGGGGTTGCATGCCTCCGGACGTTCGCGCCGAGGGTCAGACCGCCTCCAGATCGGCGATCAGTTGCACCCGGAGATCGGCGAGCGCCGCCCAGCGGCTGACGGCACGCTCGTACGCGATCCCGGCTCGGTACAGGACGCGCGAGAAGAACAGGTAGTCCGGCTTCGTCTCGAACAGGTCGAGGCCCGCGACGCGGAAGCCGGCCGCGGAAGCGATCCGCTCGATCGTCCTGCGGTCGTTCGCCCGGTACCTCGTCGGGAACGTGTCGGCCGGCTCGCGCCCTCGGCGCGCGTTGAACCACCGATGGAAGGACGCGGGGGTCGCCATCGCGGAGAGCGCGACGTAGTGCCACCGGTTCGGGGTGTGGACGAGCAGGTGCGCGCCCGGCGCGAGCACCCGCCGGAGCTCGTGCATGACGCGCAGCGGCCGGTCCAAGTGCTCGAACACGTACTTCGAGAACGCGAGGTCGAACGTCCCGTCTCGCAACGGCAGCGCCGCCAGGTCCGCCACGACGGCATCGGTCAGGTTGGCGTTCCGCGCGATGGCCGGGTTCAGATCCGCGCCGACGACCCGCCGTGCGATCCTGGCGTAGTCGTAGGGGTAGCGGACGCCTCGGCCGGCGCCGGCGTCGAGCACCATCATCCCCTCGCGCAGGTACCGTCGGACCGCCCGATCGAACCGGGCGTGCTCGTCCTCGTACCCAGGGTAGAAACGGCGGTCGAGGTCGCCCACGTTCGCCACCGGGCGACCCTACACCGGCCCCCCCGGCTCGGATACCGCGCGCGCCTCAGGCGTCCCCGACGGCGGTAAGGAATGAGACAACGGCCCGTTCGTACGCCTGCGGATCGACGTTCCACGCCTCCATGTGGGCCGCCTCAGGCACCGGAACGAACGTGACGAGATCGGGCCGGGCCTCGGCGAGTTCCTCGCTGGTCTGGATGGGAACGTCCTCGTCCTCCTGGCCGTGGATCAGGAGGATCGGCACGTCGAGCTCGTCGGCGGTGGCGAGGTAGTCCAGCTCATCCCAGTCGATGCCGTAGCGCAGGCTCGCCATCCACTTCGCCACCGCGGTAAGCGAGCTCGGGAGCGGGAGACCGATCATCGGCAGCTCCTCCCCCGACGCGTTCAGGTCGACGGTCCGGCCGAAGTCGAGCATCGGCGCCTCCAGGATCGCGCCGCGGACGTCGTCGGCCATCGGGGACCGCTCGAGGAGGCTCGCGACGATCCCACCGCCCATGCTGTATCCGAAGAGGATCACGTCCCTCGCGCCCTCACCCCGCGCGTACCAGATGGCCGCCTCCACATCCCGCCACTCCGTCGCTCCGTAGCGGAGCTTCCCGCTCGGATCCTCGGGCGCTTCGGGGTCGTTGCGGTAGCTGATCACCAGGACCGGGTATCCCTCGCCGGCGAGGGTCGGAAGGATCCGAATCCCGTCCTCCCTTGTCATCGAGTTACCGTGCACGACGACGACCCAAGTCTTGCCTCCCCCGGGGATGTACCACGCGGGATACTCCCCCAGGTCGCCGTCGACCTGGACGTCTTCGAACGGCACCCCGACGGCGGAGGGATCCCCTTGGAACACGCGGCTCAGGAGCTGCGCTGCGGTGCCCCGGCGTGGCGGCAGGCCCTCGAGAAGCTCGAACTCCCGCTCCACACGGCCGCCCGTGACCTCCCGGATCGTTCCGAGACGTCCGTATCCGTCCGACCACCGTAGCCCGAACACACCCTGCTTCGTGACCGATCCGGGGTCCTCCGGCACGCGGAGCGTGAGCGTGCCGTCGCCAACCGCCACGACCTCGAGGTCGTACGCGGGCCCGAGCGCCTCTCGACGCGCCTGCCCGTCGAGCGCCCGGTCGTCGATCAGACCGGAGAAGTACCAGCCGCCGCCCACATAGAACACGAGGACGAGCACGGCGATGCAGGCGCCCACCCACACGAGGAGGCGGCGAGCGCGACGCCACCGCTGGTCACCCGACACGTCGAGGGCCTCCGGATCCGAGTCTCGCGCATGCGCCCAGCAGGGCCAAGGTCCGGTCGGCCCAGAGAGGCCGGGCCGCATCCGCCGGGCTGGACTAGGATGCGCGTGCCCTCCGCGACCGAGGACCACGATGGGATCGAGCGACGCCCAGATCGATCGCGAGCGCGTCGGCGCCCGTGCCTTCCTGTTCGACGCCGACGGCTCCGATCAACAGATCGAGCCGACGACGCTGTCGGAGCGTTCCCTGGACGATCCGCAGCTCTTGTGGGTCGACGCGGTGGCGAACGACGACCGTCTCGCCCAGATCGCCTCCGCACTCGGGATCGAGGAGGGGAGCATCGACCGTCTCAGCGCCCCACCGGGTCGTCCCACCCTGGAGGACTTCGAGGGCTACTTCCACCTCAACTGCCGCTTCATGCGGGACGGTCCCGAGCAGGACCGGCCGATCGATATCCACTGCGTGGTCGGTCGGAACTGGGTCCTCACCACGCATCGCGACGACATCGACCTGATCGAGGCCTTCCTCGAGCCGATCAAGGGCGAGACCGAGCTCGGACGGGTGGAGGGCCCGGTGTTCCTGGCCCTCCTCCTGGACTGGATCGTCTCGGGCTACTTCCGCGCGATCGAGCGACTCGAGACGCGTCTGGACGAGATCGATGAATCGCTCATCCTGCGAGGAGCGCAAGCGGACGGAGAGGAGGGAGAGGAGGGGATGCTCGGCCGGCTCGTCGGGGTCCGCCACGACGTCACGGTGCTGCGCCGGTCGCTCGCGGCTCACCGCGAGATGGTCGCGACGCTCGCGCAGCCCGAGTTCGACAAGGTGTCGGGGTCCAGCTCGGCCGATCGCTTCCAGCTCCTGTCCGAGCGCCTCGAGAAGGCGCTCGCCGAGATCGAGAACGCTCGCCTGATGGTGATGGGATCGCTCGACGTCCTCATGACCAGGACCGCGCAACGAACGAACGATGTGATGAAGATCCTGACGGTGATCAACGCCGTCCTCCTGCCGTCGCTCGTCGCGGCGGCCATCCTGGGGATGAACTTCAGACAGTCGTTCTTCGAGCGGAAAGAGCTCTTCTGGGTCGTGATCGCCGCCATGCTCGCGCTCGGGGCGGGGATCCTCGCCTTCGCCCGCCGGAAGAAGTGGATCTGAACGGGAGGCGCGTCACACCGCCGATCCGTCCTCGAGCCTGCTCCCCCGCTCCACCTCCCGTCTCCTGTCCGGTCCGCGCAGAGCCGATCGACTCAAGGATTCCGAGCTTCGGGTCGAGACCTTTCGGGGACGGAACGCCAAGGACGGGATGTGGACGCGATGACGCTGTTGATCGCCCTGGTGGCCTGGCTGGCCGTCGCTCTCTCGTCCGCTCGGGCCGTCGGCGTGATGCTCCGGGGAGCTGCGGAGCGCACCGGCCGCGCGACGACGCCCTGAGCTCGAACCCCGCTACCGGCGACGACGCCGGAGCAAGCGGGCCGCGCCGGACGAGCCGAGCAGGACCACGAGTCCGGGCGGCACTACCAGGATCGCCCCGTTCCCACCCTTGACGCGAGCCCCCGACGCGGCTGGCGTGGGTGACTCGGTCGTGGGTGAGGGCGACTCGGTCGGCGACGGGCTCTCGCTCGGCGTGGGCGAGAGCGACTCGGTCGGCGTGGGTGAGGGCGACTCGGTCGGCGTGGGTGAGGGCGACTCGGTCGGCGTGGGTGACGGTTCCTCTGTGGGAGGAGCCGGCGGCTCCGTCGCGGGAACCGGG
>DASTHN010000165.1:0-2145 GCA_035718185.1 Actinomycetota bacterium
GCGTGCACGTCGCCGCCGCCGAGCTCCTCGGCCGTGACGACCTCGCCGGTCGCGGCCTTCACCAGCGGCGGGCCGCCGAGGAAGATCGTGCCCTGCTCCTTGACGATCACGGTCTCGTCCGACATCGCGGGGACGTAGGCGCCGCCCGCGGTGCATGAGCCCATGACCGCCGCGACCTGCGGGATGCCCTGGGCGGACAGGTTGGCCTGGTTGAAGAAGATCCGGCCGAAGTGCTCCTTGTCGGGGAAGACCTCGTCCTGCATCGGCAGGAACGCCCCACCGGAGTCGACGAGGTAGACGCAGGGCAGCCGGTTCGCGCGGGCGACCTCCTGCGCGCGCAGGTGCTTCTTGACCGTCACGGGGTAGTAGGTGCCGCCCTTGACGGTGGCGTCGTTGGCGACGATCACGCACTCGCGGCCGCTGACCCGGCCGATGCCCGTGACGATCCCGGCCGAGGGGACCGCGTCGTCGTACATCCCGGTCGCCGCGAGCGCGCTCAGCTCGAGGAACGGGCTGCCCGGGTCGAGCAGCCGGTCCACGCGGTCCCGGGCGAGCAGCTTGCCCCGCTCGAGGTGCTTGGCGCGGGCCGCCTCGGACCCGCCCTCGCGCACCTTCGTCAGGCGGGTCCGCAGCTCGTCGACGAGCTCCCGCATCTCTGTTGCGCCCACCGTCACCTCCGTCGTCGTCCACGCCGATGTTAGCGATCGTTAACCTCGCCGTCCACCTCGACGAATTACCAGGGGATGCAGAAGATTTGTCTCCTCCCTGGGCGATATCACCGTGGGAGGAGACAGAACGCCGACATACCCTGGTGATCAATCATCAGGTGAACGATCCCTAACCTGGTGCTCTATCGTGGCCCCATGGCAGCCTCCCGCCGCGAGCAGATCCTGTCCACCGCGGCAGCCCTCTTCGCCGAGCGTGGCTTCCACGGGGTCTCGGTGGCCGACCTCGGCGCCGCCTGTGGGATCTCCGGGCCAGCGCTCTACCGACACTTCCCGTCGAAGGACGCGATGCTCGCCGAGATGCTGGTCTCGATCAGCGAGGAGCTCCTCGAGGTGGGACGGGAGCGCGTGAAGGAGGCCGACGACCCCCGCGAGGCGCTGCACGCGCTCGTGAACTGGCACATCGACTTCGCGCTGAACAACAAGTCCCTGATCGTCGTCCAGGACCGCGACTGGGCCTCCCTGCCCGACGAGGCCCGTGAGCGGGTCCGCGAGCTCCAGCGCAGGTACGTCGAGCTCTGGGTCGACCAGCTCCGCGAGACCCATCGCGGCCTGGCCCCCGACCGGGCCCGGGCGATGGCTCACGCGGTGTTCGGACTGCTCAACTCCACGCCCCACAGCGCGCTGCTGTCGGAGGCCGAGATGCGGTCGATGCTCGAGCAGATGGCGCTCGCGGCCCTCGACACCCCTGACCGACCGGGCTGATCCCACCCGACCGGACTCGGCCCGCCCGGCGTACCGCTGACCGGCAGCCGGGCGAGCCGACGTCTCAGCGCTTGTCGGCGTCGGCGTGCGTCTCCTCCGGCGATGCACCGGCCATCAGCCGCCTGTCTGCCCGGTGCGTGACGGCGTTGTTCACGAAGTAGAGGCCGAGCCCGATGGCGATCATCACGCCGGAGTAGGCGACCGCGCCCGGGTCGTCGACGACGGTGTTCACGAGGAGGCCGATGTTGGCGACGAGACCGGCCCACAGGATCCACGTGGGGGACCGGTAGTGGTCGTGCTCCACCGTGTCCTTGCGGAGCTTGAGCGCCGCCACGCAGACCAGCGCGTAGACCGCGATCAGGAAGAGCACGGTCACCGCCGCGAGCCGCTCCACGTCGGCGGTCAGCAGGAGCACGATCACGATCGCGGTCGTGAAGACGATGGCGATCCAGGGCGTGTGCCGGGTCTGGTGGGTGCGGGCGAAGATGCGGGGCACGACGCCCTCGCGGGCCATGCCGTACATGATCCGCGACTGGGCCACGAGCGCCACGAGGGCGGTGTTGGTCACCGCGACCAGGGCGATCGCTGCGAACAGGCTCGGCGGGACGGGGATGGGGCCGGCCTTGACGACCTCGAGCAGGGCGCTCTCCGAGCCCGCGATGTCGCCGACCGGCGCCACCATCGAGGCGATGAACGCCACGAGGAGGTAGAGGAC
>DASTHN010000166.1:0-22534 GCA_035718185.1 Actinomycetota bacterium
TCTCGACGTGCCGGAGTTCCGCCTGTCCGCCCCGTTCCAGCCCACCGGAGACCAGCCCAAGGCCATCGAGCGCCTGGTGGACGGGCTCGAGCGCGGGCTGAAGAGCCAGGTCCTCCTCGGGGCGACGGGGACGGGCAAGACGTTCACGATCGCCCATGTGGTCGAGCGTGTCCAGCGCCCGACCCTGGTGATGGCCCCCAACAAGTCGCTCGCGGCGCAGCTGGCCAACGAGTTCCGCGAGTTCTTCCCCGAGAACGCGGTCGAGTACTTCGTCTCGTACTACGACTACTACCAACCCGAGGCGTACATCGCGCAGACCGACACGTACATCGAGAAGGACTCCTCGGTCAACGACGAGATCGAGCGGCTGCGGCACTCGGCCACGGCCGCGCTTCTGACGCGCACGGACGTGCTGATCGTCGCGAGCGTCTCGGCGATCTACGGGCTGGGGTCGCCCGAGGAGTACCTGGGCCAGATCCTCCGGGTCCACAAGGGCGTGGTCACGGACATGGAGTGGGCCAAGCAGCGGCTCGTCGACATCCAGTACGACCGGAACCAGGTCAGCTTCACGCGCGGCAAGTTCCGCGTCCAGGGCGACGTGATGGAGGTCTTCCCTGCCTACGAGGAGACCGGGATCCGCATCGAGTGGTGGGGCGACGCGATCGAGCGCATCACGCGGTTCGATCCGATCACGGGCGAGCTCCTCGGCGAGCTCCCCGAGATCACGATCTACCCGGCCACCCACTACGTCGCCTCCGAGCAGCGCATGAAGCGTGCGATCGTGGGCATCGAGCAGGAGCTGCAGGAGCGCCTTGCATGGCTCGAGGGCCAGGGCAAGCTCCTCGAGGCCGAGCGCCTGCGCATGCGGACGACCTACGACCTGGAGATGCTCCGCGAGGTCGGCTTCTGCTCCGGCATCGAGAACTACTCGGCGCACATCGACGGCCGCTCGCCTGGCGAGGCGCCGTACACGCTGCTGGACTACTTCCCGGACGACTGGCTGTGCGTGCTCGATGAATCGCACGTGACCGTGCCGCAGATCCACGGGATGTACGAGGGCGACAAGACGCGCAAGGAGACGCTGGTCGACTTCGGGTTCCGGCTGCCGTCCGCACTGGACAACCGGCCGCTCCGGTTCGAGGAGTTCATCGAGAAGGTCGGCCAGATCGTGTTCATGTCCGCGACGCCCAGCCCGTACGAGTTCCGGGTGAGCAAGCGCGTGGCCGAACAGATCGTGCGGCCCACCGGCCTCATCGACCCCGAGGTTCAGATCCGCCCGACGAAGGGCCAGGTCGACGACCTGATCGAGGAGATCCGCAGGCGCGCCGAGGCCGACCAGCGGGTCCTGGTCACGACGCTCACGAAGAAGATGGCCGAGGACCTCACCGACTACCTGCTCGAGATGGGCGTGCGGGTGCGGTACCTGCACTCGGAGGTCGACACCATCCAACGGATCGAGATCGTGCGCGACCTGCGCCTGGGCGAGTTCGACGTGCTCGTCGGCATCAACCTCCTCCGCGAGGGCCTGGATCTGCCCGAGGTCTCGCTCGTCGCGATCCTCGACGCTGACAAGGAGGGCTTCCTGCGTTCGGAGACATCCCTGATCCAGACGATCGGCCGCGCGGCGAGGAACGTCGACGGCACGGTCCTGATGTACGCGGACGACGTCACCGACTCGATGAAGGCCGCGATCTCCGAGACCCAGCGCCGGCGCAAGATCCAGATGGCGTACAACCGTGAGCACGGCATCGACCCGCAGTCCATCCGCAAGAAGGTCTCGGACATCCTGCTCACGATGGCGGTGGACACGGGCGCTGCGCCGAAGCCGGATCGCAGGCGTCGCAAACGCGACCACCCGGAGATGCCGACCGAGGAGCTCGAGCGGCTGATCCGCAGCCTCGAGGAGGAGATGCACGAGGCCGCGAAGGACCTGCGGTTCGAGTACGCGGCGCGGCTCCGCGACGAGGTCCAGGATCTCCGTAAGGAGCTGCGGGCGATGCGGGAGGCCGGGGTGGGGTCGTGAGCTCGGCGCTCGTCGTTCGGGCCCCGCTCGCCTGGCTCGAGGCGGGCTCCCTCGTCCGCGACGCCGCCGTGGTGGTCGAACGCGGCCTGGTCGCCTATGCGGGGGCGGCCGCGACGGCACCCGAGCCGGCCGCGGCGGAGCGGGTGGACGTCGACGGGTTCCTCATGCCTGCCGTCGCCGATCGGCACGTGCACGTCGGTCTCGCCGACCCCGCCACGGTGCTCCTCCGGGGGGTCACGGCGGTGCGCGACTGCGGCTGGCCGGCGGACGTGATCTTCCCGCTCGCCGACGCGTCGGAGCTGCCGAGCTTCACCGGACCGTTGATCCGAGCCGTGGGGCCGATCCTCACGGCCCCGGGCGGCTACCCGGGGCGGGAGCGGTGGGCGCCGCCCGGGACCAGCCTGGAGGTGCACGATCCGGACGAAGGCGCGCGCGCCGTGCAGATGCTCGCCGGCCGCGGGGCGGTCGCGATCAAGCTCTCGTTGAACCCGGTTGCCGGCCCCACGCTCTCGGACGTCGATCTCGAGGCGATCTGCTCGGCCGCGGCCGAGGCCCGGCTCCCGGTCGTCGCCCACGTCGAGGGCGAGGGGCAGACGGAGCGGGCGCTCGGCGCCGGGGTCCGCGAGCTCGCCCACACGCCGTGGACGGAGCGCCTGTCCGACTCGGCGATCCAGGCGCTCGCGAAGCGCACCCGGATCGTGTCGACGCTCGATATCCAGAGCTTCGGCGGGGACACGCCGGAGGTCCGGACAGCCGTGGACAACCTCCGGCGCTTCCACGAGGCGGGCGGCATGGTGCTTTACGGCACCGATCTGGGCAACGGTCCCATCCCCGCCGGCGTGGACGTCCGAGAGGTGCTCCTGCTCGGCGAGGCAGGCCTCACGCCGGAGTCGATCATCCAGGCGATGGCGCGAGGTCCGCTGCAGCGCAATGCGCCTGGCGACCTGCTCGCGCTCGGCCGGAACCCGTTCGAGGAGCTCGACGCGTTCGCGGACGTGCGCCTCGTCGTGCGCGGCGGGCGCGTCGTGGCATGACGTCCGCTTGCGCGCGCCGGCCGGAGCCGGTAGACACGTGCGGTCCGAACGCGAGCCCGAAAGGGAGGTCGACGTGAGCACGACCCAGACGCCGCCGGCGCTCGCGCCGGATCCCCGGATCCTCCCCGAGGAGCTCGGGCTCACGCAGCGGAACCACAGCTTCCACCTCGAGGGTCTGCGGTACGACGTCACGCCGCCCGGCATGCACTACCTGCTGATCCACTTCGACATCCCCGACGCCGACGAGGGAACGTGGCGGGTATCGGTCGGCGGCCAGGTGCGGACCCCGCTGGAGCTCTCGATGGCCGAGCTGCGGGCGCGGCCCGCCGTCACGATGCCGGTGACGATGGAGTGCGCCGGGAACGGTCGCGCGCGGCTGTCGCCGAGGCCGGTGTCCCAGCCGTGGCTGGACGAGGCGATCGGGACGGCCGAATGGACGGGCACGCGCCTCGCGCCGATCCTCGCGGAGGCGGGACTGGCGGACGACGCCGTCGAGGTGGTCTTCGCGGGCGCCGATCGAGGTATCCAGGGCGGCGTTGAGCAGGACTACGAGCGGAGCCTCACCCTGGCAGAGGCCAGGAGGGAGGAGGTGCTCCTCGCGTACGAGATGAACGGCCGACCGCTGCCGCCGCAGCACGGGTATCCGGTCCGGCTGCTCGTGCCGGGCTGGTACGGCATGACGAGCGTGAAATGGCTCACGCGGATCACCGCGGTGGCCGAGCCCTACGACGGCTACCAGATGGACGCCTATCGGGTGCGGCACACACCCGACGAGGCGGGCGTGCCGGTCACCCGGATGCAGCCGCGCGCGCTCATGGTCCCGCCGGGGATCCCCGACTTCCTCACCCGTGAGCGGATCGTCGACGCGGGGCCGCACGATCTGCTCGGTCGGGCCTGGTCGGGCTGGGCGCCGATCGCCGACGTCCAGGTCTCGGTCGACGACGGTGCGTGGACGCTCGCTCGGCTCGGCACCCCGCCTGGCCCGCACGCGTGGGTCCCGTGGCGCTGGCGCTGGCGTGCCGAGCCCGGTGAGCATGAGCTCGCGTGCCGGGCGACGGACGGCGCCGGAAACGTGCAGCCCGTCGAGCAGCGCTGGAACCACCACGGCTTCCAGAACAACGCGGTCCAACGTGTGCGCGTCACCGTGCGCGAGCGCTAGACCAGCCGCGCGAGCTCATCGAAGCAGCGGTCCACGTCGGTCTCGGTGTTGAAGAAGTGCGGGCTGATCCGCAGACCGTCGCCCCGGACGTCGGTGCACACGTCGCGGTCCAGGAGCGCGTGCCCGATCCGCTCGGCGTCCGAACCGACCCCGACGTTCACCACCCCGCCCCGAGCCGCCCGATCCCGCGGCGTGCGCACCGGCAGGCCGAGGGCGTCGGCCCGGTCGATCACGTGGTCCGTCAGCTCGCCCTGGCGGGCGCGGATCCGCGCCGGCGTGACCTCGGTGATGACGTCCATCCCGCCCTGAGCCAGGAAGATCACCGGCGCGGGCGGCGTGCCGTGCTCGAGGCGCCGGGCGCTCGGGTGGTACGCGAGGTGTTCGACGTCGAACGAGAACTGATCCGCGGTGGCGAACCATCCGGTGACGGTGGGTTCGAGGCGGGGGAGGAGGTCGCGCCGGGCGTACAGGAAGGCGAGCCCCGGGCCGCCGCACATCCACTTCAGCACCCCCGCCGTGTAGAGGTCGCAGCCGAGGTCGTGCAGGTCGAGCGGGACGATCCCGAGCCCGTGGTAGTCGTCGACGAACGACAGCGCGCCGCGCTCCCGGGCGATCCGGCAGACCTCCCTCGCGTCGACGAGCGCGCTCGATCGGTACAGGACGCGGTTCACCATCACGAGCGCCGTTCGCTCGTCGATCGCCCGGTCGTACTCCTCGAGCGGGATGCTCAGCCCGTCGGGGGAGCGGAGCCACTCGACCTCGACACCCCGCGACCGCTGCGCGAGCCATACGTGACCGTCGGTGGGGAAGTCGAGCTCGGACAGGACGACCTTCGGGCGCTCCGCGGGGTCGAGCGCCGATGCCACGGTCGAGATGGCGATCGAGATGTTCGTCGTGATGGCGACCTCGTCCGGATCGCAGCCGGCGAGCGACGCGAACGAGCGCTTGAGCTCACCCATCGCGGGGAAGATGTGCTCGAACCAGACGTGGTCGGGCGCGCCCCTGCTCGCCCAGGCCTCGAGGTACGTGTCGAGCCGCTCCCGCGCCCGAGTCCCGATCGGGCCGAGCGAGGCGCTGATCAGGTACGACTTGCGTGCGAGGATCGGGAACTCGTCCCGGTAATCCGCCAGGTCCATCGGGGCATCGTACGCGCGGCCGTCAGCGGCGCGCGCCCGGCGCGATGAGGCCGCGGGGACGGTAGACGTACTCGAGCTTCAGCCGGTCGGGGTCCTCGAAATAGACAGCGTAGTTCGGCGCGTCGTCGGTCCCCATCTCCATCGGGCCGCCGTACAGGATCGTCGCCCCGCACCCGACGAGCCAGTCGTGGAGCTCGTCGACCGCCTCGTGCGTCGGCGCCGGGAACGCCAGGTGGTTCACGCCGATGCGCTTGCGGTGGAACCCGTGGTAGAGGAACGGCTCGCGCGTCTGGACGAGCGTGATGTAGCAGCTGTCGGTGCCGAACGAGATCCAGTGCTCGTCGCGCTCGATCTCCGCCAGCCCGAACCGGTCGAGCAGCTCGCGGTAGAAGGCCTCGGAGCGCTCCAGGTCCCGTACGTTCAGGTCGAGGTGATGCAGCGCCTGCCCCATGGCCTCAGTCCTCGATGTCCTCGTCCTCGTCCGGCGCCGTGTCCTCATGCTGTACGAGGTAGTCGATGTAGAACGGCCGCAGCGCGTCCGCGAGCTCCCCTCGATCGGAGTCGACGAGGTCGTTCAGCAGCGCGAGCGGCCGCATGATGTCGCTCTCGCTCCGCTCCTCGTCGCCGGCGGCGGCGCGGGCCTCGGGGATCGTCCTCAGCAGGCCCCAGAGGAAGGACACGTCGACCCGGCGCCAGGCCAGCCGGGTCGCCCGGTCGTGCAGCTCAGCTGATGGGAGCTGGTCGAGCTCGTCGCGATCCGTCACGTTCTGAGCATAGACCCGGCGAGCGCGATCCCGAGCCGCGTGCCGCGGAGTCCGCGACCGAGCGAAGATGGCCCGGTGACCGCTCGATGGGTGCTGCACATGGACCTCGACGAGTTCATCGCGGCCGTCGAGGTGCTCCGGCGTCCGGAGCTTGCCGGTCGGCCGGTCGTCGTGGGCGGGGACGGCGACCCGACGAAGCGTGGTGTGGTCTCGACGGCCAACTACGAGGCTCGCACGTACGGCGTCCACAGCGGCATGCCGCTGCGGACCGCGCTGAAGCGGTGTCCGGAGGCCGTCTTCCTGCCGGTCGACGCGCCCGCGTACCTGGCCGCCTCGAGCGAGGTGATGGACAGGCTCCGGACCTTCCCCGCGGTGGTCCAGGTCCTCGGCTGGGACGAGGCGTTCCTCGGCGTCGTGACCGACGAGCCGGAAGCGCTCGCGCGAGACGTGCAGCGGGCGGTGCTCGACCGGACGCGCCTGTGGTGCTCGATCGGGGTCGGTGACACCACGCTCCGCGCCAAGCTCGCGAGCGGTTTCGCGAAGCCGCGCGGCGTCTTCCGGCTGACGGAGGAGAATTGGATGGAGGTCATGGGCGCGCTCCCGACGGAGGACCTGTTCGGGATCGGCAGGAAGACGGCGGCCAAGCTCGAGGCGCTCGGCATCCGCACGGTCGAGGAGCTCGCGAACGCGGAGGAGGATCGCCTCGCGCGGCGGTTCGGTCCGCGGACCGGGCCCTGGCTCCGCGCCCTCGCCCGGGGCGAGGGCGAGCGCGTCGTGACCGACGAGCGGTACGTCCCGAGGGGCCACGGCAAGGAACGGACGTTCCAGCGGGACCTGACCGACCCGGACCAGATCCGGATCCGGACCGCCGAGCTGGCGCGCGAGCTGGCGACGGAGCTCGCGGGCGGCGACCGGCCCATCGTCCGCGTCGTCGTGAAGGTCCGGTTCGCGCCGTTCTTCACCTCGACGCACGGCGTCCGTCTGCCGGTCGGGACGCTCGAGGCCGAGGCGATCGAGCGGGGGGCGCTGGAGGCGCTCGGACGGTTCGAGCTCGACCGCCCGGTCCGGCTGCTCGGCGTCCGTGCCGAGCTCGCCGACCCGGAGCCCGCCTGACGGGGGACCGCTTCGACCCCCGGACCATCGATGTCGGGGGCCCCCGTACAATCGCGTCCGTGGGCACCGACACCCTCCTCATCCACGGCGCCCGTGAGCACAACCTCAGGAACGTCACGCTCGAGCTGCCGCGCGACCGGCTGATCGTGTTCACGGGACTGTCCGGCTCGGGCAAGAGCTCGCTCGCCTTCGACACGATCTATGCCGAGGGTCAGCGTCGATACGTCGAGTCGCTCTCCGCGTACGCCCGGCAGTTCCTCGGGCAGATGGAGAAGCCCGACGTCGACTTCATCGAGGGCCTGTCGCCGGCCATCTCGATCGACCAGAAGTCCACGTCGCGGAACCCGCGCTCGACGGTGGGGACGATCACCGAGGTCTACGACTACCTCCGCGTGCTCTTCGCGCGGGTCGGTCATCCGCACTGTCCGAGCTGCGGCCGGCCGATCGGGCGCCAGACGCCCGATCAGATCGTCGACCAGGTGATGGAGCTGCCCGAGGGCACGCGCTTCCAGGTCCTCGCACCGGTCGTCCGTGGTCGCAAGGGCGAGTACGAGAAGCTGCTCCAGGACCTGTCGAAGAAGGGGTTCGTCCGCGCCCGGATCGACGGGGAGGTCCGCGAGCTGTCGGAGCAGATCCGGCTCCCCCGGAACTACAAGCACACGATCGAGGTCGTCGTCGACCGCCTCGTCGCCAAGCCGGACATCCGACGCCGCGTGGCCGACTCGATCGAGACCGCCCTCCAGCTCACCGAGGGCATCGCGGCCGTCGCCGTCCAGACCCACGACGGCGAGGACGTCCAGACGTTCAGCCAGTCCCTCGCGTGCACCTACGACGGCCTGTCGTTCGAGGAGCTCCAGCCGCGGAACTTCTCGTTCAACTCCCCGTACGGCGCGTGCCCCACGTGCGATGGACTGGGCACGCGGCTCGAGGTCGACCCGGAGCTCGTGATCCCGGACCCCGACCTCTCGATCGACGAGGGCGCGATCGCGCCGTGGGCGGGCTCGCGGCTCGAGTACTGGGAGCGCGTGCTCCAGGCCGTGGCCGAGGGACACGGGTTCACGACCGCGACGCCGTGGAAGAAGCTGCCGAAGAAGGCGCGCGACGTGATCCTGAACGGCTCGGACGCCGAGATCTACGTCCGGTACAAGAACCGGTACGGACGGATCCGTTCCTACTACACCACCTACGAGGGCGTGCTCCCGGTCGTCGAACGCCGTCACGCGGAGACCGACTCGGACAGCCAGCGCGAGAAGCTCGAGCAGTTCATGCGCGAGATCCCGTGCCGGGCGTGCGGCGGCGCACGGCTGAAGCCCGAGAGCCTCGCGGTGCGGATCGGCGGGATCAACATCGCGCAGCTCACCGACCGGTCGATCCGGGACACGCTGGGCTTCTTCGATGAGGTCCAGCTCTCGGAGCGCGAGCACATGATCGCCGAGCGCCTGGTGAAGGAGATCCGGTCGCGGCTCGGGTTCCTCGTCGACGTTGGGCTCGACTACCTGACGCTCGACCGCGCGTCGGGAACGCTCGCGGGCGGGGAGGCCCAGCGGATCCGGCTGGCCACGCAGATCGGAAGCGGGCTCGTCGGCGTGCTGTACATCCTCGACGAGCCCTCGATCGGGCTGCACCAGCGCGACAACCGGCGCCTCATCGACACGCTCGTGCGCCTGCGCGACCTGGGGAACACGCTCATCGTCGTCGAGCACGACGAGGCCACGATCCAGGCGGCGGACCACGTCGTCGACATCGGACCCGGCGCGGGAGAGCACGGCGGCTTGATCGTGTACTCCGGCGAGCTGAAGGGACTGCTCGAGTGCGAGGGCTCGATCACGGGCGCGTTCCTCTCGGGGCGGCGCGTGATCCCCACGCCCCAGGTGCGGCGCTCGCCCGGCGGTCGGTGGCTGAAGATCCTCGGCGCGCGCGAGCACAACCTGAAAGACGTAGACCTGCAGATCCCGCTCGGCCTGTTCGTGTGTGTCACGGGGGTGAGCGGCTCGGGCAAGTCGACGCTCGTGCAGGAGGTGCTCCTGCGCGCGCTGATGCAGAAGGTGTACCGGTCGCGGGTCCTGCCGGGCAAGCACCGCAAGCTCGTGGGCTGGGAGCACGTCGACAAGGTCATCGACATCGACCAGTCGCCGATCGGGCGCACGCCGCGCTCGAACCCCGCCACGTACACCGGCGTGTTCGACCACGTCCGCACCCTGTTCAGCCAGGTGCCCGAGGCGCGGGTGCGGGGCTACAAGCCGGGCCGGTTCTCGTTCAACGTCCGCGGCGGACGGTGCGAGAACTGCGCCGGTGACGGCCAGATCAAGATCGAGATGCATTTCCTCCCCGACGTGTACGTCACCTGCGAGGTGTGCAAGGGGCACCGGTACAACCGCGAGACGCTCGAGGTCAGGTACAAGAACCGATCGATCGCGGACGTCCTGGAGATGAGCGTGGACGAGGCGCTGGCGTTCTTCCAGAACATCCCGGTCATCAAGCGGCACCTTCAGACGCTCTCGGACGTCGGACTCGGGTACGTGAAGCTCGGGCAGCCCGCGCCCACGCTCTCGGGCGGCGAGGCGCAGCGGATCAAGCTGGCCGGCGAGCTGCAGAAGCGCGCGACCGGGAACACCCTCTACGTGCTCGACGAGCCCACGACCGGCTTGCACTTCGAGGACATCCGCAAGCTCCTGGCGGTGCTCCAGCGGCTCGTCTCGGCCGGGAACACCGTGCTCGTGATCGAGCACAACCTCGACGTCGTGAAGACCGCCGACTGGATCGTCGACCTCGGCCCCGAGGGCGGCGACGCCGGCGGCGAGGTGGTCGCGGCCGGCCCGCCCGAGCACGTCGCCGCGGACCCCGACTCGCACACGGGCCGGTTCCTCGCGGAGGTGCTCGGCACGCTCCCGCTCGAGGCGGTCGGCGTCGGCGCCGACGCGTAGTCGCATCCTCGGCCGGAGGTGACCTTGCTATCATGCGCCCGCCCATGTCCAGGAGGCTGCTCCCGTTCGCGCTCGCGGTCGCCGTTCTGGCCGCGGCGTGCGCCGAGGCGCCGGTCCAGCCGGCGTTCGGGTCGGGCGAGGCGTTCGTGCCGTTCGTCGTCGACCCACTGAACGACGCCGGCCGCCATCCCTCGGTCGTCGCGATCGACGGCCGGCCGGTCGTCGCCTACTTCTCGTTCGAGGAGGAGGTCCCGGAGGGCTCGTTCCCGCAGACGCGTCCGATCGGGCTCCCCACGATCCCCGGCGTGATGCTCGCCACCGAGCAGAACGGGATCTGGACGCGCGGCGCGATCGCCATCCAGAGCCAGATCACCAACGTCCAGGTCGCGTTCAACCCGGCCTTCGAGGAGTCGGTCGGGAAGCTCACCCGGGACAACGTGACGGGCCTCCAGCTCGCCGCCGACGCGGACGGGGGCCTCCACGCGGCCTGGGGGAGCGGCGACGGCATCTTCTACGCGACAGGATCGGCCGACCCCGCCTCGACCACACAGTGGACGGTCGAGAAGGTCACGGGCACGCCCGGCATCGGACCCTCGCTCGCGATCGACGCGAACGGCGAGCCGTGGATCGCGTACGCCACCTCCACCTCCTCCGTCGCCGAGGTCGAGGTAGCCACCATGGACGCGAACGGCTGGTCCATCCAGACCGTCGCGTCGGCGCCGGGCTGCGCGGACTGCCGCACGGCGATCGCCGTGAACGGTGACGGCGAGCCGGTCGTCGGCTACGGCGTGGGCGACGGCAACCTCGCGGCCGCGCGCCCCACCGCGAGCGGATGGCTGGGCACCACCGTCGAGCGCGGCGCGTCAGCGATCGGCCTTGCCGCCGCTCAGGCCCCCGACGGGTCGGTCGTCTTCACCTACCGGACCGCGACCGAGGTGCACGTGGCCACCGGCGACGGGACGGGAGCGTGGCAGACGGCGACCGTCGCCGCGCTCGGTGAGGGCGCCGACGGTCCAGGCGGCACCGGCGTTGCCGTGGACGGTTCGGGCGGGATCGTCGCCGCCTGGTACGACCCCGCGGCGAAGGGGGTATCGGCCGCGCTCTCCTCGGACGGGCAGACGTTCACGCCGATCGACCTCGGGCTCACGGAGGGCGCGAAGGACCCAGCCGTCGCGACGACCGCCGACGGCTCGGCGCGCTTCATCGCGTGGTACGACTCGGAGCCGCAGGACCTGGTGCTCGGCCGGTACGGCCAGGTCGGCGACCTGGCGATCGGCGTGCCGAGCCCGACGCCGACCGCCGCCGGGGGGGCCTCGGCACCCCCGCCGACCCACGAGTGCACGCCGGTGCAGGGCGGGAAGGTGACCGTCGTCGCCGAGGGGCTCGCCTTCACGGACGGCTCGTGCATCGACGCGCCCGCGGGCGAGCCGTTCACGATCGTGTTCGACAACCGCGACGCGGGGGTGCAGCACAACGTCGAGGTCTTCGGCGGTCCCGAGGTGAGCGGGGACCCACAGTTCTCCGGCGACATCATCACCGGCCCGGACCAGGTCGAGTACCAGATCCCGGCGCTCGACAAGGGGGAGTACGCCTTCAACTGCGTCGTCCACCCGACGATGATCGGCAAGATCGTCGTGGGCGGGGCCGGGGCAGCGACCGGGGCCACCGGAGCGACCGGTGCAACCGGTGCAACCGCCCCCACCGGGGAGACCGGCGGCGGCGGGGGCGGAGCCGCAACGACGACCGTGGTCGCGCAGAACCTCGCGTTCGACACCTCGACGATCACGCTGAAGGCGGACACCAAGCAGGTCATCACGTTCGACAACCGCGACGCGGGGGTGCAGCACAACATCGCGATCTACACGGACGCCTCGATGACCAAGGAGCTGTTCAACGGCGAGCTGGTCACGGGGCCCGCCACGGCCGACTACACGATCCCCCCGCTCCCGGCAGGCGAGTATTACTTCATGTGCATCGTCCACCCGAACATGAACGGAACGGTGGTCGTCCAGTAGGCGACCAAGCGCGTCGGCTCCCGGCCGTCGCGGACCCCGCCGGTAGGATGGCCGCGTGAGCGTCCCTCGGCCGCAGACCTCTCAGATCCCCGACCAACCTGGTGCCTACCTGTTCCGGGACGGCGACGCCCGCGTCGTCTACGTCGGCAAGGCCCGATCGCTCCGCAAGCGACTCGCCAGCTACTGGGGCAAGCCCCTGCATCCCAGGACCGAGGCGATGGTCGCGGCCGCGCGATCCGTCGAGTGGATCGTGGCCTCGACCGAGGTCGACGCGCTCATGCTCGAGTACAACCTGATCCAGGAGCACCGGCCCCGGTTCAACATCCGGTACCGGGACGACAAGTCGTACCCGTACCTGGCGCTCACGGTGGGGGAGCGATGGCCGAGGGCGCAGGTCCTCCGCGGGACGAAGCGCAAGCGCGTGCGATACTTCGGTCCCTTCGGGCACGCCTACGCGATCCGCGAGACGCTCGACGCCCTCACCCGGGTGTTCCCCGTGCGGACCTGTTCGAACGCGTTCTTCGACCAGCGAGCCCGCGCGCGCCGGCCGTGCCTCTACTACGACATCGGCCGCTGCTCGGGACCGTGTGTGCCCGAGGTCACCGGGGTGACCGAGGAGGCGTACCGCAGCGACGTGGACGCGCTGGCCGACTTCCTGGCCGGGAACGAGCGTCCGGTCCTCGTCCGGCTCGAGCGCGAGATGCGCGAGGCGGCCGATCGCCAGGAGTACGAGCTCGCGGCGAAGCTCCGGGACCAGCTCCACGCGGCACGGCGCGCCCTCGAGCACCAGGAGATGGTCCTCACCCAGGCCGAGGACCTGGACGTCATCGCGCTCGCCGAGGACGACCTCGAGGCGGCGTTCCAGGGGTTCTTCGTCCGGCGAGGGCGGGTGATGGGCCGCAAGGGATGGATCGTCGACCGGGTCGAGGAGCTCGACCGGCCGCAGCTGATCGGCTCGTTCGTCCGCGAGCTCTACATGGAGCGCCAGGAGGTGCCGCCCCGCGTGCTCGTCCCCGAGCTGCCCGAGGACGCCGACGTGCTCGCGGCCTGGCTCTCCGAGCGTCGGGGCGGGCGCGTCTCGATCGCCGTCCCCGAGCGCGGGGCCAAGCGCAAGCTGATGGAGACCGTCGCCCAGAACGCGCGGGACCACTTCGTCCGGCACAAGCTGAAGCGGGCGTCGGACTTCGGAGCGCGATCCCGGGCCCTCGCGGAGCTCGGCTCGATCCTCGGGCTCGAGCAGGCCCCGCTCCGGATCGAGTGCTACGACATCTCGAACCTGGGGCCGACGGACATCGTCGGCTCGATGGTGGTCTTCGAGGACGGCCTGCCGAGGCGCTCGGACTACCGCCGCTTCCAGATCAAGGGCGTGCCGGGGCAGGACGACTTCGCGAGCATGGACGAGATGCTCCGCCGCCGGTTCGCGCGGCTGCGGGCCGAGGCCGATCCCGATCACGCCCGCCCCAAGCGGTTCGCGTACCCGCCCTCGCTCATCGTGATCGACGGCGGCAAGGGGCAGCTCTCGGTCGCGACGAAGGTCCTGGCCGACGCCGGGCTCCACATCCCGGCCGTCGGGCTGGCCAAGCGGCTCGAGGAGGTGTACTTCCCGGACCGGCCCGACCCCCTCCTCGTGCCTCGCGGCTCGGAGGCGCTCTTCGTGCTCCAGCACCTGCGCGACGAGGCCCACCGGTTCGCCGTGACGTACCACCGCGAGCGCCGCCAGAGGCGCGCGCTGGCGTCCCCGCTCGACGACGTGCCCGGGGTCGGTCCCGCCCGGAAGAAGGCCCTGCTGAGGCGGTTCGGGTCGCTCGCACGCCTCTCGCGCGCCACGCCCGAGGAGATCGCGCAGACCCCGGGCGTCGGGGCCGAGCTGGCGAGGGCGGTCCACGAGCGCCTCCACTCGCCGGCCGCCGAGCGCCGGGAGAGCGCCTGATGGCACGCCGATCCGCGGTCCACGCGGTACCAGGCGGACACCACGAGCAGGGGACCGGGTTCGTCATCATCACCGGCCTGTCGGGCGCCGGGCGCTCGGAGGCCGCGAAGAGCCTCGAGGACCTCGGCTATTTCGTGGTGGACAACCTACCCCCCTCGCTCCTGTCGAAGATGGCCGAGCTCGCCTCGCGCCCGGGCGGGCCGGGCGGCAAGGTGGCGATCGTCGTCGACGCTCGCGGCGGGGTGTTCTTCGGCGAGCTGTCCAAGGCGCTCGAGGAGCTCGAGCACCTGAGCATCCCGTACCGGATCGTCTACCTCGACGCGTCGGACGAGGAGCTCGTGAACCGGTATGAGGCGACCCGACACCGGCACCCGCTGGCGCCGGCCGATCGCGTCGTCGAGGGGATCCGCAAGGAGCGGCTCATGATGGAGGGTCTCCGCGGGGAGGCGGACCTGATCATCGACACCTCGCGCCTGGCGCCCCACGAGCTGCGCGAGCGCCTTCGCGAGGCCTTCTCGGACGCCCCCGCCGAGCAGGGCTTGCGGGTGTCACTCCTGTCGTTCGGGTTCAAGTACGGGTCGCCCCGGGACGCGGACCTGGTGATCGACGTGCGGTTCCTGCCGAACCCCCACTGGGTGGACGAGCTCCGGCCGCTCCCGGGCACGGACGAACGCGTCCGGACGTACGTCCGGGGCCAGCAGACGTACCGCGAGTTCCTGCGCCGCCTCCGCGCGCTCCTGGGGTTCATGGTCCCCGGCTTCGTCGCCGAGGGGAAGTCCTACCTCACCGTCGCGATCGGCTGCACCGGCGGGCGCCACCGGTCGGTGGTCGTCTCCGAGGATCTCGGTCAGTTCTTCAGGGACAAGGGGCTCTCGGTCACCGTCGAGCACCGCGACGTCGAGCGCTGACGCCGTCCCCCGCGCCGCCGTCCGGCCTCAGCACGCAGGGCAGGTCGCCCCCGGATGCCCGTTCGTGGGGATTGGCTAGGATGGTCGGGATCCCTGTCGCAGGAGGCAGAGCATGAGCGTGAAGATCGGCGTCAACGGGTTCGGGCGGATCGGCCGCAACTTCTTCCGGGCCGCCAAGCAGGCGGGCAAGGACTGGGACTTCGTCGCCGTCAACGACATCACGGACGCCCGCACCCTCGCACACCTGCTGAAGTACGACTCGGTCCTCGGGACCTTCGACGCGAAGGTCGCCGCTGCCGAGGAGGGCATCACCGTGGACGGCGACCTGCTGAAGGTCCTGGCCGTGCGCGACCCTGCCGAGCTGCCCTGGAAGGAGCTCGGCGCCCAGATCGTGATCGAGTCCACGGGGCTCTTCACGAAGCGTGAGGATGCCGACAAGCACATCGCCGCCGGCGCACAGAAGGTCATCATCAGCGCGCCCGCGAAGGGCGAGGACGTCACGGTGGTGCTCGGCGTCAACGACGAGCAGTACGACCCGGCCTCGCACAACGTGATCTCGAACGCCTCGTGTACCACGAACTGCGTGGCGCCGATGGCGAAGGTCCTCGACGATGCGTTCGGGATCGAACGGGGGTTCATGACCACGATCCACGCCTACACGAACGACCAGAACATCCTCGACCTGCCGCACAAGGACCTCCGCCGGGCCCGGGCCGCGGCCCTGAACATCATCCCGACCTCGTCGGGCGCGACGAAGGCGATCGGTCTGGTGCTGCCGCAGCTCGACGGCAAGATGGACGGCATGGCGATGCGGGTGCCGGTGCCCGACGGCTCGGTCACGGACCTGGTCGTGACGCTCGGCCGAGAGGTCACGGTCGAGGAGGTCAACGCCGCGTTCAGGACCGCTGCCGAGAGCGGGCCACTCTCGGGTGGGCGACTCGTGTACACCGAGGACCCGATCGTCTCCTCGGACATCGTGGGGTCGTCGGCGTCGTGCACCTTCGACGCGTCGCTGACGATGACGAAGGGCAACGTCGCGAAGATCCTCGGCTGGTACGACAACGAGTGGGGCTACTCGAGCCGCCTCGTGGACCTGGTCGACATCGTCGCGACCTCGCTGTAAGCCGGTCGCCATGGGCATCCGGAGCCTCGAGACCCTGGGCGGGGTCGCCGATCGGCGCGTCTTCGTTCGGGTCGACCACAACGTCCCGCTGCAGGACGGCGGCGTCACCGACGACGCGCGGATCCGGGCCAGCCTGCCCACCCTCACCGAGCTCCTCGAGGGCGGCGCGTCGCTGGTGGTCGCGTCGCACCTCGGCCGGCCGAAGGGGCAGGTGAAGGAGGAGTATCGGATGGCGCCAGTCGCGGAGCGCCTGGGCGAGCTGCTCGGGCGCGACGTGATGGCGCTCGACGCCGTGACCGGGCCCGACGCAGAGGCCGTCTGCGGCCACATCGAGGCGGGCGACGTCGTGTACCTGGAGAACCTCCGCTTCGACCCCCGAGAGGAGGCGAACGATCCGGCCTTCGCGGCCGAGCTCGCGGCGCTCGCCGACGTCTACGTGGACGACGCGTTCGGAGCCGTCCATCGCGCGCACGCGTCGGTGGCCGCCCTGCCGGCCCTCGTCCTCGAGCAGGGACGGCCGGCGGCCGCCGGGCGCTTGCTCGAGCGCGAGGTGCAGGTGCTCTCCAGGCTCCTCGGCGAGCCCGAGCGGCCGTACGTAGCCGTGCTGGGGGGCGCGAAGGTCTCGGACAAGCTCTCGACGATCGGCTCCCTCGTCGAGCGCGTGGATGCACTGCTGATCGGGGGCGCGATGGCCTTCACGTTCATCGCGGCCGAGGGCGGCCAGATCGGGAAGAGCCTGGTCGAGCCCGACCGCTTCGAGGACGTGCGGGCGGCGAGGGCTCGGGCGGACGAGCGGGGGGTCCTTCTCGACCTCCCGGTCGATGTGGTCGCGGCCCCCGAGATGACGCTCGAGGCGCCACGGCGGACGGTCCCCGCCGCGGAGGTACCGGCGGGTGAGATGGGTCTGGACATCGGCCCCCGCTCCGTCGAGGAGTTCGCCCGGATCCTGGCTGATGCGAAGACCGTGCTCTGGAACGGCCCGATGGGCGTGTTCGAGCTCGAGCCGTTCTCGGCCGGCACGCGCGGGGTCGCGACGGCCATCGCCGGCGCCCCCGCCTTCGCGGTCGCCGGCGGGGGCGACAGCCTGGCGGCGATCGCGAAGCTTGGCCTCGCGCAGGGGTTCGACCACCTGTCCACGGGGGGCGGCGCGTCGCTCGAGTTCCTCGAGGGGCGCAAGCTCCCTGGCATCACCGTCCTGGAGGAGCGCTGATGGCCCGCAAGCCGATCGTCGCCGCGAACTGGAAGAT
Source organism: Actinomycetota bacterium (assembly GCA_035718185.1). Lineage (GTDB taxonomy): Bacteria > Actinomycetota > UBA4738 > UBA4738 > HRBIN12 > HRBIN12. The sequence continues at coordinate 17,377 of DASTHN010000166.1, forward strand.
GCACAAGACCCACCTGGAGGCGATCCAGGCCGTCCAGAAGCTCTCGTATCTGCTCGACCGGGACGACGCGGACCACGTCGAGGTCGTGATCTGCCCGCCCTTCACCGCCCTGCGCTCGATCGAGACGCTGATCGAGAGCGACCGCCTCGACTTCGGGCTCGGCGCGCAGGACGTGCACTTCGAGGACAAGGGGGCGTTCACCGGGGAGGTCTCGCCGGTCATGCTCGAGGCCCTCGATGTCCGGTACGTGATCGTCGGTCACTCGGAGCGGCGGGAGCTGTTCGGCGAGACCGACGAGAGCGTCAACAAGAAGGTGCGCGCGGTGTTCTCCCACGGCATGACGCCGATCCTGTGCGTAGGCGAGACGCTGGGGGAGCACGACGCGGGCCTGACGGACGAGAAGGTCGTGGGCCAACTCGAGCGCGCCCTGCAGAACGTGTCGGAGGAGGATGCCACGCGGCTCGTCGTCGCGTACGAGCCGATCTGGGCGATCGGCACCGGCCGGAACGCGCTGCCGTCGGATGCCGGCGAGACGATCGGCACGATCCGGCGCACGATCGCGCAGCGCTATCCGGCGGCGCTCGCCGACGGCGTCCGCATCCAGTACGGCGGGAGCGTGAAGCCCGGGAACATCCGGGACTTCATGGCCCACCCCGAGATCGACGGCGCGCTTGTCGGGGGTGCGAGCCTGGACCCCGAGGAGTTCGCGCTCATCGTGAAGTACCGCTGAGACGAAGGATCCGACCGTGAAGAAGCTGCTGTACGTCTGCCTGGACGGGCTCGGCGACGACCCCGTCCCCGAGCTCGACGACCGTACCCCGTTGGAAGCGGCGGAGACTCCCTTCCTGGATTCCCTTGCGAGGAAAGGGAGGACGGGATCCGTCGTCACCGTCGGACCCGGGATCGCGCCCGAGTCGGACATCGCGGTGTTCGCGATCTTAGGCTACGACCCTCGCGGCGAGCACCCGGGCCGGGGAGTGGTCGAGGCCGTCGGCGTCGGGATGGACTTCCGCGACGGGGACCTGGCACACCGGGTGAACTTCGCCACCGCGGACTGGCCGCGGATCGTCGATCGGCGGGTGGGCCGCGACCTCACGTCCGAGGAGTCGCAGGCCCTGGCCGCCGAGGTGAACGAGCGGCTCCGCCTCCCCGGTGCGAGCTTCACGCTCAAGGCCACCGTGGAGCACCGCGGCGCGCTCGTCATCCGGACCGACGACGGCACGCCGCTCTCGGCCGAGATCTCGAACACCGACCCCGCGTACCGGAAGGAGGGCTCGCTCGGGGTAGCTCTCGAGACCTTCGAGCCCGTGGTCGTCCGCTCCGAGCCGCTCGAGGACACGGATGCCGCGCGCCGGGCAGCCGAGCTGACGAACGGGTTCGTGGAGGGCTCGGTGGCGATCCTCGAAGCGTCCGAGGTGAACGCGCGCCGACGCGCCCAGGGCAAGCTCCCCGGCAACCTGATCCTCACGCGCGACGGTGGAGACCACCGGCCCCGGCTCCAGCCGATCGACGAGCGCTTCGGGCCGCGGTGGGGGTGCTTCGTCGAGATGCCGGTCGAGCGCGGCATCGCGATGCTGCTCGGCATGGCGCCGGTCGATGCCCCGCGCCTGGCCGACGAGGCAGCGTACGTCCGGTGGGCCGAGTTGGCGGCCGAGGCGCTGGGCGGCTACGACGCCCTCTATGTCCACATCAAGGGCCCCGACGTGCCCGCGCACGACGGCCGCGCGTTCGATAAGCGCGACGTGATCGCCCTGATCGACCGGGCGTTCTTCGGGGAGGTCCTCCCCCGTCTCGACACCCGGAACACGATCGTGGCGGTCACGGCCGACCACTCGACATCGTGTGTCCGCAAGGCGCACACGGCGGACCCGGTGCCGCTCGTCGTAGCCGGTGGGGGCGTCCCCTCGGACGGCTCCGAGGCGTTCGGCGAGCGCGCGTGCGCGGCCGGCTCCCTCGGCAGCCTCCGCGGCGTGGAGATCCTGCCCCGGGTCTCGGAGCTCCTGTCGGGCTAGGTGCCCGCGCGACACGGGCCATGGGGCCTCCACCCGCGGGGCGCGCCGTCCACGTATAGTCTGGTGCACCCGTCGGCCGCTCGGCCCGCGGGGGCTTCCGCCCGAGGGGGAGAGGCCGGCCAGACGTGAGCAAGGTCGTCACCGATAGTACCCACGAAGAGCCGGGGATCGGCGCCGTCGAAGGGGGGGTCCCGGGCGTCGAGGGCAAGACCCCCTGGCAGCTGTTCTGGCGGCGCTTCCGCCGCGACAAGGTGGCGCTCGTCGGGCTGTTCCTGATCGGGCTGATGATCTTCGGGGCGCTCGCGGCCGGGTTCATCGCGAGGAACGTCGTCCACCACCCGGACCCGAACCAGTTCTACTTCGAGATGCTCGACGAGATCGGGCTGCCGCTGGGACCGAACGCGCAGTTCTGGTTCGGCGCCGATCCCTCCGGGCGGGACCTGTTCGTGCAGGTGCTCTACGGGGCGAGGACCTCGCTCATCGTCGCGTTCTTCGCGACCGGGATCGAGGTGCTCATCGGCGTGTCGCTCGGCGTGATCGCCGGGTTCTTCCGGGGCAAGGTGGACACGTTCATCTCGCGGACGATGGACGTCGTCCTGTCGCTGCCGGTCCTGCTCCTCGCCCTCGGGCTGGTCTCGGCGTGCGGCCTGCAGCCGGAGGGCTGTCTGGGAGGCCTGATCAAGCCGGGCCTGCTCCTGGTGAGCTACGTGATCGGCCTGTTCTCGTGGCCGTATCTGGCCCGCATCGTCCGCGGGCAGGTCCTGTCGTTGCGCGAGAAGGAGTTCGTGGAGTCGGCGCGGTCGATGGGGGCCGGGAACGCCCGGATCATGTTCAAGGAGATCCTGCCGAACCTCATCGCGCCGATCGTCGTGTACACGACCCTGCTGATCCCGGCGAACATCCTGTTCGAGGCGGCACTGTCGTACCTCGGCATCGGCGTGCCGATCACGACGCCGTCCTGGGGACGGCAGCTCTCGGACGCTAGCAACATCTTCGACGTGGCCTGGTGGACGATGTTCTTCCCCGGCGTGTTCCTGCTCATCACCACCCTGGCGTTCAACCTGGTCGGGGACGGCCTCCGGGATGCCCTCGATCCTCGGGGGCAGCCACCTGCGTACGGAAGGAAGGAGCAACGTCGACGCGAGAAGGAGGCGAGGGAGGAGACCGCGAAACTGGAGGCGGCGGTCGCGGCTCCCAGCGCGGAGCCCGGCTCGTCGTAAGGAGTCGTGAGGATCGGACGGATGGAACGGGAAGGACGAGGGGGGAAGCGAATGAGGCGATACGTGAAGTGGCTCGCGCTCGTCGCGGTCCTGGCGTTGACCGCCGCAGCGTGTGGCGGCGACGACGGAGGGGAGGGCCAGACCGGCCCGACCGGCGGGACCGGGGGAACGGGCGCGGAGCTCCAGAAGGGCGGCACGCTGAACGTCTGGATGGACACGGACGTGACGGCCGCGTTCGACCCGCAGAAGGAGTACTTCCAGGTCTCCTTCGCGTACTACCGGTGCTGCCTGCTCCGCACGCTCCAGTCGTACAACGGCAAGGGGCCGGACGAGCAGGGGGACCAGCTGTTCCCCGACCTGGCGGCCTCGGAGCCGACGGTCTCGGACGATGAGCTAACCTGGACCTTCACCCTCAAGCAGGGGATCCACTACGCACCCCCGCTCCAGGACGTCGAGATCACCGCGCCGGACTTCATCCGCGCGATGATGCGTGAGGCGACCCCGGAGGTCGCGGCCGGCTACGGCTTCTACTACAGCGCGATCGAGGGGTTCGACGACTACGCGGCGGGCAAGGCCGACACGATCACGGGCATGACCGCGGTCGACGACTACACACTCGAGGTCAAGGTCACCGAGCCGACGGGCGACCTGGGGTATCGGCTGGCGATGCCGGCCGCGGCGCCGATCCCGCCGAACCCGGACGACCCCGAGGCGCCGCTCGGCGTCGCCGAGGGTCACAACGACGACTACGGCCGGTTCCTGGTCTCCTCGGGCCCCTACATGTTCGAGGGCTCGGAGGCGATGGACTTCAGCCTGCCGGCGAAGGACCAGACCCCTGCCGCGGGGTACGCGCCGAACAAGACCTTGTCGCTCGTGCGGAACCCGTCATGGGAGACCGACGGCCAGGATGACCTGCGTCCAGCCTACCTGGATGCGATCTCGGTCGAGATCTGTCCCGGGTGCGACCAAGAGGTCGCGGAGAAGAAGGTGGCGGCCGACGAGATCGACCACATCTTCGCGAACGGCGTGGCCGCCGCCACCGCCCGGGAGTTCTCGCAGGACCCGAACCTGCAGGACCAGTACTTCGTGGAGCCGGGCTCAGGCAACTACTACATCTCGTTGAACGTGGCCGTCCCGCCGTTCGACGACGTCCACGTCCGCAAGGCCGTGAACTTCGCCGTGAACAAGGAGGGCTGGCGCCGCCTGGGCGGCGGTGAGACCTTCGGCGAGATCGCCGGCTACTTCACGCCGCCGGGGCTGCTCAACGGGCTGCTCGAGGGGTACGACCCCTACGCCACCCCGAACAGCCAGGGGGCGGACACGCCCGAGGGCCTGCAGCTGGCGAAGGACGAGATGGCCCAGTCGAAGTACGACACGAACCAGGACGGCATCTGCGACGCCCCGGAGTGCAAGGGTGTGCTCTCGGTCGGGGTCGTGGGCCGGGTCGCCGAGGCCTCGGACGCGCTGATCGCGCAGAACCTGGCCGCGATCGGCATCGAGCTCGACGTGAACTCGTTCGACAACTCGACGGCCTACAACAAGATCTTCGACCCGAAGAACCACATCCCGATCAGCACGTTCGGCGGGTGGTTGCAGGACTACCCCGACGCGTTCACGTTCTACTTCTTCCCGATGTACGGGCCGAACATCCTGCCGGCCTACAACACGAACTACTCGATGGCCGGGGCCGACCCCGACCAGCTGAAGAAGTACGGGTACGACGTCACCGAGGTCGACCAGGCGCTCGACACGAAGATCGAGGAGTGCATGGCGACCGGCGGCGATGCCCGGACCCAGTGCTGGGCCGACGCGGACAAGGTGCTCATGGAGCAGGTCGTCCCGATCGTCCCGTTGATCTTCAGCAACGTCGAGCAGATCATCTCGAGCCGGGTGCAGAACTACACGTACAGCCTGTTCGACAACCAG
>DASTHN010000167.1:0-3929 GCA_035718185.1 Actinomycetota bacterium
CCCTCGGCCATGCCCATCACGAGGAGCAGCACGCCGATGATCCAGTTGAGCTCGCGCGGGTACTTGTAGGCGCCGAACAGGAACGTGCGCGCCATGTGGAAGAACATCAGGATGATGAAGACGCTCGCGCCCCACTTGTGCATGCCGCGCACGAGCCAGCCGAGCGTCACCTCCTGGGTGATGTTCTGGATCGACGAGTAGGCGTTCTCGGGGTCCGGCTTGTAGTACATCGCGAGGAACACGCCCGTGGTCGCCTGGACGATGAAGGCGGTCAGCGAGGCGGCGCCCAGCGTCTGCGCCCAGCTGACGTCGTGCGGGACCTTGCGGAACAGGAACCACTTCGTGTAGCCGACGAGGCCGGAGCGCTCCTCGGTCCAGTCGAGCGGGTAGAGGGCGACGGACTCGAGCTGCTGGCGGCGACCGGACTTCGCCATCAGAGGCGCCCTCTCACCCCGTCGACCCCGGTGTCGGGATCGGGTAGAGCCACCGCTCGACGCCGTCGACGTGCACGCCCGGGTACGCCTTGTAGTACTTCATGATCCGGGCCTTGGCACCGGTGCCCTCGACGTTGCCGACGCTGAACAGCCGGCCGAGGATCAGGTTGCCGTCCTTGATCGAGAACTCGTAGCGGTCGAGCGAGCGCACCGGAGGACCTGCGCTGCGGTTGCCCTCGGAGTCGTACAGGCCGCCGTGGCACGGGCACCCGAAGCTCGCGGCGAGCACCGGCCGGAGCTCGACGCCGTTGACGTCCTTCTTCGACGCCTCGTCGATCGGCCCGTTGGGCTGTACCGGGCACCCGAGGTGGACGCAACGGCTGAAGATCGCGGTGAAGCTCGGCACCCCGCCGTCCACACGTCCGTTGTTGCGGATGAAGGCCGTCCGACGCGAGACCTCTCCCTGGGCGGGATCCTCGAGGTAGGTCGCGATGACGAAGGTTCCCTCCGGGAAGTTCGAGATCGGGCCGAGATCGACGTCCTTCGTCTCGACCCCCTCGCCCATGAAGGACGGCAGCACGCCGAACCCGAGCACGGGCACGGTGACGGCCGCACCGATCAGGGCCCCCACGCCGATCGTCGCGACGGACAGGAACGTGGCGCGATCCACCTCGGTGTCGACGTCGGCCTCCGTGGCCACGGCGGCCAGGGGCTCGCCCGGCTGCGCGGCGGTCACGGGATGCGCGACGAGCAGATCGCGGACCCAGAGGAAGCCGAAGACGAGCGTGACGATCGCGCCGACGATCAACGCGGGGACGCTGACGACGAGGCCGACGAGGACGCACGCGACGCCGATCGCGAAGCCGATCGGCCACAGGCTCGGGGCCGGGAGGTGGGATGTGTCGCGCTCTTCGCTCACTCGGTGGTTCCGTGCTTCCCGTGCCGGCGTCCGGGGTTCCCGTGCTCCGTTCGGGGATTCAATCGCCCCGCCCTGCATCGTGTCAACGACCCATCGACCGCCTCGGCCTGCGCCACCCCTTGGCGGTCCGGCGCCCATTCTGCACGGATTCGCGGTCGGAGCGCGCAGGCAACCCGAGCTCGTCCCAGCGGGCGTCCACCTGCGCCCGGACCTCGGGGATCATCTCGATCTCCGGCGGCCACTCGCGCGTGCCTTCGTCCGGGCCCTTGACGGTGGCGTCGAATCCGATCTTGCCGCCGAACGAGGGGAGCACCGAGGAGTGGTCGAGCTGGTCGAGCGGCCCGTCGCTCAGTACGACGTCGCGCTTCGGGTCGACGTTCGCACAGACCCGGAAGAAGACGTCCTCGTAGTCGTGGACGTCCACGTGCTCGTCGACCACGACCACCGCCTTCGTGAGCGAGAGCAGGCCGAGCCCCCAGACCGCGTGCATCACCTTCCGCGCGTGGCCGGGGAACCGCTTCCGGATCGAGACGATCACGCAGTTGTGGAACGCGCCCGCCGTCGGCAGGTCGTAGTCGACGATCTCGGGCACGCTCATCCGGATCGCCGGCAGGAAGATCCGCTCGGTCGCCTTCGCGAGCCACTCGTCCTCCGCGGGCGGCTTGCCGACGACGATCGAGGGATAGATCGCGTCGCGGCGCATGGTGATCGCGGAGATGCGGAACAGCGGAAACTCCTCCGGCGGGGTGTAGTAGCCGGTGTGGTCGCCGAAGGGGCCCTCCAGGCCGCTGTCGGACGCGTCCACCCACCCTTCCAGGACGATCTCCGCGTTGGCCGGGACCTCGAGGTCGACGGTCTTGCACTTGACGAGCTGGACGGCGGAGCCTTTGAGGAAGCCCGCCAGCATCAGCTCGCCGACGTGCTTCGGGAGGGGAGCGCTCGCCGAGTAGGCGGTGATGGGGTCGAGGCCGAGCGCGACCGCCACCGGGATCCGGCCGTCGGGCGCCGCGAGCAGGTCGGCGCGACCGTCCTTGTGCACCTGCCAGTGCATGAACGTCGACCGGCGGTCGACCTTCTGCATCCGGTACATGCCGACGTTCCGCACGCCGGTCTCGCGATCCTGCGTGATCACGGCCGGGAGCGTGATGAACGGCGCGGGGTCGAGCGGCCAGCAGCGCATGATGGGCAACGCGTCGAGGTCGACGGCGTCGCCCTCGAGCACGACCTCCTGGCAGGGGCCCTTCGAGACCGACTTCGGCATCGAGTCGGCGATCGACTTGAGTGCGCCGAGCTTGCGCACCTTGTCGACCAGGCCCTGCGGCGGCTGCAGCTCGAGCACCTCCTCGAGCCTCGCCGCGATGTCGTCCAGCCGCTCCACGCCGAAGGCGAGGCACGTGCGCCGCTCGGTGCCGAACTGGTTGATGAGGAGCGGGTGCCTCGAGCCCTTGACGTTCTCGAACAGCAGTGCAGGCCCGCCGGCCTTGACGACGCGATCCGTGATCTCGGTGATCTCGAGGTCCGGGTCGACCTCGGCCGTCACGCGGACGAGCTCGCCCTCGCGCTCGAGGAGCGTAATCCATTCGCGAAGGTCGGCTGCGGGGGCGGCCATGCCCGGTCAGTCTCGCAGGGCGGAGCCGTCAGAGGCGCCGGGTACCCCGCCGGCTCCGAGAAACGCGGAACGCACGCGCAACGGCAGCATGCGGGCGGCATTCACGTCCGCCGTCGGAGGGGCTACGAGCGCTCCGCGACGGCCAGGAACGACCAGTTGGGGGTGACCACCTCCGCCTTCACGAAGCGAAGGCCGTCGATCACGCCGATCAGCCGCTCGAGGCTCTCCGGCGTGAAGACGTGCTTGTGCGTAGGGTCGAGGAAGATGGTGTCCCCCGCGCGCTCGTCCGGCACGATCATCGCCACGATGCCGCCCGTCCGCGTGACGCGCGCCCACTCCTGAAGGGTCTTCACGACGTCGACATAGTGCTCGAGGTTGTGCCGCGAGACGACGTAGTCGAGCTCGCCGTCGGCGAACATGTGTAGGTCGTCGCCCGATGCCTGGATGTCGGCCACGGAGAGCTGCCCACGGACCACTCCGTGCTCCCCCTCGGCCCCTGCGGCGAGGATGTCGACGCCGATGCACTGCGGCGCGACCTTGCGGTGACCGCACCCGACGTCGATTCCTCGCCCGATGCAATAGGGCTGCAACGCGAGGGCCTCCGGATGGTTGGTCTCGTCGACCGGGGGCGGTCGAAGCGGCCGGAGCGGCACCAGACCGGTCGGCGGAGGAGGCGCTGCCCGCAATCGCCTCCGAGCCGCCCGGGCGATCGACCGCGGCCCAAGCGTGCGCACGACGTCAGAGGGGGCGGCTGAGCTTCGACCGGCGACGCTTCGCCGCGGCGTAGTGCGTCAGCTCACCGAGGGCGATGACCGCGAGAAAGACGAGCCCGACGACGAGCATCGAGAGGACGACGTCCTTCCCCTCCTCGGCAGCGTCGGCCAGGATCCACAGCGCGGCGAGCATCGGCGCGATGCTATACGAGCCGCGCGACGTGCGCAGCGAGCGCCCGGTCGACGGGCTCGTC
>DASTHN010000168.1:0-2668 GCA_035718185.1 Actinomycetota bacterium
GGCGAGGAGCGCCTGGAGCCGTCCGATGCCTACCTCGAGGAGGTGTTCCTGCGCCTGCGGATCCTCGAAGGTATCCCGGCGTCGTGGGTGGAGCCGCGGACCGCCGAGCCCTTCCTGGAGAGCGGGCTCCTGCGCAGGGCCGACGGCGCGCTCATCCCGACCGAGCGCGGCATGTTCCTGCTGAACGAGCTCGTCCTGGCCCTGACCGGGTGACCGTCACCAATCGGGTTCGCGGCAGCAGCCCCACTCCGGGTCGAGCGGGGTGAGGCGCGTCAGGTTGCCCCCGTCGGCATCGATCACGTAGAGGGCCGCGCCCTCATCCTGGCCGGGCGACCCGAGGAAGACGAGACGCGTGCCGTCAGGAGACCAATCCGCGTTCCGTGCGTCGGACAGCCCGCTCCCGGCGGTCAGCTCGCCGAGCCGGGAGCCGTCGGGTTGCACCAGACACAGATCGTGTCCACAGGTGAATGCGAGCCGAGCGCCGTCCGGTGACCACGCGAGCTCCCAACCGAGGACCGGCGATCCGGATCGATCCTGCAGCGCGCGGGGATCCGACCCATCTGCCCCGACGATCCAGATCTGGCGCTGCTGGACGAAGGCGATCTGCGACGAATCCGGTGACCACGCGGCGTAGATGCCTCCGACGCTGTTGAACCCGGCGAGATGCACGACGTCGGTGCCGTCCGAGTCCATCACGTACAGTCCCGCGTCGCCGCCGAAGGCGATCCGGGACCCATCGGGCGACCAGGCCGGCCGGTCTTCAGTTTCGGGAGTCTTCGTGAGCCGTTGGAGGTTCGACCCATCCCGATCCATCACGTACAGGTCGTACCGGCCGTCGTCCTCGAGGTCGCCCGTGAAGACGATCCGCTGGTGGTCGGGCGACCACGCCGCCGCCAGCTGCGGAGCGTGGTCGGCGGTGAGGTTCCGGATCTGCCCCATCGCGGGGTCGACGGCGAACAGATCCGAGAACCCGCCGACGGTACCCGAGACCAGGATGTCGTCGGGCTCGGCCACGGAGGGCTCGCCGAGGTCCGGCAGCGGCGGCTCGGTCCAGACCGGCAGCGAGCGCAGGGTGGTGTCGTTCTCCACCCAGCTGGGCATGAAGTCGCCGAAGCAGTCGTTCGTGAGGCGCCGCAGGCCCGACCCGTCGGCGCGGATCAGCGCGAGCTCCGCGTGCCCGAGCTCGGTCCCCCAACGGCCCGTGTGGAACACGATGTAGTCGCCGTCCGGCGACCACGTCGGCGAGGTGTCCTGTGCGGGGTCGTCCGTGAGTCGGAACGGCGTTCGCAGCCGGAGGTCGAGCACGTAGATGTCGGTGTTGCCGCGGACCGTGGCGTCGGCGACGACACGAGTCCCGTCGGGGGACCATTCGGCGCGCCCGAACCGGACGCTCCCGGACGCCTCGTAGACGAGCTCCGTGTTCGAGCCGTCCGCGTCCATGACGTAGAAGCGGGTCGACGGCGTGTCCTCGACGGAGAGCATGAACGCGATCCGTCCCTCGCTCGTCCACGTCGGGCTCCCACCCGCGCCGAGGAACGTGAGGTCGGCACCGTCTGGACGGACCGTGTAGATTCCGCGACCGTCGGGCCCGTTCGCGGCCTGGAACAGGATGGAGGACCCATCTGGTGAGAACCGCGGCTGGCCCGCACCGAGGTTCCGCGTCAGTCGACGCGTCTCCCCACTCGCGATGTCCGTGACGTAGACGTCGTCCTCGTAGCGATCGACCCAAACGAACGAGCGACCATCGGGGGAGGCGTCGGGCCACTCCTCGGACCGACTGCGGTCACCGCGCAGGGTCTCACCCCAGGCCGCGGCCCGGAGCTCGCCCGTCGCGACGTCCAACGCCGTCACCTCGAGGCCCCAGGTGCTGATGTCTGGGCGGTCCCCGCATCGGAGGTACCGCTGGAAGATCACCATCCCGGTGGGCGGCGCCGGCTCGGTAGGCTTCGGTCCCAGCGAGCGTCCCAGGGCCAAGATGCTGACGAGCGAGACGCCGAACACTGCGGCGGCCACGACGCCGGCCTGGATCCGGCGCCTCACACGTCTGCGGATCCGCTTTTCGACGATGCGCTCGTACGCGCCGGACGGGTCGGCCGGCGCCAACTCTCCGAGTTCGCGTCGCATTCGGTCGTCGATGGTCACCGCTGGCTCGCCTCCCTGGAGATCGGCTCGTCGAGGAGTCCGGCGAGAGCTCGCCGAGCGCGGTGGAGCGTGGTCTTCACCGTTCCCTCGTGGACGCCCAGCGCATCAGCAATCTGCGCGACGTCCAGATCCAGGTAGTAGCGGAGCACGGTCGCCTCGCGCTGACGGCGCGGCAGGCGCGCGAGGGCATCCAGAACGTCGAGCCGATCCCTCGACGGCTCGGGCGCCAAGCCACCGAGGCGCGTAGCCGCCCGCAGGCGCTCACCCGCGCGGCGCTCCGCAAGCCGCCGACGCAGCCAGCTCCGCGAAAGGTTCACCGCTACGGTTCTCACCCACGCCTCCAGGTCGCGGATTTCGTAGCCCTGGAGGGACCGTTCCCACGCACGAGCCAGCGCCTCCTGAACGGCATCCTCCGCGGCCGCCCTGCTCCCGCATGTCGCGGCGACCGCGGTGACGAGCTTCGGGTACGGCCCGCCGAGGAACTCTCGGATGTGGACCTCCTCGAGCACGGTCCGTGCCTCCCAGC
>DASTHN010000169.1:0-10139 GCA_035718185.1 Actinomycetota bacterium
GGCCGGTTCCTACAACTCGAACATCCTGCGCCTGGCCGAGGACGTGATGGACCGCGTCCGCCGAGAGGGGATCGAGCCGGTCGTGTACGTCTCGGGGAAGAAGGGCATCTCGTACTTCCGATTCCGTGGGGTGCCGATCGAGGCGCAATGGTCGGGCGTGAGCGAGGTCCCGCCGTTCTCGGCCGCCGATGACGTCGGGCGGCGGATGATCCATGACTTCGCCGAGCGCCGTATCGACGAGCTCCACGCCGTGTACACCGACTTCCGCTCGGCGTTCACGCTGCGGGCCACCACGAAGCGGTTCCTGCCGATCGCGGCCAACGAGCTCCGGGACGTGGAGGGACGGCCGCACCCCGAGTACCTGTTCGAGCCGGCCCCGGCGGCGATCCTCGACGAGCTGCTCCCGCAGTACGTCATCACGAAGGTGTACGCCGCGATGCTCGAGTCGGCCGCCTCCGAGAACGCCGCCCGGCGGCGAGCGATGAAGGCGGCCACCGACAACGCGGAGGACCTCATCAAGGTCCTGACGCGCCAGGCGAACCGGGCTCGCCAGGACGAGATCACGACCGAGATCATGGAGATCGTCGGCGGGGCGGAAGCCCTTTCGGCGGCGGCAGGGGAGTAGGCGCATGGCTGAGAACGAACACGCGAAGGGTCGAGTCGTCCGGGTCATCGGTCCGGTGGTGGACGTCGAGTTCCCGCCGGCAGAGCTGCCCGAGATCGACACCGCGCTGACGGTGGACTTCACGCTCGAGGGCCGGACCACCACGATCACGTGCGAGGTCGCGCAGCACATCGGGGACTCGACGGTTCGCACGATCGCGCTGAAGCCAACCGACGGTTTGGTGCGGGGTGCCCCCGTCGTGAACACCGGCAGCCCGATCAAGGTCCCCGTGGGGGAGGGCGTGCTCGGCCACGTCTACAACGTGATCGGGGAACCGCTCGACACGACGCCGGACCAGATCCACCCGAGCGACTGGTGGCCGATCCACCGCGAGCCGCCGCCCTTCGAGGAGCTCGAGCCGAAGTCGGTCATGCTCGAGACCGGCATCAAGGTTATCGACCTGCTCGAGCCGTACGTGCAGGGCGGCAAGATCGGGATGTTCGGCGGCGCGGGCGTCGGCAAGACCGTGATCATCCAGGAGATGATCCGCCGCCAGGCCGAGCAGCACGGCGGCGTCTCGGTGTTCGCGGGCGTGGGCGAGCGCACCCGGGAGGGCAACGACCTGTTCCTCGACATGACGGAGTCGGGCGTCATCGACAAGACCGTGCTCGTGTTCGGGCAGATGGACGAGCCGCCGGGGGTCCGCCTCCGCGTCGGGCTCGCGGCGCTCACGATGGCCGAGTACTTCCGCGACGTCGAGCGCAAGGACGTGCTCCTGTTCATCGACAACATCTTCCGCTTCACGCAGGCGGGCTCCGAGGTCTCGACGCTGCTCGGCCGGATGCCGAGCGCCGTCGGGTACCAGCCGACGCTCGCCGAGGAGATGGGCGAGTTGCAGGAGCGGATCACCTCGACGAAGGGTCGCTCGATCACCTCGCTGCAGGCGATCTACGTGCCGGCCGACGACATCACCGACCCGGCGCCGCATACGGCGTTCGCGCACCTGGACGCGACGACGGTGCTCTCGCGCGAGATCTCGGCGCTCGGGATCTACCCGGCCGTCGACCCGCTGGACTCGACGAGCCGGATCCTGGACGCCCGGTACGTCGGACAGGAGCACTACGACGTCGCCCGGCGCGTGCAGGAGATCCTGCAGCGCAACAAGGACCTGCAGGACATCATCGCGATCCTCGGGGTCGACGAGCTGTCGGAGGAGGACAAGGTGGTCGTCGCGCGGGCGCGCCGGATCCAGCGGTTCCTGTCGCAGCCGTTCTTCGTGGCCGAGCAGTTCACCGGGATCCCCGGCAAGTACGTGCCGATCGACGAGACGATCGCGTCGTTCAAGGCGATCTGCGAGGGTGAGTACGACCACCTGCCGGAGCAAGCGTTCCTGCTGGTCGGCGGGATCGACGAGGTCGTCGAGCAGGCGAAGCGGATGGAGGCCGCCGCCTGACGATGGCCGTCGACGTCCACGTCGTCACGCCCGAGCGCGAGGTCTGGGTCGGCCAGGCCTCGATGGTGATCGCGCGTGGCGTCGAGGGCGAGGTGGGCGTGCTCGCGGGCCACGCGCCCATGCTGATCCGCCTCGCGATCGGACCGCTACGGATCCAACACGACGGCGAGGAGGTCTTCTCCGTGGTGGACGGCGGGTTCCTGCATGTGTCGACGACCGAGGGCGTGACCCGGGTCGACGTGCTCGCGCCCTCGGCATCGCTGGCGTCCGAGATCGATCTCGAGCGCGAGCGGCGCCGCGTGACCGAGCTGGAGAAGCGGGTCGCCGAGCACGACGACGTCGAGGCGCACACGGAGCTCGCGAAGGCGCTCGCACGGGTGAACCTCCGCCGGTAGGCTCGCGAGCGGACAGGCATCGGGAGGAGCGCATGGACCGGCTGCTGGTCACCGGGGGGACGCGCCTGTCGGGGGCGGTCCGCATCTCGGGCGCGAAGAACTCGGCGCTGAAGCTGCAGGCCGCGGTCCTTCTCGCCGACGGACGATCGCGGATCGAGAACGTCCCGAGGATCCAGGACTGCCTGACGATGGCCGAGGTGCTCGACCACCTGGGGGCGACGACCTCGTGGGAGGGCGGCGCGCTCACGATCGACACCGCCGGTGTCCGCCCCCTCGAGACGCCGTACGAGCTGGTCAGCCGGATGCGTGCCTCGATCCTGGTCCTCGGACCGCTCCTCGCGCGGTTCGGCCGGGCGCAGGTCGCGATGCCGGGCGGCTGCAACATCGGCTCGCGGAAGATCGATCTGCACCTGCGCGGCCTCGAGCGCATGGGTGCGCGCTTCGAGCAGGAGCACGGCGTCCTTCAGGCCCGCGCCGAGCGCCTGCACGGCGCGGTCGTGAACCTGGACTTCCCGAGCGTCGGCGCGACCGAGAACCTCCTGATGGCCGCGGTCGCCGCTCGGGGGACGACGACGATCGAGAACGCGGCGCGCGAGCCCGAGATCGCCGACCTCGCGGACCTCCTCGCGTCGATGGGAGCGCGGATCGACGGCGTCGGCACGCCGACGATCCAGATCGAGGGGGTCGAGACGTTCTCGCCCGTCGAGCATCGCGTGATCCCCGACCGGATCGAGGCCGGTACGTTCGCGATCGCGGTGTGCGCGACGCAGGGCGAGGTCGTCCTGCAAGACGCGCGGCCCGACCACATGGACCTGGTGCTGTCGAAGCTCGCGGAGAACGGGGCGGAGGTGGGCACGACCGAGGAGGGCGTCGCGGTCTCGATGCCCGAGCGCCCGCGCGGCGCGGACCTCGTGACGCTGCCGTACCCGGGGTTCCCCACCGACCTCCAGCCCCAGATGATGGCGATGCTCGCGGCCGCGGCGGGCACCAGCATCGTCACCGAGAACGTCTTCGAGAGTCGGTTCATGTTCGTCGACGAACTCAACCGGATGGGCGCCGACATCCGCACCGAGGGCCACCACGCCGTCATCCGCGGGGTCGAGCGACTCTCCGCCGCCCCGGTCCGCGCGCTCGACATCCGAGCCGGTGCCGCGATGGTCATCGCGGCGCTCGCCGCCGACGGCGTGACGCAGGTCGAGGACATGCATCACGTGGATCGCGGCTACGAGGACTTCGAGTCCAAGCTCACCGCGCTCGGCGCGGTGGTTCGCCGGGAGCGGGAGCTGTCCCCGGCCCTGTCGTGAGCCGGGCACGCCGTGCCGGGCTCGCGGCCGCCCTCGTCTGCCTTCCCCTCGTGCTGACCCCTGCCGCCGCCGCGCAGGATGGCCGGCGGGAGGCGTTCCTGATCGACGTGCCGCGGGTGTCGTTCGAGGAGCTGCTCGGCGTTCCCGAAGTGCTGGCGCTCGCGCGCTCCGGCGGCGCGGGACTGATGCGCGTTCAGGAACCCGTCGAGCCGTTCCCCGCGTATCCGCAGGTGGACCCGGGCGACATGTCGGCGATCACGGACTGGGAGATGGACCCGGAGGTGATGGGGGGTCTCGACGTCGTGGGCTCGACGATCCGCGAGCGGGTCGAGGGCGCGGACGCCGAGGAGGTCCTCGTGGTCGTCATGAGCCGTACGGGCTCGGCGGAGATGGCGTCCGAGAAGGACGAGCTGCACCCGGTCGTGATGGCGATCGGCCCGCCCGAGACGCTCTTCGCCACCCAGGGCGAGGCGGGCTCGGTGTCGTCGGACACCACCCGTCGCGTGGGTGTCGTGACCGACCTCGACGTCGTGCCGACGCTCGCCGCGTTCCTCGGAACGGATCTCCCGGCCGATCCCACGGGCGCGCCGATCCGCCTCGTCGGCGGGCCCGCCCCCTTCGACCTGCACGAGCGGTACCTGGCGCAACGCCGGCTGTACGTGCCGATCGGCACCGCGGCCGCGATCTACGTCACGGTCGTCGGGCTGCTCGGCGCCGCGTTCGTGTGGCTGGGCGGACGCGTGCCCGAGATCGCGCGTCGCGCCGTCGGCTGGGCGTGCTTGTCAGCCGCGGCGATCGGGACGGGGCTGCTCGCCGCCGGGCACCTGCCGCAGCTGACGTACGCGGCGGGGGTGCCGTTCCTCGCGATCGTCACCGTCTTCGGGACGATGGCGTTCTCGCCGCTCGAGCGCCGGGGTACCGTCTGGGTGCCGGCCGGGATCGGCGCCGGCGTCCTCGGCTTCTTCGTCGTCGAAGCCGTCCTCGGCTGGGGCGCGATGCTCACGCCCCTGCTCGGCGGGACGCACCTGGACGGCGGCCGCTTCTACGGCCTCCCGAACGTCGCGATCGGCTTGCTGGTGGGCGCCTCCCTGTGGCTCGCGCAGCGGCTGCGGACCTGGATCGGCGTCGCGCTCCTCGTCGCGGTCGCCCTCGGCGCGGGCATGCCGTACCTGGGCTCCAACCTAGGGGCGGGGGTGACCCTGTTCGCGGCGGCGGGTCTGTGGCTGGCCGTTCGCGAGCGTCGGCGGCTCGGGCCCTGGAAGGGGGCGGCGGCGGTGGCGCTCGCGGTCGTGGGCGGGACCGCGGTCATCCTCCTCGCGCACCGGGTCTCGCCGCTCCCGACGCACGTCACACGGTTCGAGGAGACGGCCGGCGGCGCTGCGGGCGTCTGGGGCACGTTCGTCGACCGGCTCGGCGTCGGCATCGACCTCATCCGCCGGAACCCGGCTGCGCTCGTGCCGGTCGTGGGGCTCCTCGCGTCCCTGGCGGTGGCGTTGCGCCCCCCCGCCGCGATCGCGACGACCTTCGAGCGCTGGCCCGCGTGGCGCGACGCGGTCGTCGTCTGTTTGCTCGCCGGGATCGTCGCGTATGTGGCGAACGACACGGGGGCGGCGGCGGCGGGGTTCGCGTTCGGCCTGGGGCTGGGGGGGATGCTGGGCGTGTCGCTGCTCGCCGGACCAGGGAAGATTGTGGGATCGTGAGCACCGGACCGATCCCGCCCCGACCCGACTCGATGCACCCGATGCCGGCGCCGCCCCCGCCGCCAGAGGCGCCGGCGCGGGGTCTCGCGGCCCGGCCGAAGGCCACCTGGGCGTGGTGGGAGGCGATCCTCGTCTACGTGGGGGCGTTCTTCGTCGGCGGGGTCGCGGCCCTGCCGGTCATCAACGTCATCGGGGACGACGACCTCGGCTCGATCATCGCCACGGTCGTGGCCGCTCTCGTGATCCTGGGCATCATCGTCTTCTGGCTGCGTCACCTGCACCCGCGGTGGGTGGACGTGCTCGGTATCCGCCGCCGTTGGTTCCCCGATGCGCGGGCGGGTGCAGTCTTCGGCATCGGGCTGTACGTGGTGGTCGTGTTCATCGTCGGTGCGGTGCTCGTCGTGCTGTTCCAGGCGCTCTCGGGCGAGTCGGTGGAGGCGCCCGAGCAGGTCTCGACGAGCCTGCCGCCCGTCGGCCTCGTGACGACGGTCTTGTATGCGGTCGTCCTCGCACCGATCGGCGAGGAGCTGTTCTTCCGCGGCGTGCTGTTCCGGTCGATCCGCGACCCCTACGGATTCTGGGCAGGCGCGCTGGCGTCGTCGATCGCGTTCGGGTCGATCCACTACATCCCGGGTCCCGCCCTCGACAGCCTGCTGCTGATGAGCGTGATGGTGTTCACCGGGCTCGGGCTCTCGTACATCTACGAGCGGCGCGGGTCGATCGTCGCGCCGATCGCCGCGCACATGATGTTCAACGCGATCGGGCTGGTCCTGATCTACGGGCTCGGATGAGCGGAGAAGGAGCGGTGGCGGTCTTCCCCAGCGACGAGTGGCTCCGGATCTACCGCGAGCGGATCAACGACTCGCCCGAGTATCGGGACGCGGCGGCCGAGTGGGAGGGGGACATCGCGTTCGTCTTCGAGGCCGAGCCGAACAAGGGGGTTCCCGAGGAGCTGTGGGCCTGGATGGACCTGTGGCACGGCGAGTGCCGCGACGCGCACATGGTCACGCCCGACGGCGAGGTCACGGCGCCGTACGTGATCCGCGCTCCGTACACGCGCTGGAAGGACGTCCTGCGCGGGGACCTCGACCCCGTGAAGGGGATGATGCAGGGCAAGCTCAAGCTCCAGGGCGACCTACCCACGATCATCCGCTACGTCCGCGCCGCGAACGAGCTCGTGCACCTCACGATGAGCGTGCCGACCGAGTTCCTCGACGAGGCACCTGCACGATAGGCTGAGCGCCCGGTAGCCGGAGGGGGACGTGCGGGCGGTCGTGTACGAGGACGTCGGCAGGGTCCGGGTCGCCGACGTGCCCGACCCAGTGGTGAGCGAGGCCGACGACGCGGTGATCCGCGTGACCACCTCGGCGATCTGCGGCTCGGACCTGCATTTCTTCCATGGCAAGGCGCCGCTCGACCCCGGCGAGGGCGTCGGTCACGAGGCGGTCGGCATCGTCGAGCGCGTCGGCCCCGCGGTCGAGCGCGTGCGTCCCGGCGACCGCGTCGCCGTCTCGTTCGTGATCGCGTGCGGCGCGTGCTGGTTCTGCAAGGCGGGGCAGACACAACTCTGCGAGGACTTCCGGAACCTCGGCGCGGGGATCCTGGGCGGCGACCTGGGTGGAGCGCAAGCGGAGCTCCTGCGCGTGCCCCACGCCGATACGAACCTCCTGACGCTCCCCGACACGCTGGACGACGAGCACGCACTGTTCCTCGGCGACATCCTTACGACCGGCGTCTACGGGGCCGAGGTCGCCGACGTGCGGCCCGGGGACACCGTCGCGGTCGTGGGTGCGGGTCCCGTCGGCTTCTTCGCGATCCAGGCTGCCCTGGCGCGCGGGGCCGACCGGGTCCTCGCGCTCGACCTCCTGTCCGACCGGCTGTCCCTCGCCGAGCGGGCCGGTGCGGAGGCCATCGACGTCGTCGCGCAGCATCCGCAGATGGCGGTCGCAGAGCGGACCGGCGACCGAGGAGCGGACGTGGTGATCGAGGCCGTGGGCCACCTCACTGCCTTCGAGACGGCGATCGACGTCGTCCGACGCGGCGGCCGGGTCGCCGTGGTCGGGATGTACACGAGCGAGACGACCGAGGTGCCGATGGGCATCTGGTGGGCGCGGGCCCTCGACGTCCGGTTCGCGGGGGTGTGCCCGGTGCACGCGTGGTGGGGGGTCGCGCTCGACGACGTGGTGGAGCGTCGGATCGATCCGCTGCCGGTCGTCTCGCACCGACTGCCGCTCGACGACGCCCCGCTCGGGTACGAGCTGTTCGCGTCGCGTCGCGCGACGAAGGTACTCCTCCTGCCGTGACCGGCGCTCGGGTCGCGTACGCGGATGTCGAGCCGAACGGGCTGGCCGAGATGGTCGGTGGCCTGATCGAGGCGAACCTCGTGCGCGATCCCGACCGCAGCCGGCTGCTCCGGCGGGCGGTGATCGACCTGGTGGCCCTCGATGCGGACGTCGCGGTGAGTCTGGCGGTCGGTCGCGAGGACGTCCGGGTCGCGAACGGGCTCGCCGACGGTCGTGCCGACGTACGGGTCACGACCGACTCCCTGTCGCTCGTCGAGCTGGCCGGCGCTCCGCTCCGCTTCGGGTTCCCCGACGTCTTCCGACCGGAGGGACGGCTCGTCGTGCGGAAGATCCTCGAGCGCCGGATCCAGATCGAGGGGCTGCTCCGTCACCCGCTGCGGCTGTCGCGGATCACGCGCCTGCTGTCGGTGACGTGATGGAGGCGCGGGCCGACGTTCCGTCCACCGGACGCGCCCTGCTCGCCACGGCGGTGGTCGGCGGGGCGATCGCGGCGGTCGTGCTCGGCGGGTACGCGATCGGTGGAGCGCTCATGGGGGCCGCCGGACCGCCGATCGACGTCGCGGGGGTGGTTCGGGTTCAGCCGCTCTCCGGGTGGGAGCTCGCCGCCAGGTTCGCCGAACCGCCGCGGGCGCGCCTCACGCGAGGCAGCGGCAACCTCGACGTCGTGGCGGTCCCGTTCGCGGGCCCGGCGGCCGAGCTGGCAAGGCAGTACGTCCGCGCGGTGCTCGAGCCCGAGGCGCGACAGCTCTCGGTCTCGCGCGAGGTCGAGCGCGTCACGCTCGAGAGCGGGCTCCCCGGGGTTCGGATCGCGTACGTCGGGCTGTTCGGGAAGGCGCAGGCGCCGATCGAGGGGGAGGTGACCGCGTTCGTGTCTCCCTCGGGGGTCGGCGCGGTCTTCGACGCATGGGGTCCCGAGGGCGTGCTGCGCTACGTCCTCGACGACGTGCGGACGATGATCGAGCGTGCGGTGATCGGGTGAGCGCGTCGCTCCCGCCTCCGCCGCCCTTCAGCGGGCTGGCACGCCACCGGTGGGCCACCCGGGGCACCCTGTTCCGGTTCCGGAGTCCCGCCTTCTGGCTCTTCGCCGCGATCGTGGTCGTCACGGGGGTGCTCTCGATCGAGCAGCAACAGGCGTTCCGCGACCTGTCGCCGTCGGGGTGGGCCCTCTCGTGGGGTCTGCTCGCCCTGTACGTGCTGCCGGTGTTGCTGCTGGTCTCCGTGCTCGATCTCTACGAGCGGGAGCCGCTCTCGCTGCTCGCGGGGGCGTTCCTGTGGGGGGCCGTGGCGGCGACGACCCTCTCCGCGTACGCGAACGAGGGCTGGGGGCTCGTCGTCGCGCGCGTAGGGGGCCCCGGGTTCGCGTCGCGGTGGACGGCGGCGCTCTCGGCCCCGATCGTGGAGGAGACGCTGAAGGTGGCGGGCATCGTGCTCCTCGCGATCCTCGCCGCGGATGAGTTCGACGACGTCCTGGACGGGTTCGTCTACGGAGCCCTGTGTGGGTTGGGCTTCGCGGTGGTCGAGGACGTCTTCTACTTCATCGGCGTGTTCGGGGGAACACCCGGCGGTGTGCTCGCGGGCTTCTGGGTCCGGGTCGTCTCGAGCGGGCTGTACGGCCACGTCCTGTACACGGGGTTGTCGGGGATGGGGGTGGCGTACGTGGTGTCTCGGCGCGGCCAAGAACCTCTCGGCCGTCGCGTGGGGATCGCCCTCGCCCTGTTCCTGGCGGGGCTGGCAGGCCACGTCCTGTGGAACGCCCCGATCCTCGACCTGTTCCCGGGCAAGACCGACGGCATCTTGGACCTGCTGCGGATCCCGCTCGCCGCCGCCGTGAAGGGGCTGCCGCTGCTGGCGTTCGTCGTCGTGCTCGTCCGGCTCGCGCACCGGCGAGAGCGCCGGTGGCTGGAGAGCGCGCTCCGCTCTGAGGTCGGGCGGCGGGGACTGACGGCGGCCGAGCTCGGCGTCCTGCTCGACCCGCGGGCCCGCCGCAGGGCTCGCCGCGAGGTGGGCGCTCGCGCCGGCCCGGGCGCCGCGCGTGTCCTCCGCCGGCTCCAGCGGGAGCAGGTCAACCTCGCGATGGCGGGTGCGCGCGCCACAAGCCCCGAGGATCCGGCACTCGTGCGACAGCGCGACTACTGCAAGTCCCTCCGCGACGCCCTCCACGCGATCCCGGGCGCCGCCGCGGCCGCTCCGGGGCCCGGTCCGCGCGTCCCCGAGACCACGAGCGGACCGACCCCGCCGGCACCGTGACGCAGCCGATGGGGCCCGATGGGTGGGCGCGGGCTAGGCTGTCCGCCGTGGAGCTGGTCGAGCGGATCCTGGCGGGCGATCGCCGTGCCGTGGCGCGCGCGATCTCGATGGTGGAGGACGGCGCCGAGGACCT
>DASTHN010000170.1:0-5701 GCA_035718185.1 Actinomycetota bacterium
CGAGGATAGCAAGAGATACCTAGTGTGGGATACCCAAGAAGCTAGCGGTCAGGGCCCCAGGTCCGGCGTCGCCCGAGCGGGACGGAGATGGACCCACCCGAGGAGCACGAGCGAGAGCGCCATCCAGCCCGCGGCCCACCCGAACGCCGCCGTAGGCGACCAGAGGCTCCACAGCAGCCCGGCGACCGCGCTCGCGGCGAAGTTGCCCATACTCTGCATCGCCGCGAGCAGCCCGAAGGCGGAGCCACGGACGTCCTTCGGCGCACGGGCGGCGATCGCGTGATGCTCGGCCGTCTCGACGGCGCCGATGCCGATGCCGGCCAGGACGAACGCGACCCCGAGACGCGGCACGCTCGGACCCGTCGTGGCGAGGGTCGCGTACGCGACCAGGAACGCCGCCACGCCGAGCCCGAGCGGCCACGTGGCGTCGCGACGGTCTCCCAGGTGCCCGGCGGGCACGCTCGCGAGCGTGGCGGCGACGTTGTACGAGACGTAGAGGGCGAGCCCGATGCTCACCGCGCTTTCCTGGCCACGCGACGGCTCGAGGAGCTCGGTGGCCCGGAGGATCATCAGGGTCGCGGCCAGGTTCCCGATCTCGAAGGCGCCCACCGCCATGAGCACTCGGCCGAGCCGGCCGCGGAGCACCGGCCGGACCTGCAGCCGGAGCCGCGTTCGCTCGCGGGTCCGAGGATGCACGACGCGCCGGGCGGCATAGAGCATCGCAAGCGCCGCGAGGAGCCCTGGGACGATCGAGAGCACGATGGCGGTCCGCACGGATGTGAGCGACACGAGGAGCAGCGCGAGGAGCGGACCCGCGATCGCGCCGAGGTTGTCCATGGCTCGCTCGAAGCCGTAGGCGCGCCCGTACGCCGAGGCCGGCACCACGTCGGCAAGGATCGCGTTGCGCGACGGCCCACGGATCCCTCGAGCCGTCCACGCCCCCGCGCGCAGGACCGCGACCTGCACCACGCTCGTGGCCATCCCGACCATCGAGGACAGGACCGCCGTCACGGCGTAGCCGCCCACCGCGGTGGGACCGCGCCGCGCCGGGTCGTCCGCGATCGCGCCCCCCGCGAGCTTCGCCACGCCCGACGCGCCGTCGGAGATCCCCTCGATGAGCCCGAGCGCCGCCGCGGGCGCGCCGAGCGTCGATGTGAGGAACGAGGGCAAGAGCGCGGTGGGGATCTCGTGGCCGGCGTCCGAGAGCAGGCTCGCGACCCCGATGGCGCCGACCCCGCCGGTCAGCCAGCGCTCGGTGACGGCCTCGGGCTCCACGTGCCCGAGCCTAGCCCCCGGCGGTCCGTCGCGCCTCAGACCGCGAAGCGGACGTGCAGGATGTCGCCCTCGCGGACGACGTAGTCCTTGCCCTCGACCCTGAGCTTGCCCTGGTGCTTGGCGGCATCCATCGAGCCGATCGCGACGAGCTCCTCGTAGCCGATCACCTCGGCGCGGATGAACCCGCGCTCCAGATCCGTGTGGATCACGCCCGCCGCCTCGGGCGCCTTGGCGCCGTTGCGGACCTCCCAGGCCCGCGTCTCGTCCTCGCCGGTCGTGAGGAACGTGATGAGGTCGAGCGCCTGATAGCAGGCTCGGATCACCGTCTCGAGCCCGGGCTCCCGCACGCCGAACTCCTCGAGGAGCGCGCGGGCGTCGTCGGGGTCCATCTCGGCGGTCTCGGCCTCGATCGAGGCGTACACGCCGACGGTGCCCTCGGGCAGGGCGGATGGCACCTCCGTCCCCTCCTCGAGGTTCGCGACGACGACCGTCGGCTTCAGCGTGAGCGGCGCCAGCGCGCGGAGCTCCTTACGCGCCTCCGGCGACAGGCCGGCTTCGCCGAGCCACGTCTCGTCGTCGAGCGCCTCGTTCGCGCGCCGCAGCGCGGCCACCTCGTCCGTCTCCTTGCCCTTCGCGCGTTTCTCGGCCTTCTCGAGCGCCGACCACACGACCGCGGCGTCCGCGAGCATGAGCTCGCCGCGCACCTCGTCGAGCTCCTTCGCGGGCGCCGCGTCGGCGCCGAAGCAGCGGACGACGATCGCGAGCGCGTCCGCCTCGCGGAGCTTCGCGACGCCCTGGGCGCTCGACGTGCCGCCCGGGACGTCGACGAAGCCGACCTGCGCGGGCACGGTCTTGCGCGAGCGTTCCATCTTCGCGAGCATCGGGAGCCGCGGATCGGGGACCGGCACGACCGCGTGGTTCGCCTGCCCGCCATGGGAGCCGGCGCGGGTGAGCGCCGTGAACAGCGTGGACTTCCCGCTGAACGGCACGCCGACGAGACCGATGTCCTTCACGCGTTCGAGCGTATACGAGCGCGAGGGCGGGGCCCCATGGGGACCCCGCCCTCGACGGCTTCGGGAGGGACGGGCTAGGCGGCCTTCGTCTCCCAGAAGATCTTCGCGATCTCGTCGATCGCGTCGAGCAGCTTCTGCCCCTGCTCCGGGTCCTGCGACTTCTTCGCGAGCCCGGCTTCCTTCGTCGCCTTCCAGAACAGCTCGTGGAGCTGCGTGTACTTCTCGAGGTGCTCGGGCTTGAAGTAGTCGGTCCACAGCACCCACAGATGGTGCTTGACCATGTCCGCCCGCTGCTCCTTGATCTGCAGCGCCCGTGAGCGGTAGTCCTCGGTGGACTCGGGGGCGGACTTCATCTTCTCCGCGTCCTGGTAGCGCTGCTGGATCGCCTTCACGGACTCGGCCTCGATCCGGGCCTGGGCCGGGTCGTAGACGCCGCACGGCAGGTCGCAGTGCGCGTGGACGACGCGGCGCGGCCTGCGCGAAGCTTCGAACATGGACCTCTCCTCCTCGGATGGCTCGACCCAGGAAACCTACCACCGGGGTCGGAAACGTGGGAGGGCCGCGGTGGCAGGGGGCCTCGTTCTCGCGACCGCGATCTGGTTGGCCGTGCGGTGGCGCCCGTTCCGCATCGAGGTCCAGGGCGACAGCATGACCCCCGCGCTGTGGCCCGGCGACCGTG
Source organism: Actinomycetota bacterium (assembly GCA_035718185.1). GTDB lineage: Bacteria > Actinomycetota > UBA4738 > UBA4738 > HRBIN12 > HRBIN12. The sequence continues at coordinate 2,968 of DASTHN010000170.1, forward strand.
CGCTCGCCGTCCGGGTGCGGAGGCCGGCGCGTGGCCACGTCGTCGTGCTCGAGCACCCCGTGCGCCCCGGACTCGAGATCGTGAAGCGGGTCACCGGCGTCCCCGGCGATCTGGCGCCCGACGGCCGGGTCCTGGAAGCGGACGAGTACTGGGTGGAGGGGGACAACCCCGTTCGTTCGACCGACAGCCGACAGCACGGCGCCGTCCCGAGCGCACGGATGAGGGGAAGGGTCCGGCTGGTCTACTGGCCGCCGTCCCGACGCGGGCTGGTCGGCCCGGGGCGGGTCAGAGCTTGACCACCTCGCAGGCGGTCCAGGCATCGGGATCGGCGCCGGGGACGCAGGTGTCCCGCCCGTCGCCCCCGTTCAGCTGGTCCTTCCCGCTGCCGCCCTCGAGCCGATCGCGGTCGGCGCCGCCGAGCAGCACGTCGAAGCCCTTCGCGCCCACGAGGAGATCCTTGCCCGCGTTGCCCCGGATCGCGTCGCCGCCGGAGCCGCCCCGCAACTCGTTCGCCTCCGGGCCCCCGGTGATCACGTCGCTCTGCTTCGAGCCCTTGACGTTCTCGATGCTCTCGAGCTTGTCGTTGCCGTTCCCCGTCGAGGTTCCCGCCTTGAGATCCACGGTCACGCTCAGCGTCGCGAAGGCGAAGGCGACGGTGTCCTTCCCATCGCCGCCGAACAGGTCGTCGCCGCCCTTGTGCCCGTCGAGGGTGTCCTGCCCCGCGCCGCCGCGGAGCTCGTTCGGCTGCTCGTCACCGATCAGCTGGTCGCCCTGCGACGTGCCGACGAGATCCTCGACCTCGGTGACCGTATCGGCGTCCGCCCCGTCCCGTCGCGCCTCGTGCTTGGACAGATCGACCCGGATCCTGGCGGGTGCCGCCGAGTAGTCCAGCGTATCGACGCCACCCTCGCCGTCGATCACGCAGCCGCCGATGGTGCCCTCGATCGTGTCGTTCCCCGTCCCGCCGCTCACCGTCACGTCCGCGGCCGCCGGGCCGGTTCCGTCGCCGCCGGCGACCGACAGGTGATCGTCGCCCCCGACCCCCGCCAGCGTCCACAGAGCGGGTCCGGTGAGCACGACGTCGACGTCGCTCGTGGTCTCGCCGGCGTTCAGGTTCGCGCCGTTCCCCCCGACCGTGAGCCGGTCTGCCCCGTCGCGGCCCGAGATGCGGAGGTCGCCCCCGCCCGGCAGGTCGACCGAGAACTCGATCTCGTCGTCGTCGTCGGGCTCCGGGGTCGCGCCCGGGGCGAACACTCCCCCCGACAGGTCGATCGTGGCGTCGTCGACGTTCGCGGCCGAGCCGTCGACCTCGATGGTGTCGGTGTTGTTCACCGTGGCCGTCTCGCACTGCGTGCCCTCGACGGTGATCGCGTCGCCCTGGCGGGCCAGCACGACGGTCGCTCCGTTCGTGAGCGTCACCGTCACGGTGTTGTTGCCGGTGTTGAAGGTGCACGTCACCGCCGCGGACGCGACCGGACCGGCGAGGCCGAGCGCGAGGAGCGCGAGGACGAGCGCCAACGCCGCGGCCCTTGGGAAGGAAGCACGGGCCCGCATGAGCCGACCTTACACGTCGGAAGGGGTGGGGAACAGCACGCTCGCGCGGGCCATCGCCCGAGCGGTCGGGCGGGAACCTGCGCGGACGTGGCGCCCTTGCGACGAACTCCACCGCTGCGGTAGCATTTGCACCTGCAATGATCCGGACGCGATGCCGCGGGCTCGTGGGGGCGATGATCCCCTGCCGATGCTGCTGTCCGACGGTGCCCGGCGGCGGCCGATAACGTCCGCCCGGCACCCATCGCATCGATCCCATCCCGACGCTTACGCTCTGGAGGTTCCCCGTGACCGACGTCTCCACCGACCTCATCGCCACCACCGTCGACGCCCGTGGACAGTCCTGTCCCGGTCCGCTCGTGGCGCTCGCGCGCGCGCTCAAGGACGCGGACCGCGGCGACCTGCTCGAGCTGCTCGCCACCGATCCGGGGTCCCGATCCGATGTCCCGTCGTGGGCCACGCTGACCGGCAACGAGCTCCTCGAGGCGGCCGAGCACGAGGGGATCTTCCGGTACGTGGTCCGCAAGGCCTGAGGGGGGAGCCATGAGCATGACCGAGACCGGAGCCGACACGTCGCTCGAGCTGGCGGAGCTCCTGGCCCGCGTCGAGGCGCTCGAGGCGGCGGACGCGGCGCGGATCCAGAAGAAGAACAAGCTGACGATCATCGCCTGGGGCGGAGACCTGGACCGCATCTGGCCGACGACGATCCTCGCCAGCACGGCGGGGGCGAGCGGCATGGAGGCCAGCGTCTTCTTCACGTTCTGGGGTCTGTTCGCGATCGTGAAGCCGGACGTGCGCATCACCGGCGAGGGCTGGATGCAGAAGATGATGTCGGTCGTGAACCCCGGCTCGGCCCAACGGGCGAAGCTCTCCCGCTACCACTTCGCCGGCGCGGGACCCGCGATGTTCAAGCGGCTCGCGGACCAGCGCCAGGTGGCCAAGCCCGAGGAGCTGATGGAGCTCGCGAAGGACCTCGGCGTCCGCCTGATCCCGTGCCAGATGACGATGGACCTGCTGGGTCTGAAGCGGGAGCAACTGATCGACGGGCTCGAGGAGCCGATCGGGGCGGCCACCGCACTCCTGGAGATGCGCGAAGCGGCCGTCTCCTTGTTCATCTGAAGCGCTGGCCGCTGGCTCGGCGCGAGATGGCCGGGGGCGTCACGCGAGCTCCCGGTCCGCGTGA
>DASTHN010000171.1:0-6154 GCA_035718185.1 Actinomycetota bacterium
GGCGTCTCGTGGACGTCGCGCAGGAGCTCATCGTGCGCGAGGAGGACTGCGGGACGGACCGCTCGCTCCCGGTGCCGGTGACGTTCGAGACGCCCCGCGGCGGGCGCGAGCCGAACGCGCACCTGGATACGTCGCTGTTCGGCCGGGTGCTGGCCGAGGACGTGAAGGTGGGCCGGACGAAGGTCGCCTCGCGCGGCGACGAGGTCGACGACCGGCTGGGCGAGCGCCTGGTCGAGGCCGGCGTGGACGTCGTGCGGGTGCGCTCGGCGACCACGTGCGAGGCCGAGTACGGCGTGTGCCGGATGTGCTACGGCTGGTCGCTCGCGACCGGTCGGCTCGTGGACATCGGCGAGTCGGTCGGCATCGTCGCGGCGCAGTCGATCGGCGAGCCGGGCACGCAGCTCACGATGCGGACGTTCCACACGGGCGGCGTCGCGGGCGAGGACATCACGCACGGTCTGCCGCGGGTCCAGGAGCTGTTCGAGGCCCGGCGCCCCAAGGGCGAGGCCCAGATCACGGAGCTCCCGGGCACCGTGGCGCTCGAGGACGACGACGAGAAGAAGGTCCGCAAGATCACGGTGACCTCGGAGGACGGGGACCAGGTCCAGTACGCGGTCTCGTTCCGCCAGCGGCTCACCGTGAGCGACGGGGACTCGGTCGAGGTCGGGCAGCAGCTCACCGAGGGCTCGGTGAACCCGCACGAGAAGCTGCGGGTCGAGGGCGTCCAGGCGCTGCAGGCGCACCTGGTGGACGAGGTCCAGCAGGTGTACCGGTCGCAGGGCGTGACGATCCACGACAAGCACATCGAGCTGATCGTGCGGCAGATGCTGCGCAAGGTGCAGATCATCGAGCCGGGCGAAACGGAGCTCCTGCCCGGCGACCTGGTGGACCGGCGCCGGTTCGAGGACATGAACCGGGAGACGGTCGAGAACGGCGGCCAGCCGGCCACCGCTCGGCCGCAGCTGCTCGGGATCACGAAGGCGTCGCTGGCCACGGACTCGTGGCTGTCGGCGGCGTCGTTCCAGGAGACGACGCGGGTGCTGACCGAGGCCGCGATCGGGGCCAGGTCGGACTCGCTGCTCGGGCTCAAGGAGAACGTGATCATCGGCAAGCTGATCCCGGCGGGCACGGGCATGAGCCGGTACCGCAACGTGCAGGTCCGGATCAAGCCCGAGGCGATCCCCGAGTACTGGCTGGCCCGTCAGCGCGAGATCGCGGAGGCGGCCGACATGGAGGCCGCGGGCGAGCCGGCCCTGGCGGCCGGGCGCATCACGCGCGAGGAGGCCGAGCAGATGCTGGGCGGGGGGTCGTTCTCGCCCGAGGAGTGAGGTTGGCGGGGCCGGCCGGGGCGCCCGAGCGCCGGGGCCGGCCCCTCACCACCACCGTTCCACGCGAGGCACGAGCGCGTCCTCCAGCGCCCGGAGACCCTTGCCAAGCGCATCCGGGGCGCCGGGGGCGCGGACCCGTCAACCCGCTGACGCCGAACGCCCGGGGCCGCCGCCCCCGGCCCCGGTAGCGAGGCGCAGCAGCGCCTCGTGCACGGCCGGCGTCCCGGCCAGCACGTCCCCGGCCATCCACCCGTCCCCGCCGGCCCAGTCGGTCACCACGCCCCCCGCCTCCTCGATCAGCAGCGCCCCCGCCGCCACGTCCCACGGCGACAGCGCGAGCTCGAAGAAGCCCTCGAACACGCCCCCCGCCACCCACGCCAGGTCCAGCGCCGCCGCCCCCGGGCGCCGCAGGTCCTCGAACCGCTCGAGCGCCCCCCGGAACACCTCCAGGTACCGCCCCAGCAGCTCCTTCCGCCGGAAGGGGAACCCCGTGCCCACGATCGCTCGCTCGACCGGCCTGCCGGACACCGCCAGCCGCTCGCGCCGCCCACCCCCACCCTCGCCCCTCACGGACCACGAGCCTCGGCCGCGCGCAGCCGTCCACGTCTGGCCCAGGAACGGCGCGTGTACCGCCCCGGCCGTCGGCCGGCCGCCCTCGACCAGCGCCACCGACACCCCGACCGCCCAGAACCCGTGCACGAAGTTCGTCGTCCCGTCCAGCGGGTCCACCAGCCAGTAGCGCTCGCCCGGGTGCCCGCCGCGCTCCTCGCCCACGACCGGCACCCCCGTGGCCCCCTCGAGGAACGACGCGATCGCGTGCTCGCTCCGGCGGTCGATCTCGGTCACGTAGTCGCCCGCGCCCTTGACGTCCACCGCCGCCCCCGTCCCGAGCGCCGCCGCGACCACCTCGCCCCCGAGGCGCGCCGCGACCTCGGCCAGCTCGGCCTCCTCGCCCGGTTCGGATACGGTCACCCAGGCACGGTAGCGCGCCCCGTTCGTTGACACCCCAGGCACGCGTCGAGTAGCGTTATCGCTCGCGCCGGGCAGGGCGGGTGTGCCCGGATGCCGAACTGCCTCCCAGGGGGACCACCATGGGCCAACGTGCGCCCTGGCGCCGGCCCCTGGGGCTCGACCCGCGGTTCCGCTCTCACGGGCGGGGCCCCTGGACGACCTGACAACACGAGAGTGCAGACGGGAAGCGCATGCCCACGATCCAGCAACTGGTCCGCTCCGGCCGAACGAGCCGGAAGGAGAAGACGAAGGCGCCGGCCCTGAAGGGGGCCCCGCAGCGCCGTGGCACGTGCACCCGCGTCTACACCGCCACCCCGAAGAAGCCGAACTCCGCCCTGCGCAAGGTCGCCCGCGTGCGCCTCAGCTCGGGCGTGGAGGTCACCGCCTACATCCCCGGCGTCGGCCACAACCTGCAGGAGCACTCGATCGTCCTCGTCCGCGCCGGCCGCGTCCGCGACCTGCCGGGCGTGCGCTACAAGATCATCCGCGGCACCCTCGACACCGCCGGCGTGAAGGACCGCAAGAAGGCCCGTTCGCGCTACGGCGCGAAGAAGGGCGGCGAGTAGCCATGCCGCGCAAGGGACCTGCCGCACGCCGCGAGGTCGAGCCCGACCCCGTCTACCAGAACGTCCTGGTCACGCAGTTGATCAACAAGGTGCTGCTCGACGGGAAGAAGACGCTCGCCGAGCGGACCGTCTACAAGGCGCTCGAGGTCATCAGCGAGCGCACCTCGAACGACCCGGTCATCGCGCTCAAGAAGGCGGTCGACAACGTCCGCCCGCTGCTCGAGGTCCGCTCGCGCCGGGTGGGGGGCGCGAACTACCAGGTGCCCGTCGAGGTACGCCCCGGCCGCGGCACCACGCTCGCGCTGCGCTGGCTCGTGAACAACTCGCGCTCGCGCAAGGAGCACTCGATGGCCGATCGCCTGGTGGGCGAGATCATGGACGCCTCGAACGGGCAGGGCGTCTCGGTCAAGCGGCGCGAGGACATGCACAAGATGGCGGAGGCGAACCGAGCGTTCGCGCATTACCGATGGTGATCGAGGGGCAGCTCGTGGCCGGGCCCGATCGGGGCCCGGCGTTCCATGAGGGGGGTCGTTGATGGCCACCCCTGCGGAGAAGGTGGACGTGGCCGAGACGGCGGACAACCGCGACAGGCAGCCGCAGCGCGGAGGGCCCGCGAAGGGCCTGGTCATCCGCGAGTACCCGCTCGCCCGGACGCGGAACATCGGCATCATGGCCCACATCGACGCGGGCAAGACGACCACGACCGAGCGGATCCTCTACTACACCGGCAAGGCCTACAAGATCGGCGAGGTCCACGAGGGCACGGCCCTGATGGACTGGATGGTCCAGGAGCGCGAGCGCGGGATCACGATCACCAGCGCCGCCACCACCTGCGTGTGGAAGGACCACTGGATCAACATCATCGACACGCCCGGCCACGTCGACTTCACGGTCGAGGTCGAGCGCAGCCTGCGCGTCCTCGACGGCGCGATCGCGGTGTTCGACGCGGTCGCCGGGGTCGAGCCCCAGACCGAGACCGTCTGGCGGCAGGCCGACCACTACCGCGTCCCGCGGATCTGCTTCGTGAACAAGATGGACCGCACCGGCGCGGACTTCGGGCGAACGGTCCAGATGATGGTCGAGCGCCTGCACGCCGAGCCGCTCGTGATCCAGCTCCCCTGGGGCTCCGAGAACAGCTTCCAGGGCGTCATCGACCTGATCGAGATGAAGGCCCTGCACTGGGTCAACGAGATGGGCGAGGAGTGGGAGACCCACGAGATCCCGCCCGAGCTGATGGACGCCGCCACCGAGGCGCACCACGAGCTGTTCGAGAAGCTCGCCGACCACGACGAGTCGCTCATGGACAAGTTCGTGCACGAGGGCGACGCCACGCCCGAGGAGCTCCGGCGCGCGATCCGACGCGCCACCCTCTCGGGTGAGGGCGTGCCCGTCCTGTGCGGCTCCGCCTTCAAGAACAAGGCGATCCAGCCGCTCCTGGACGCGATCGTGAGCTACCTGCCCGCGCCGATCGACGTCCCGCCGGTCGAGGGTCACACGCCCGCCGGCGAGCACGCCGAGCGCCGTCCCGACGACTCCGAGCCGTTCAGCGGCCTCGTCTTCAAGATCATGTCGGACCCGTACGTGGGCCGGCTGACGTACGTGCGCGTGTACTCGGGCGTGCTGCGCTCGGGCTCGCACGTCGCGAACACGACGAAGGACCGCAAGGAGCGCATCGGCCGCATCCTGCAGATGCACGCGAACCACCGCGAGGACATGGAGGCGGCGTTCACCGGGGACATCGTCGCGATCGTCGGCCTCAAGCACTCGACCACCGGGGACACGCTCGCCGAGCCCTCGAAGCCGATCGTCCTCGAGTCGATCAGCTTCCCGACGCCGGTCATCTCGGTCGCCGTCGAGCCGAAGACGAAGGCCGACCAGGACAAGCTGGGCAACGGCCTGCAGAAGCTCTCGGACGAGGACCCGACGTTCGTCGTGAAGTACGACGACGAGACCGGACAGACGGTCATCTCGGGGATGGGCGAGCTCCACCTGGACATCATCGTGGACCGCCTCCGGCGCGAGTTCAGCGTGGACGCGAACGTCGGCAAGCCGCAGGTCGCGTATCGCGAGACGATCCGCAGGGACGTCCGCAAGGTGGAGGGCCGGTTCGTCCGCCAGTCGGGCGGCCGCGGCCAGTTCGGCCACGTCTACATCGACCTCGAGCCCACGGGGCAGGGCGGCGGCTACGAGTTCATCAACAAGATCACCGGGGGCTCGATCCCGCGCGAGTACATCCCGGCCGTGGACCACGGGATCCAGGAGGCGATGGAGTCCGGCGTGGTAGCGGGCTACCCGCTCGTCGACGTCCGCGCCACGCTGGTCGACGGCACGTACCACGAGGTCGACTCCAGCGAGATCGCGTTCAAGATCGCCGGCTCGATGGCGCTGAAGGAGGCGGCCCGCAGGGCCGACCCGGTGCTGCTCGAGCCGGTCATGGAGTTCGAGGTGGTCTCGCCCGAGGACTTCCTCGGCGACGTGATGGGCGACGTCACGGCCCGGCGCGGGCGGATCGAGCGGATCGACGACCGCGGCGGCATGAAGGCCGTCCGCGTGCTGGTGCCGCTCGCGGAGCTGTTCGGCTACGCGACCGATCTGCGCTCGCGCACCCAGGGGCGCGCGTCGCACACCCCGATGCAGCTGCAGGCCTACCACGAGGTGCCGGCCCAGATCTCCAAGGAGATCGTGGCCAGGGTACGCGGCGAGTAACCGGAGGAGAACGAGGAGATGGCGAAGCAGAAGTTCGAGCGGACCAAGCCCCACGTGAACATCGGCACGATCGGTCACATCGACCACGGCAAGACGACGCTCACGGCGGCGATCACGAAGGTCCTGGCCGAGAAGGGCCAGGCCGACTTCACGCCCTTCGACGAGATCGACAAGGCGCCGGAGGAGCGCGAGCGCGGGATCACGATCGCGATCGCCCACGTCGAGTACGAGACCGACAAGCGCCACTACGCCCACGTGGACTGCCCCGGCCACGCGGACTACATCAAGAACATGATCACCGGCGCCGCCCAGATGGACGGGGCCATCCTGGTCGTGGCCGCCACCGACGGGCCGATGCCCCAGACCCGTGAGCACATCCTCCTGGCCCGCCAGGTCGAAGTCCCCTACATCGTGGTCTTCCTCAACAAGGTCGACGCGGTCGATGATCCCGAGCTGCTCGAGCTCGTCGAGCTCGAGGTTCGCGAGCTGCTGTCGAAGTACGACTTCCCGGGCGACGACATCCCGGTGATCCAGGTCTCGGCG
>DASTHN010000172.1:0-12564 GCA_035718185.1 Actinomycetota bacterium
CCCCCGGTCTCCGTCGCCTGGGAATCGCGTCTCGAGTGACAGCACGCTCGCGCAGGCAAGCGTTCCTCTCTCGGGTCGCCCGAGACATCGAACCGCTCCCCGCCGCCGCACGTACACCCTCGAGTACGTTGCCGCCCCGGACGGCACGTGGACCGAGAAGGAAGGGTCGAGCATGGCGGAGCCGAGCCTGTACGAACGATTGGGGGGCGTGTTCGCGATCGCTGCGGTGGTGGACCACTTCAGCGATGCGGTCGTCAAGAACCCTATCGTCGGCCGATCATCGAAGAACCCTGAGCTTCGCGACTGGCATACGAACCAGCTGGACAGGCTGCCCGGGCTGAAGTTCATGCGGACGCTATGGGTCTGCAACGTCGCCGGTGGACCCTTGTCGTTCACTGCCACGAAGCCAGGCAGTACCCCTCTCGGGCTGGAAGAGGCTCATCGCGAACTCCACATCCGCCCTGAGGAGTTCGATGAGGTCGCGGCCGAGCTGGGACGCACTCTCGATCACTTCGGGGTCCCAGCGCGTGAGAAGGATGAGGTCCTGGCCGCCTTCGCGGCGCACAAGGGGGAAGTGACCGAGGGATCGATGGCTTCGGCCTGAGATGCCTCGCATCGTCCCGTATCGAAGTTGGGGTCGAGGGACATATCCGCCGGGCGCAAGATCGTCTTCTCCCGGACCCTGAAGAGGGTCGCGTGGGCCAACACCACGATCGCCGCTGGTGACACGGCAGAGGAGATCGACAAGCTCAGGCGAGGCGGCGGCGTGAGCTTGTTCCCTACGTTGCGGCCAGGGCACCCGGCTGTTCGACGGCGTCCCCACGTCCTACCGGCTCGACCTGGTCTCCAGCACCGCCTCCCGCAACGGGGTCGTCGAGCTGCACGACCGCCGGCACCGCTAACACAGCGGCCCAGTTCGCAACGCCGTCGCGTCCGCTCCGATCGAGCTGGGCAGCGCCGCGGCACGCAGAGACCACTCCATGTCTGCGGAACCCGACGTCGCCCGCGTCGGATCGAGCGTCCGCCTCTACGATTGGCCGCGCCCACGTCGCGAAAGGAGCTGCACCATGACCAAGGTGGTCGCGATCATGTCGATGTCTCTCGACGGGTACGTCGCCGACGCGAACGACGGGGTCGCCGAGGTCTTCGACTGGTACTTCTCGTCGGGCGACGTCGAGGTCCCCACAGCGAGCACGACATCGGGCATGACGTTCCACGTCTCGGCTCCGAGCGCCGACCACCTGAGGGGCTTGGTGGCTGAAGTCGGCGCCATGCTCACCGGCCGGCGCACGTTCGAGGTCGCCGGCGGCTGGGGCGGCCAGCACCCGTGGGATGTGCCCGCGTTCGTCGTCACGCACCACGTGCCCGAAGGCTGGCCACGGCCCGGCTCGACGGTCCAGTTCGTCACCGACGGCATCGACAGCGCCGTTGCCCGAGCGAGATCGGCAGCCGGCCCGAAGTCCGTGGGGGTGCACGGCGCCCGAACGATCCAGCAGTGCCTGGACGCCGGGCTGCTCGACGAGATCCACATCGATCTGGCTGCCGTGTTGCTCGGCGCGGGCGTGCGGCTGTTCGACCACCTCGCGAGCACACCGGTCGTCCTCGGGGATCCGACAGTCGTCACCGGTGTGGGTGTCACGCATCTGCGCTATCCCGTTCACACGTCGTAGAGCACCAAGTTGGTGACCCGGTCGCCTGGCACGATCCTGGTGGGGTTCTCCAGCCACAGCGGCGCGGTCAGGCCCCCGATGGCGAGGGAACCGGCGAACGCTCGGCGGGACGGCTGGAGATGTTCCTCGTCGACCGAGGACCCGTCAGCGACGCGACGCTCCAGCGGATCGCCCCCGTGCGCTACCCCTAGGACCGCGTCGGCGGCTCCCAGTCCAACGCGACACGCCACTCGCTTCGGAGTACCGCGGCATAGACATCGCCGCGCTTCGCCGTTCCGTTGGACGCCTCGTGGATCGCCTGTGAGCGGGCGGCCCGGGCCGTGAGGCCGGGCCTCCGCGCCGCCTCGCCGAGCAACTCCCATCGCCCCTGGCCCACCTGGCGCAGGACGACGAACCCCGGCGCCGCCGGCTTGCGAGATCGCTTTGCCATGGTCCCTCCCTCCAGCCCGGGTCAGCCACAGGCTACGCACCGGACTTGAACGGCCGTTCAGTTTCGTGTTTCGATACTCGACAACCAGTCCTGAGGGGGCGAGAGATGGCGAACTCCTATCACGCCATCGTCATCGGGGGCGGTCACAACGGGCTGATCGCCGCTGCGTACCTCGCGAAAGCGGGGGCTCGGGTCGTCCTGTGCGAGGCGCGACACAAGACCGGCGGCGCCGCCGATACCAGCGCGCCGTGGCCGGACCTGCCGGACGTCAAGGTCACGACGCTCAGCTACGTCATGAGCCTGATGCCGGACACGATCCTGAAGGACCTGGAGATGGAGCGGCACGGGTACCGCGTCCATCCGGTCGGGCCCTACGTCGTCCCGCTGCCCGACGGCCGCGTGATGATCGAGTACGACGATCCCAAGCAGAACTACGAGGAGTTCGCCGCGATCAACAAGCGTGACGCGGACAACCTCGAGCAGTGGGAGGCGTGGATGGGCTCGATCGCCGACGTGCTCGGGCCGGTCCTGATGACGACGCCGCCGCACCTGGGCTCGAAGCGGCCGGGCGACCTCCTCGACCAGCTGCGGCTGGTCCTTCGCTTCCGAGGGTTCGACGTCAAGCGGGTCGGCGACGTGACGCGTCTGTTCACGATGTCGGTCTCGGACCTGCTCGACCGCTTCTTCGAGTCCGACGAGATCAAGGCCGCGATGTCGATCAACGGGCTCATCGGCACGTGGGCCGGCCCGCGCGAGCCGGGCACCGGCTACGTGATGGTGCACCACTCGATCGGAGACGTCGGCGACGGCACGATGGGCTCGTGGGGCGTGCCCGAGGGCGGCATGGGCGGCGTCGCGGAGGTCCTCGAGCGGAGCGCTCGTTCCTTCGGCGCCGAGGTCCGCACGAACGCCAGGGTGGAGAAGGTCCTGATCCGTGACGGCGCCGCGGAGGGCGTCGTGCTCGAGGGCGGGGAGGAGCTCCGCGCGCCCATCGTCGTCACCGCCTGCCACCCGCAGATCACGTTCCTCCGTCAGATCGACCGGGACGAGCTGCCCGGGGACTTCGTGAACGACATCGAGAACTGGTCGAGCCGCTCGGGCACGGTGAAGGTGAACCTTGCGCTGTCGAGGCTCCCGACGATCGCCGAGAAGCCCGAGTGGACCGACTTCACCGGCGGGTTCGAGATCGCGCCGTCGATCGAGCAGCTCGAGACCTCGTTCGAGGAGGCCCGGCACGGGAGGGCGGCCTCGCTGCCGTTCAGCGACGGCGTGATCCCGACCGTGCTCGACCCCTCGCTCGCACCCGAGGGTATCCACGTGATGTCCCTGTTCACCCAGTGGGTGCCGTACACGTGGGCCACCGAGCAGCCGCAGGACGAGCTGGAGGCGTACGCCGACCGGGTGGTCGACGCGTACGACCAGGTCGCTCCTGGCTTCAAGGAGTCGATCGTCGCACGCCAGGTGATCGGCCCGTACGACATGGAGCAGGAGTGGGGCCTGATCGGCGGCAACATCTTCCTGGGCGAGCTCTCGGCGAACCAGCTGTTCCACATGCGCCCCGCGCCCGGTTACGCCGACTACCGCACGCCGATCCGCGGCCTCTACCAGTGCTCGAGCGCCACGCACGGCGGCGGCGGCGTCACGGGCATCCCCGCCTACGCCTGCGTCCGCGAGATCAGGAAGGACCGCACGCGTCGTCGGGGGAGGGGTTGATGCGAGAGCCGTACTCGTTCACGTTCTACGTCGCGTCCTGGTACCGCAAGTCGCCGTACTGGCGGCGCACCGTCGAGGCCGGCTGCACGTCGTGGGATCTCTACAACCACATGCTGATCCCCACCCTGTACGACGACGACGAGGCCGAGTACCGGCACCTGCTCGAGCACGTCACGCTCTGGGACGTCGCCGTCGAGCGGCAGGTCGAGATCACCGGCCCCGATGCCGCGCGCTTCACGCAGCTGCTCACGTGTCGCGACCTCTCGCGGTGCCAGGTCATGCAGTGCAGGTACGCGCCCATCATCGCGCCGCACGGCGGCATCGTGAACGATCCGATCCTGCTCCGCCTGGGCGAGAACCACTTCTGGCTCTCGCTCGCGGACTCGGACGCGCTCCTGTACTGCCTGGGCGTTCAGGCGTTCGCCGGCATGGACGTCCGGATCCGTGAGCCGGACGTGAGCCCGCTCCAGGTCCAGGGGCCGAAGAGCAAGGATGTGATCGGCGACCTGTTCGGCGAGGAGGTCGCCGGTCTCCGCTACTACTTCTGCTGGGAGGGCGACCTGGACGGCATCCCGGTCGTCGTGAGCCGGACCGGATGGACCGGCGAGGTCGGGTTCGAGATCTACCTGCGGGATGGCTCGCGGGGGCTCGAGCTGTGGGACCGGGTGATCGCGGCCGGGGAGCCATATCGGATCCGCGCGATCGCGCCGAGCGACCAGCGGCGACTGGAGGCCGGGATCTTCAACTACGGCAACGACATGGGGATCGAGGACACCCCCTTCCATGTCACGGGGATGGAGCGGCTGGTCGAGCTCGAGGCCGACTTCATCGGGAAGCAAGCGCTGCAACGGATCGCGGCGGAGGGGGTCGACCGCAAGCTCGTCGGGGTCCGGATCGGCGGCGAGCCGTTCCGGCTGTGGCTCGAGGACTTCTGGCCGGTCCGCAAGGACGGCGACGTCGTGGGCCGGCTCACGAGCGCCAGCCACTCGTTCCGCCTCGGCACCAACATCGGGTATGTCTGGGTGCCGATCGGCCTGGCGGAGCCCGGCGTCGCCCTCGAGTTGGTCTCGCCCGACGGCCCGGTGCCGGCGGTCACAGCCGCGCTGCCCTTCTGGGACCCGAACAAGGAGGTCCCGAAGGGCTGATGGCGGCTCGGCGCAGGCTTGCCATCATGGGTGCGTGGAGAACCTACGCGGACACCTGCTGCTGTCGGCAGCCGGCCTGTGGGACCCGAACTTCCGCAAGACCGTCGTCCTGATCGGCCACCACGACGACGAGGGCGCGGTCGGCGTGGTCCTGAACCGCTCGACCGAGGTCTCGGTTGCCGAGGCCGTCCCGCCGCTCGCGGACCTGGTCCCGCCCGACGAGCCCCTGTACATCGGCGGTCCCGTGCAGCCGCGGGCCGCGGTGGTGCTCGCGGACTTCGAGGATCCATCGCACGCGCAGATCCTGGCGCTCGGCTCGATCGGGTTCCTTCCCGAGGAGGTGAACCCGGGCGAGGTGGGGGGGATCCGCCGCGCCCGCGTGTTCTCGGGCTACTCGGGGTGGGGCCCGGGACAGCTCGAGGCCGAGCTGGAGGAGGGGTCCTGGATCGTCGAACCGGCGCTCCCCGACGACATCTTCGTACCGGACCCTGACCACCTGTGGGACCGGGTCTTGCGCCGCAAGGGCCGCGACTACGACTTCATGCGATCGATGCCGATCGACCCAACCCAGAACTGACCTGTTGCATGCGCAGCGCATGAGATGAGGTGTGCAACACATGAAGATGCAGCCCACCGAGGACAGCGCGAGCGCGGTCCGCTCGATCCGCGACGCAGGTTGATCGTCCTCGATGCCTCGGCTCTCGTCGACGTCGTGCTCGACACCGAGCCCTTCGCCGATCGGGTCCAGCACCACCTCCGTGACCACGAAGGCGAGATGCATGCGCCGCACCGCTTGGATGCGGAGGTCGGGCGCGTGCTGCGCCGTTACGTCCTGGCCCGACAGATGAGTACGGAGCGGGCGGAGCGGGCCGTCGAGCGCCTCCGACAGCTCCGCGTCATCAGGTACCCTCATCTGCCGTTCCTGTCGCGGGCGATGCAGTTCCATCGCAACCTGACCGTGTACGACGGGCTGTACGTGGCGCTGGCCGAACCGCTCGTGGCGCCACTCGCGACCCGCGATCGGAGGCTCGCCCGGTCGGCGGGCCGACCCGTCGAGGTGATCCTCATCCGGTGAGCGACTCCATCTCCTTCGATCGCGCGGCCGAGTTCTACGACGAGACGCGCTCGTACGATCCGGATCTCGCGCGCGCGACGACGGAGCTGCTGACGGCGGAGCTCCGCGGACGCCGGACGGTGCTGGAGGTGGGGGTCGGGACCGGTCTGATCGCGCTCCCGCTTCACGAGGCCGGCGTGCCGATGCTCGGGCTGGACATCTCGGGGCCGATGCTCCACAAGCTCATCGAGAAGGCAGGCGGCCGCCCGCCGTTCCCGCTCGTGCTCGGCGACGCGACCGCGCTGCCGTTCGCGGACGACTCGGTCCACGCCGGCCTGGTGCGCTGGGTGCTGCACCTGATCCCGGACTGGCGCCGGGTGGTGGCCGAGCTCGTCCGCGTCGTGCGCCCGGGCGGCGCGCTGGTGATCCACCTGGGGGCGTACGGGGGACCGTGGGAGGAGACCCGCCGACGGTTCGAGCAGATCGTCGGCATCGCTCTGGACCCCGTGGGGATCGGCTGGCACGGCGAGGAGCAGCTCGACGAGGAGATGGCCCGGCACGGCGGCCGCCTCCGCCTCCTGCCGCCGCTGGCCCGGCGGAGCCAGGAGTCGCCCGCCGAGCTCCTCGACGGCATCGAGCGCAACGTCTACTCGTGGACCTGGCCGATCCCGGAGGACGCGCGCCGAGCCGCCCTCGCCGAGCTGCGTCCGTGGGCAGAGGGCCGCTTCGGCCCGCTCGACCGTCCTCAGGTCCACGAGACGACGGTCGTCTGGCGCGCCTACGACCTTCCCGGTTGACCGGCCTCCGACGGGCCTCTGACAGCCGCTATCCTTACGGTTCGGTCCGGCGCAACCGGGCCCACCATGGCGCGAAGGAGGCTCCCGGGATGCCGATCACCGAGGTCGAGAAGATCTGGTTCGACGGCGAGCTCGTGAACTGGCACGACGCCAAGATCCATGTCCTGTCCCATGCGCTCCACTACGGCACGGGCGTGTTCGAGGGGATCCGTGCCTACGAGACGGATCGAGGCCCCGCCGTCTGGCACCTCGAGGAGCACCTGAAGCGCCTGTTCCGCTCGGCCAAGCTCTACCACATGGACATCCCGTACTCGCAGGAGGCCATCACCGAGGGCACGAAGGACGTGATCCGTGCGAACGGTCTGGATGCCTGCTACATCCGTCCGCTCGTGATCCGCGGGTACGGCGAGATGGGCGTCAACCCGCTGAACGCGCCGGTGAACGTGATCGTGGCGGTGTGGCCGTGGGGGGCCTATCTCGGCGAGGACGCGCTCGAGCAGGGGGTGCGGGTGAAGATCTCGAGTTGGCGGCGGAACGCGCAGAACGCGCTCCCGGCGTCCGCGAAGGCGACCGGTCAGTACATCAACGGCGTGCTGGCCAAGGTCGAGAGCCTGAAGGCCGGCTACGACGAGGGCATCCTGTTGAACGAGCATGGGTACATCACGGACGGCTCGGGCGAGAACGTGTTCGTCGTGCGCGACCGGCTGCTCACGACCCCGCCGATCCATGCCGGGTGCCTGGACGGCATCACCCGGGCCACGGTGATGACGCTCGCGGAGGACCTCGGCTACCGGGTGCGCGAGGAGGACCTCGTCCGGACCGATCTCTACAACGCGGACGAGGTCTTCTTCACCGGCACCGCGGCCGAGATCACCCCCATCCGCGAGGTGGACGACCGCGTCGTGGGGGAGGGTCACCGCGGCCCGATCACCAAGGAGCTCCAGGGCGCGTTCTTCGCCGCCACGAAGGGTGAGAACGAGAAGTACTCGGACTGGCTGACCTACGTGAACGCCTGATCGTGGCCGTCACGTCGGAAGCTTCGGATACGCGGTACCGGCTCCCCCGCGGTGCCGTCCCCAGCCGGTACGACATGGTCCTCGAGCCCGACCTGGTGTCCGCCACGTTCGCCGGCTCCGAGGACGTGGTGCTCGAGGTGCGCGAGCCGCTCCACGAGCTGATCCTCAACGCGGCCGACCTGGACATCGACGCAGGCTGGGTCGTGTCGAGCGAGGGCGAGCGGGTCGAGGTCCTCGAGGTCCGCACGGACGACGAGACCGAGCGTGCTGCCCTGCGGCTCGGCCGGCGGTTGGACCCGGGGACGTGGACCCTCCACGCCGAGTTCCGCGGCACGCTGAACGACCGGATGCGCGGCTTCTACCGCTCGACGTACACCGATGACGAGGGCGTGCAGCGGGCGATCGCGACGACGCAGTTCGAGTCGACCGACGCTCGGCGCGCGTTCCCCTGTTGGGACGAGCCCGATCTGAAAGCGGTGTTCGGCGTGACGTTGATCGTGCCGGACGGCCTGCTCGCGATCTCGAACGAGGTCGAGGTCGATCGCGAGAAGCTGGGCGACGGTCGGGTCCGGGTGCGGTTCGCCGACACGATGCCGATGTCCACCTACCTGGCGGCCTTCGTCGTGGGTCCGCTCGAGGCCACCGACCCCGTCGACGTGGATGGCATCCCGTTGCGGATCGTCCACGTGCCGGGCAAGGGGGATCTCGCGGCCTTCGCGCTCGAGTCCGGGGCCTTCGCGCTCCGGTTCTTCGCCGACTACTACGGCATCCCGTACCCCGGCGGGAAGCTCGACATGGTCGCGCTGCCGGACTTCGCGCAGGGCGCGATGGAGAACCTCGGCTGCATCACGTATCGCGAGGTCGCGCTGCTCGCCGACGCCGATCGCGCCACGCAGCCCGAGCTCCAGGGCATCGCCGACACCGTGGCGCACGAGATCGCCCACATGTGGTTCGGCGACCTCGTGACGATGCGCTGGTGGAACGGCATCTGGCTCAACGAGGCGTTCGCGACCTTCATGGAGCTCGTCTGCGTGGACGCGTTCCGTCCCGAGTGGGACCGCTGGGCGCTCCACGCGCGGTCGCGCTCGGTGGCGTTCGACATCGACGCGCTCGGCGCGACACGCCCGATCGAGTACCCCGTGCACTCGCCGAACGATGCGAACGGCATGTTCGACACGCTCACCTACATCAAGGGCGCGTCGGTGCTGCGGATGCTCGAGCAGTACCTCACGCCGGAGGGCTTCCGCGAGGGCATCCGCCGGTACCTCGTGCGGCACACGCACGGGAACACCGAGACCTCGGACCTGTGGGACGCCCTCGAGGACGCGACCGGCGAACCGGTGCGCGCGATCATGGACTCGTGGATCTGGCAGGGAGGGTTCCCGCTCGTCTCGGCCACGGTGCGGGACGGTGGGGTCTACCTCTCGCAGCAGCGGTTCCGCTTCGACGGGGAGACGGACGGCACGCGATGGCTCGCGCCGCTGCTCGTGCGTCACGGCGCCGAGGCCGACGCGCCGGTCGAGCCGGTGCTCGTGCAGCCCGAGGGCGCCTCGATCGCGCACCCGCATGGAGCTCCGGCGGTCGTGAACGCCGGCGGCCACGGGTTCGTCCGGGTCCGGTACGACGCGGCGCTCCGCGAGCGGCTCGCCGACTCGCTCGGGCTGCTCTCGCCCATCGAGCGGTACCAGCTCGTCGACGACACCTGGGCCTCGACGCTCCTCGGCGCCTCCACGGCGGCCGAGTACTGCACGCTCGCCCGCGCGTTCGGTGACGAGACGGATCTGCCGGTGTGGCAGGCGCTGCTGCTGGGGTTGGGGTGGTGCGATCGCGCGCTCGACGGGACGCCGCGAGAACGGTTCCGCGCGTTCGTGCGCGAGCTGGTTCGCCCGGCGCTCGACCGGCTGGGGTGGGAGCCCCGACCGGCTGACACCGACGTGCAGAAGGCGCTGCGGGGCACGCTCTTCGGCGCCCTCGGCGTGCTCGGTGGCGATCCGGACGTCACGGCGCTGGCGCGAGAGATCGAGGCCGAGTCGCGCTCGGAGGAGGGGGCCGACCCGTCGCTCGCGACCGCCGCGGTCTCGGTCCTCGCGGCGACCGGTGGCATGGAGGAGCTCGCCTCGTTCCTCGCGGCGAAGGACCAGGCGCGGACGCCGCAGGAGCACCTGCGATACCTGATGTCGCTCGTGGACTTCCGGTCGTCCGAACCGCTGTCGAGGGCGCTCGAGCTCTCGCTCACCGATGCCGTTCGGCCGCAGGATGTCCCGCAGTACCTGGGCCGGTCGCTGATGAACCGCGATGGGGGGACGCTGGCGTGGTCGTTCGTACGACAGCACTGGGACGAGGTGACGGCCCGCCTGGCCCCGTCCACGGTGATCTACGTCGCGTACGGGGCGCGCGCGCTCACGGCGCCTCCCGTGGTCGCGGACGTCCAGGCGTTCTTCGCCGAGCACGACATCCCACAGTCCGCGCTCCAGCTGCGGCAGATCCTGGAGGCGCAACGGGTGAACGCCGCGTTCACGGCTCGCGCCACCGGAGAGCTCGGGTCGTTGTTCGGCGCCTGACGGTCACACGACCGACGCCGGATCCGTGTTGCCGCCGCAGATCAGCGCCACGACGCGCTCGTCGGGACGCGGCACGTAGGCGCCGCACAGGAGCGCGGCGAGCGAGGCTGCGCCGCCGGGCTCGGCCACGACCCGGCACTCGGACCACAGCCGGCGCTGCGCCTCGGCGATCGCGTCGTCGGACACGAGCGCGACGCGCTCCACGAACCGCCGCGCGATCGCGAACCCGATCCTCCCGACCCTCATCGCGCCGAGCGCGTCGGCCGCGAGCCCGCCCACCTCGACGTCGATCGGCTCCCCGGCCTCGAGCGCCGCGTGGAGCGTCGGACAGGCCTCAGGCTCCACCCCGACGACCCGCACGTCGCCGGCGAACCAGGCGGCGACGCCACCGATCAGCCCGCCGCCCCCGACCGCGACGAGCACGGTCTCGGCGAAGGGGACCTGGTGTGCGAGCTCCGCCGCGATCGTGCCCTGGCCGGCGACCACGGTCTCCTGGTCGTAGGGGTGCATGAGGATCGCGCCCGAGTACAGCGCACGCTCCTCGCAGGCCGCGTACGCCTCCGCGTAGTAGCCAGGGATCACGTGCACCTCGGCGCCGAGCGTCCGGATGCGGTCGATCTTCATCGACGGAGACGTCTCAGGCACGAAGATCTCGGCGCGGTGGCCCAGCTCGCGCGCGGCGTACGCGACGGCGAGGCCGAAGTTGCCCCCCGACGCCGCCAGCACGCCGCTGTCGTCGACCTCGGCGGTGAGCATCCGGTTGAACGCGCCGCGCGGCTTGAACGAGCCGGTGTGCTGGAGCAGCTCCAGCTTCAGCGTCACGACGCCGGGCGTGCCGAACGCACCCGGCTCCAGGTGCGCGACGGGCGTTGAGCGGACGCGCCCCGTCACGCGCTTGGCGGCGCTCTCGATGTCGAAGCGCGTGATCGGTGGCGGCTCGAGGCCCGGCGACAGGAGATCCATCGGCGTGTATCCAACCACGGCAAGGGGTACGGCCGCGCTTGACAGCTCCACGACGGCTCCCTACCGTTCGGCCCCGAACGACCTCAGCCGGGGCGCAGACCCGAGGAGAGCGGCGACGGGCGTGACGATCGAGGGGATCGACGTTGCCACCGATCACTGGATCGGCGGTCAACGTGTGGGCTCGTCCGAGGGCTTCGCAGACGTCTCGCCGATCGACGAGCGGACCATCGCCGAGGTCGCGCGCGGCGGCGCCGTCGAGGTAGACGCGGCCGTCGGCGCGGCCCGTGACGCGTTCGAGGTCTGGGGCGGGATGCCCCCGAAGGGGCGCGCGGAGGTCCTGCACCGCATCGCCGACGGCGTCGAGGCCAACGTCGAGCGCCTGGCCACCGTCGAGACCCGCGACAACGGGTCGCTGCTGCGCTCCATGCGGCGCTCGGTGATGCCGAGGGTCGCACGGAACTTCCGGTTCTTCGCAGATCACCTGCTCACGCTCGGGGACGATCGCGACCACGAGGGCTTCGCCGAGCACGTCTCGTGGGACCCGAGCGGCGTCGCCGCCGTCGTCACGCCGTGGAACGCGCCGCTGATGCTCGCCACGTGGCGGTTCGCGCCGGCGCTCGCGGCGGGCAACACGGTGGTGCTGAAGCCACCCGAGTGGGCTCCGCTCACGGCCTCGATGTTCGCGGAGATCGCGCGCGACGCCGGGCTCCCCGACGGCGCGTTCAACGTCGTGCAGGGGATCGGCGAGGAGGCCGGCGCCGCGCTCGTGGCGCACCCGGGCGTGGACCGGGTCGCGTTCACGGGCTCGGTCGCGACGGGCCGCCTGGTCGCGGCCGCGGCCGGCTCGAACCTCACGCCGGTCTCGCTCGAGCTAGGCGGCAAATCGCCGTTCGTGGCGTTCGCCGACGCCGACCTGGGCGCGGTCGTGAACCAGGCGGTGAACCAGTACGACAACGCCGGGCAGGTGTGCCTTGCCGGCACGCGCCTGGTGATCGAGGACGCGGTGTACGACGCGTTCCTCGAGCGGTTCCTCGAGGCCGCGAGCGCCCTGCGGCAGGGCGACCCGCGCGATGAGGCGACGGGCGTCGGTCCGCTGATCGCCCGCGAGCACCTCGAGCGCGTCGACGGCTTCGTCCGGCGGGCGAAGGCGGACGGCGCGACGGTCGCGCTCGGCGGCGGGCCGAACGAGGAGCTCGGTGGCCTGTACTACCGGCC
>DASTHN010000173.1:0-3149 GCA_035718185.1 Actinomycetota bacterium
GGAGGGCGACGAGCTGGTCGGGATCGTCTCGATGCGCGACCTCGCGCTGAGCATCGCCAGGGAGTGAGGCGAGCCGTCGGCGCGCGGGCTTAGTCTCCCCTTAACTCCATCGCGCGCACCCTGGTGCCGATACCAGGGGTACTGCGATGGCGCTCGGAGAGTCGTTCGACGGGGTGTTGGAGGCCGCCCGGGTGGGGGCCGAGTGGGCGTGGCGCGCCCTGTACTCGGAGACCGCCCCGGCCCTCCTCCGGTACGCGCGCGCCAGCCAGATCCCCGATCCGGAGGACGTCGTCGGCGACGCGTTCCTCCGCGTGGTCTCCCACCTCGCATCGTTCGAGGGCGACGAGCGGGGGTTCCGGGCGTGGCTGTTCACGCTCACCCGGAACCGGATCATGGACGAGCACCGAAAGCGCGTGCGCCGCCGGACCGAGCCGCTCCCCGTCGAGGTCCTGGTCGAGATCGGCGACCGCGGTGACGTCGAGGTCGAGGCGATGCGCGCCCTGGCCGAGGATCGCGTGCGCCTGGTCCTGGGACGCCTGACCCCGGACCAGCGCGACGTGCTCCTGCTCCGGATCCTCGGCGGGCTCACGATCGAGGAGATCGCGACCGTGGTGCGCAAACGGACCGGCGCGGTCAAGGCGCTGCAGGCACGCGGGATCGCCGCCGTCCGGGACGGGATCGAGCAGGGAGCCGTGACCCTATGAGCGGCTCGTGCGTTCCTCCTGATGAGATGGGTGGATCGATGGATCCCGACGACGGCTTCGAGCGACTGCTGCGGGGAGAGACTCCGGAGTCTCCCGACGAGCGGATGCTCGACCTGTTCCTCCAGGACGTGCGCGGCGCCTTCCCGGCCGAGCCCCCTCGCGCCCGGGAGGCGCACCTCGACGGGATCGTTCGGGCCGCTCGACTCCTCGCCGATAAGGGCGAACCGGTCGCGAGACCGGCCAGCAACGCCGACGGGCGTGTCCCACACGCGTCCGGGCTGCCGAAGCGAAGGAGGATGACGGTGAAGGTTCGCGTGTTGCGTTCGATGACGGCCAAGGTGATCGCGGGCTTGGTCGTGCTGATGTCGATGTTCGGAGGACTGGCGTTCGCGGGAGCACTGCCCGGGACGGGCGACTCCGGCGACGACGGGACCGAGGTCGTCGTGCCCCAGGACGTCGTGACCGACGACCAGGGCGACGACGTGGCGGAGGCTCCCGAGGCGGACGACGTCGAGGACGAGGCCGAGGAGCCTGCGGACGACGAGGGATCCGAGGACTCCGAATCCGACGATCAGGGCGAAGACGCTGACGACCAGGGTGAGGACGCTGACGACCAGGGTGAGGACGCTGACGACCAGGGTGAGGACGAGTCCGAGTCCGAGGACGACTCGCAGGACGAGTCCGAGGACGAGTCCGAGGACGACTCGCAGGACGAGTCGGAGTCCGAGTCCGAGGACGACTCGCAGGACGAGTCCGTGGACGGCGGCGACCAGGGCGAGGACGACTAGGGCTTCCGTTCGCCCACCGGCTCGCTCGAGCGCACGATCGCGAGAGGTCCTACCTTCCCAAGCGGGACGGGAAGGTAGGGCCTCTGTGCCTCTCGCCCTCTTCTCCCGCTTGACGGCCGTAACCGGCCGAGTACACCCGGAACCTCCTGGGAGGGGAGGTGCACCTGACAAGGGTTCGGTCCGACACGGTCCGGGCGCCACACACGGTCAGGAGAACAGGGTGTCCCGCCGACGCCACGCCAGATGCTCATGCAGGAAGCCTGTCGCCCAGACCGCCAGATGGCGATGAAGCAGCCCGTGATCAGCTCGTCGCCCACACACGGGATAGGGTGAACGCTCGATGACCACCCCGTCCCTCGTGCTGTTCGACATCGACGGAACGCTCATCACGAGCGGAGGTGCGGGCACTCGAAGCTGGCGGTACGCGTTCGAGGAGCTGCACGGGGTACCCGCCGATATCGGCTCGCACTCGGAGGCCGGAGAGACCGACCCGGTGGTGGCGCGGAAGACCTTCGAGGGAGCGATCGGACGCGAGCCGACCGAGCGGGAGCTCGCCACCATCTTCGCCGCCTACCTCCGTCGGCTGTCCCACGAGGTCGCGACGTCAGAGGGCTACCGGGTCTTCGAGGGGGCGGTCGAACTGCTGACCAGGCTCTCCGACCAGGGCATCATGCTCGGCATCGTGTCAGGCGCGATGGAAGGCGCGGCGCGCGTGAAGCTCGGTCGTGGTGACCTCAACCGCTTCTTCCTGTTCGGTGGGTACGGCACCGACTCGCCGGATCGCACCAGGCTCACGTCCGCCGCGATCGACCGCGCCTCTATGCTGCACGGTCACCCGGTCGACCCCGCGCGGGTCTACGTCGTCGGCGACACGCCGCTCGACGTTGCGGCAGCGAAGGCCGCTGGTGCGGTCGCTGTGACGGTCGCGAGCGGCAGGTACTCCGTCGACGAGCTCGCGGCTGTCGGCGCCGATCACGTGCTGCCATCCCTCGCGAGCTGGTTCGAGAACGGCCTCAGCGGCTCGACCGCCTCAGCATGAGACAAGCTCCGCCCCGCCCGGATGGTGCCATTTGTCCGCGCTGAGAAGACACGCGGAGCCGCCCACTGCGTGTCACAGCTGGAACGCCTTCACGCCCCAAGGCGCACCCGGGTAGCCGTCGGCGATGCCAGAAAAGCCACCGTGGATCGACTACGCATTCCTCCTCTTGCGGCCGCCCAGTGGCGCCGCCTCCCGAGCATCTCGACAAGCACCGCGGCCCATGGGGTCGCCGCTTGCGGTCTGGAATCGCGAGGTGGAGGATGAGATTTGTTCGCCAACCCGGGAGGGTCCCATGCGCAGACATCCAGCTCTCGCCGTCGTTGTCTTGGCAGCCATCCTGTCCCTCGAGATGGCCACTCCTGCCGCGGCAGCGTCGAGGACCCGCGTGTACAAGGGCGAGACGTCGCAGATCAAGCCCTTCAGCGTCCGCGTCATGAAGGCGGACGATGGACAGAGGTACTTCAAGGGATTCGACATGGGGATTGTGCTGACCTGCGAGGACGCGTCGACGCAAGAATGGGGGATGGGCTGGGGCTGGGGTGGCAAGCAGAACCAACTCACGGACGGCGTGCTCGTGGATATCGACCAGGTCTTCGGTTCCGAGGCTCTGCACATCCA
>DASTHN010000174.1:0-32987 GCA_035718185.1 Actinomycetota bacterium
AGCTCGCCGCCGCGCTCGTCCACCGGCCCGAGGTCCTCGTCCTGGACGAGCCGTTCTCGGGACTGGACCCCGTCGGCGTCGACGTCCTGTCCGGGGTCCTCCGCGAGCAGGCGGCATCGGGCGTGCCGGTCGTGTTCTCGAGCCACCAGCTCGACCTCGTCGAGCGCCTGTGCGAGTCGGTCGTGCTGATCCACCGGGGCAGGGTCGTGGCCGCGGGGCGGATCTCGGATCTGCGCGAGGCCGACCCGCGGCGGCTCGTGCGCGTCGAGGTCGCGGGCGCGGCGCCGGCCTGGTACGAGGCTCTCGCCGGCGTTCGCGTCGCGGAGCCGCTCCCCGACGGCGCGCTGCTCGAGCTCGACGGCGCGCGACCCGCCGACGTGTTGGACGCGGCGTCCGCGGCGGGGGAGGTGCGGACGTTCGACGTCGTGCGCCCCTCGCTGATGGAGATCTTCCGAAGGGCGGTGGGCGCGTGACGCGTGGCGTCGTCGCCATCGTCGCCCGGCGCGAATTCGTCGAGCGGATCCGCGACAAGGGGTTCCTGATCTCGACCGCCATCACGCTGCTCGTGCTCGTCGTGTTCGTCGGGGCGGGGGCGCTGCTCGCGGGTGGCACCGCGTACGACGTCGGCCTGAGCGGCCCGGACGCGCGGGCGCTGGGGAACCGGATCGTCGAGCGGGGGGCCGCCCTGGATATCGAGATCACCCTGCACGCGTACGTCGAGACCGGCGACGCCGAGCGTGCGGTCCGCGGGGGGGACGTGGACGTGGCGCTCGTGGACGGGGACGGCATCGTCGTCCGCTCCGACCCGCCTGCGGACCTGGTCGGACTGCTCCAGTCCGTCTCGGCCCGCGACCGCGCCGCGGGGGCGCTCACGGGGGCCGGACTCACCCGGGAGGAGGTGGAGGCGGCGCTCGAGCAGCCACCGCTCGCCGTCCGGGCGCTCGAGCCGCTCGATCGCCGCCAGCGTGAGTACGCGGCGGTCGGCTTCATCGGCGTGCTCGCGCTCTACGGACAGCTCTTCGCGTACGGCTACTGGGTGGCGGCAGGCGTCGTCGAGGAGAAGTCCTCTCGCGTCGTGGAGGTCCTGCTCGCCACCGTGCGCCCCTCGCAGTTGCTGCGCGGCAAGATCCTGGGCATCGGCGTGCTCGGCCTGTGCCAGCTGGGGTTGATCGGCGCGGTCGGGTTCGCGGCCAGCCAGGTGCTCGGCGGCGTCCGGTTCCCCGAGGGCGTGCTGATCGTGGTCGCGCTCGTGTTGGTGTGGTTCGTCCTCGGCTACTTCTTCTACGCGGGGCTGTTCGCGGTCGCGGGTGCCATCGTGCCGCGACAGGAGGACCTGCAGTCCACGATGACGCCGCTGTCGATCCTGATCATCGCGTCGTTCTTCCTCGGGATCCAGGCGAACCAGAACCCGGACTCCCTGCTCGCGCTCGTGACGTCGATGCTGCCGCCGTCGGCGCCCCTCGTGATGCCGTCGCGGCTGATCCTCGGCGAGGCCACGGTGTGGGAGGGGCTGCTGTCGGCCGCGATCTGCGTCGCCGCCACGATGGCGCTCGTGCCGCTCGCGACCAGGATCTACTCGCGATCCGTCCTGCAGCGGAGCCGGGTGCGGATCCGCGAGGTCCTCCGCGCGCCTCGCGAGGAGCGACCGGTCACTGCTCGGGGATGAGGCAGAACTCGTTGCCCTCGGGGTCGCGCATCACCCGCCAGGCGAACCCGTCGATGTCGTGATCGGCCAGGCGCTCGCCGCCGTGCTCGAGGACCCACTCGGTGGCGGTCTCGAGGTCATCGACGTGGATGTCGGGGTGCGCGCGGTTCTTCACGGTCTTGCCCTCGGGGACCCGCTGGAAGGCGAGGGCGACGGCCTCCTCCGAGGGCCGCGCCAGGAACACGAAGTCCCCCATCGTGCCGCGGACCTCGACCCCGAGCAGCTCGCCCCAGAACGCCGCGAGGCGCTCGGTGTCGTGGCAGTCGATCGTGAGGTACCAGACCTTCGCCGCCGGCGCGGTCACGCGGTGAGCTCCGCGCACATCTCCTCGAACACCTCCGAGTGACGGTCGACGTCCTCGGCGGTCGTCGCCGGTGACATCAGCGCCATGTTGTGGAACGGCGTGAGCAGGATCCCGCGGTTCAGCGCGTACAGGTGCGTGAACCGGGCGAGCTCGTGGTCGTCGTTCGCGGCCGCCTCGCCCCCGTTGCGCGGGGTCGTCGGGACGAACCAGTACTCGGCCCGGCAGCCCAGCCGCTGGATCGTCCACGGCAGACCGTGTCGCGTGATCACGTCCCGCACGCCGTCGGTCCACCGCTCGCCGAGCGCGATCATCCGCTCGAACGCCTCGTCGGTCAGGACCTGCTCGAGCGTCACGCGCATCGCCGCGAGCGACAGGGCGTTGCCCGAGAGCGTGCCACCCACGCCGCCGACGTCGCTCGTCGGCAGGGTCTCCATGTAGTCCTGGACCCGCTCGGCCACCTCCTGGCTCATGCCGTAGCAGGCGGCGGGCACGCCGCTCGCGAGTGGCTTGCCGATCGTGAGGAAGTCCGGCCGGAGACCCCAGGCCCTCGTGGCGCCGCCGGGCCCGGCGCAGATCGTGTGGGTCTCGTCGATCACCAGGTAGGTCCCGTGCTCCCGCGTGAGCTCGCGGAGGGCGTCGTGGTACCCGGGCTCGGGCGGCACGATGCCGATGTTCGTGAGCGCGGGCTCGGCGAGCACGCACGCCACGTCGCCGTGCGCGAGCGCGGCCTCGAGGGCCTCGACGTCGTTCCACTCGATCGCGCGCGTCGTCATCTCGAGGGGCACGGGGGGGCCGATGTTGCCGGGCCGCGAGACCGTCGTGCCGCCCTCGTCGATCGCGATCGTCTCGTCGACCGAGCCGTGGTAGCACCACGAGTAGGTGAGCACCTTCGAACGGCCGGTGATCGCCCGTGCGAGACGGATCGTGAACCGGTTCGCGTCGGTGGCCGTGAGGCAGAACTGCCAGTAGGGCAGGCCGAAGCGACGCTGCATCTCGGCGCCGACCCAGATCGAGTCCTCGGACGGGAGCATGAGCGTGATGCCCTTCGAGGCCTGCTCGGCGATCGCCTTCACGGCCGGCTCGGGGGAGTGACCGGTCATCCCCCCCGTGTCGCCCAGGCAGAAGTCGATGTACCCGATCCCGTCCACGTCGGTGAACCGCGCCCCCTGCGCCTCCTGGACGAAGACGGGGTAGGGGCCGGCCCACTCGGACATCCACGGCATCGGCACCCCGGCGAGCAGGTTCGCCTTGCCGCGTTCGAACAGCTCGCCCGAGCGCGGGTGGGCGGCCACGAAGGCCGCCTCCTCCCGCTCCATCAACTCGTGCAGGCGCGCGCGATCGACCGTGGTGTCCATCCTTCGGGCCTCCTGGGGCAGGCTGACGGCCAGAGCGTCGCCGAAACGCCGAGGGGCGTCAAACGACGGCGGGGACGACGGAGCGGCCCCGCACGGGCCCGGGGCCGCTCCGTGTTCCGTGTCGTGCTAGTCCCAGGGGATCGGCTCGTACGGCACGTAGTCGGGGTGCCAGATCATCGCGTCGATCGCGTGAGCGATGTCGTCCTCCTCGAAGTGCCGACCGACGCCGCAGTCCCTGGCGCACCTGGCGACGGCGAGCGCGACCGCTCGGGAGACCGTCCTGAGCTCCGACGCGTGCGGGAACAGCGACCCCGCCTCGAGCCGCTCCTCGGTGACGGCGTGGGCGAGCGCCTCGGCCGCGACGAGGAACATCTCGTCGGTCACCTCGCGCGCCTCGGCGACGACCGCGCCGAGCCCGATGCCGGGGAAGACGAACGCGTTGTTCGCCTGACCGATCACGTGGGTGCGCTCGCCGCGCACGACCGGCGCGAAGGGGCTGCCCGTCGCGACGATCGCGCGGCCCTTCGTCCACTCGATGATGTCGGCCGGCTGGGCCTCGGTCTTCGACGTCGGGTTCGAGAGCGGCAGCACCACGGGGATCCTCGAGTGCGCGGCCATCTCGCGGATCGCCTTCTCGGTGAAGGCGCCCGGCGTGGCACTCGTGCCGATGAGGATCGTCGGACGCACCTTCTCGACGACGGCCTCGAGGTCGTACGCCTCCCCGGACTCGAAGCCGTAGGCCTCCATCGCCTCGGGCGTGAGGGCCAGTTCCTCCTTGTCCGCGTCGAGCGGCTCACGGCCCAGGTACGTGAGACCCTTCGAGTCCAGCTGGACGATGGCGCGGTGGATCTGCTCCTCGGAGACGCCCTCCTTCCGCATCTGGGCCCGAACCAGCCTCGCGATCCCGATGCCGGCGGCTCCGGCGCCCAGGAACACGAGTCGCTGATCTCCGAGCGGCTCCCGCAGGATCCGCAGCGCCGAGTAGATGCCGCCCATCACGACGGCGGCCGTGCCCTGGATGTCGTCGTTGAAGCTGGTGATGCGGTGCTGGTACTGGTCGAGCAGCCGGATCGCGTTGTGCTGCTTGAAGTCCTCCCACTGCAGCAGGGCGTGCGGGAAGACCTCGAGCACGCCCTCGACGAAGGCCTCGATGAACCGGTCGTATTCGGGACCGCGGAGCCGGGGCTTGCGGTAGCCCAGGTAGTACGGGTCGTCCAGGAGCGACTGGTTGTCGGTGCCGACGTCGAGCGAGATCGGCAGCGTGAGCGCGGGGTAGATGCCCGCGCCGGCAGTGTACAGGGCCAGCTTGCCGACCGGGATGCCCATCCCGCCGGCGCCCTGGTCACCCAGACCGAGGATCCGCTCGTTGTCGGTGACCACGATCAGCCGAACATCCTCGTGCCGGGCGTTCGAGAGCAGCTCGGGGATGTCGTCGATGTCGTCGGGCGTGAGCCACAGGCCGCGCGGACGGCGCAGGATGTGGCTGTACTCCTGGCACGCGCGACCGACGACGGGCGTGTAGACGATCGGCAGGAACTCCTCGAGGTTCTCGATCAACAGCCGGTAGAACAGGGTCTCGTTGCGATCCTGCAACGCGGCCAAGCCGATGAACTTCTCCAGGTCGTCGTCCTTGCGGCGGATCTTCTCGACCTCGAGCGTGACCTGCTCATCGATCGTGAACACGCGCATCGGGAGCAGACCGTGCAGCTTGAACTCCTCACGCTCCTTCTCGGTGAACGCCGCGTCCTTGTTCAGCAGCGGATGCTCGAGCAGCTCGGCGCCGCGATGCGGCACCGGGACCGGGCCGATGCCCGTGCGTAGGGCGCGGACCCATTCGTGCTCGAGCTCCCGCTCACGGGACTCCGTGAGCGTCATACCCCAGCCACCTCCTTCGCGGGCAGTCGCCCGAGCTCGTCGATGACCTCGCCGATGACGGTCTTCGCGTCACCGAAGAGCATCTGAGTCTTGTCCAGGTAGAAGAGTTCGTTGTCCACGCCGGCGAACCCGGAGCGCATCGAGCGCTTGACGACGATGACCGATCCAGCCTGGTCGACGTCGAGGATCGGCATGCCGAAGATCGGGCTTTGGGCGTCGGTGCGCGCCGCGGGGTTCACGACGTCGTTGGCCCCGACGACGAGCACGATGTCCGCCTGCGGGAACTCGGAGTTGATCGAGTCCAGGTCGTACAGCTGGTCGTAGGGCACGTTCGCCTCGGCCAGCAGCACGTTCATGTGCCCGGGCATGCGCCCGGCGACCGGGTGGATCGCGTATTTCACGTCCACACCGCGCTTCATCAGGTTGTCGCACAGCTCGCGGACCTTGTGCTGCGCCTGCGCCGCCGCCATGCCGTAGCCGGGGACGACGATGACGCTGCGCGCCGAATCGAGGAGGAACGACGTCTCCTCGGGGTCGACGCTGCGGACGGGCCTCGCCTCGACCCCGCCGCCGGCCAGGGTCTCGGCGCCGAACCCTCCGAACAGGACGTTCGTGAAGGACCGGTTCATCGCCCTGCACATGATGATCGACAGGATCAGACCGCTCGACCCGTCGAGGGCGCCGGCGATGATCAGCAGCTTGTTGTTGAGGACGAACCCCATCATCGAGGCCGACAGCCCGGCGAAGCTGTTCAGCAGCGAGATCACGGTCGGCATGTCGGCGCCGCCGATCCGGATGACCATCATGAACCCGAAGAGGAGTGAGATGCCGATGATGATCGGGAACAGGACGACGTTTCCGGGATCTGCGACGAGGAAGCCGACCAGGATCAGGGCCGAGCCGAGCACCGTGAGGTTCACGATGTTCTGGCCCTTGTAGATCCAGGGTCGGTCGCGGACGAGGCCCTGCAGCTTGCCGGCCGCGATGAGCGACCCGGTGAACGTCAGGAACCCGAGGACGACCTCCAGGCCGATCGCGATCATCGTCGAGGTCTCGATATCCGGTTGCTGGAGGTAGTACTCGGCCGTGCCGACGACCCCGGCGGCGAACGCGCCGAACGCGTGCGACAGGGCGGTCCGCTGCGGCACCGCCGTCATCGGCACGAGCCCGAGCGGGATGCCCAGGATCGTGCCGAGCACGAGCGCGACCAAGATCCACTGATACTCGACGATGCGGAAGTCGACAAGCGTGGACACGATCGCGACGGCCATGCCGACCTCGCCCACCCGGACGCCGCGACGCGCGGTGGTCGGGTGGGAGAGCCACTTCAGCGCCAGGATGAAGCACGCCGCGGCGAACAGGTACGCGAGCGGGATGACGATGTCGTTGATGGTGTCGTTCACGACGTCGCCTCCTTCGCCTCCGCCGGCTTCTTCGGCGCCTCGCGCTTCTTGAACATCCCGAGCATCCGGTCGGTCAGCAGGAAACCGGACACGATGTTGGTGAACGCCGCGAACACGGCGAGCGATCCGAGGACCGTCGCCATCGTGCTCTCACCCGCGCCGGCCAGGATCAGCGAGCCCACGATCGAGATCGCCGACAGCGCGTTCGTCAGCGACATCAGTGGCGTATGGAGCAGCCCCGGCACCCTCGTGATCACCGCGTACCCGAGGAACGAAGCCAACATGAAGATGAAGAGGCTGACCTCGAGCGTCTCAGACATGGTCCACCTCCCCCAGAGCCTCGACGACACGCTTGTGCGTGACCTCGCCGTCGCGCGTGACGAGCGTGCCCGCGACGATCTCGTCCTGGAGGTCGATCTCGAGCTTGCCGTCCTTCACGAGGAGCATCAGGAACGACTGGATGTTCTTCGCGTACATCGAGCTGGCGACGTTGGGGACGCTCGCCGCGAGGTTCGTCGGCCCGAAGATCGTCACGCCGTTGTCCGTGACGGTCCGGTGGTTCGGCCGGGTCATCTCGCAGTTGCCGCCGCGCTCGGCAGCCGTGTCGACGATGACCGAGCCCGGGGCCATCCCCTTCACCGCCTGCCCGGTGATGAGCACCGGCGCCTTCTTGCCGGGGATGAGCGCCGTGGTGATGACGACGTCCACGCCGGCGACGACCTGTGCCATCAGCTCCTGCTGGCGCTCGTAGAACGCCTGGCCGAGCTCCTTCGCGTAACCGGACTGGTCCTCCGCATCACCCGGCTGCAGGGGCAGCAGGACGCACCGCGCGCCGAGGCTCTCGATGTCCTCCTGCGCCGCCGGCCGCACGTCATAGGCCTGGACGACCGCGCCCAGCCGTCGCGCCGTCGCGATGGCCATCAGGCCGGCGACGCCGGCGCCGACGACGAAGACCTGCGCGGGCCGGACCGTGCCGGCCGCCGTGGTCATCATCGGGAAGATCTTGGGGAGCCGGTCCGCGGCCATGATCACGGCCTTGTAGCCGATCACCGTCGCCTGCGAGGACAGGACGTCCATGCCCTGGGCACGCGTGATGCGCGGCATGAAGTCCATCGCGAAGCCGGTGACCTTGTGCTCGGCCGCCTGCCGGATCCCGGCCGGGCAGACGAGCGGGTCGGCCATCCCGACGATGACCTGGTTGGCCTTGAATCGATGGATGTCGTCGCGCCCCAGCTCCGGGTTCGCGCCGCAGGTTCGCACCTGCACGACGATGTCCGCCTGGAACACGCGCTCGCGGTTCCCGATCTCCGCTCCATGCGCCGCGTACTGTTCATCGGCGAACCCGGCCGCCTCTCCGGCCCTCGACTCGACGACGACATCCATCCCCGCCTTCGTGAGCTGAGGCAGCACGGCGGGGACGAGTGCCACCCTGGTCTCCCCAGGAAAGGTCTCCCTGGGCACACCCACGAGGATCCGATCGGTCTCCATGGCTCCACGTTGTCAGGTGTACCTGCATCAGGCATGGGACGCTCGGACCTGCGCGCCGGGGACCATCGGAACCCCCCGGGCGGGGCACCCCGCCGGCCCGAGAGGGGCTAACGGCCCTCCGTGCGCGCTAGGCGCCGAGCTCGCGACGGAACGCGGGGAGCGGCAGGGTGCCGAGCGCGAGCACGCGGTCGTGGAAGCCCGTGAGGGAGAACGCGGCGCCCTCGCGGCGCTCCGTCTCCTCTCGCCTGGCCTCGATCTCGAACTGGCCGATCTTGTACGAGAGGGCCTGCCCGGGCATCGTGATGTAGCGGTCGGTCTCGATCACGGCGTCCACGGGGGGGACGCCGGCCTCCTCGAGCAGGGCGATCGCGCGTTGCCTCGTCCAGCCGAACGCGTGGATGCCGGTGTCGACGACCAGCCGCGCGGCGCGCATCCCCTGGGCGTCCAGCATGCCCAGGCGCTCGGCCTCGTCCTCGAACAGGCCCATCTCATCGGCAAGCCGCTCGCAGTACAGCCCCCACCCCTCCGAGAAGGATGCGCCGGCCAGGTAGCCGCCGAACCGCCGGAGCGCCGGACGGTCGCCCATCTCCTGCTCGAGCGCGGTCTGGAAGTGATGCCCGGGGTTCGCCTCGTGGTAGGTGGTCGTGGCCAGGTGGTGCAGGGGCTTGCTCGGCAGGTCGTACGCGTTCACGTAGTAGACACCCGGACGGCTTCCGTCGTCGGACGGCGGGTTGTAGAAGGCGAACGGCATGTCCTTCTCGCGGAAGGGCTCGACCGCGCGGACCTCGCAGTTCGCGCTTGGCATGCGTCCGAAGTACCCCGGCGCGGCCTCCCAGCCCTTCGCGACCTGCGTCTCGGCCAGCCGGACCAGCTCCCCGCGGGACGAGGCGGTGTTGCGGCCGCTCGCGTCGAGCGCCGCGATCGCCGTCGCCGCGTCCTGGTGCCCGAGCGCCTCGGCCGACCGCCGGCGCTCCTCCTGGATCTTCTCGAGGTCGGCGAGGCCGAGCTCGTGGACCTCCTCGGGGTCGAGCGGCAGCGTCGTGAAGCCGAGGATCTGAGCCGCGTACATCCCCTCGCCGCCCGGCAGGGCCGACAGCCCGATCGTCTCGGTGGCCGAGGGCAGGTACGCGCGCAGCGCGTCGAGGTACGAGCCGAGGGCCGGCACCACGGCTTCGCGGACGGTCCGGGCGACGCGCTCGCGGCCCCGCGCGTCGTCCCGCGGCACGGGTTCGAGCGCCGGCGACTCCTCCACGGGCGCGTCGAGGAGGCGCTCGACCTGTGCCACGGTGCGCTCGACGACGACACGCGGCGCCGTGACGCCGGCGGCCACGCCCTCGCGGGCGACCTCGGCCGAGGCCGAGTAGAACGCGGGCGTGCTCTCGAGCCGCGCAAGCAGCCGCTCTAGCCGCTCGGGTGTGTCCGCACGCTGGTACGAGCCGATCTCGGCGAGCAGCTGTGCGGGGCCCCAGAGGTGCGAGACGACCTGGAGGAAGTCGACCCGGTGCTCGATCTCGGCGACGTCTCGGGCCGCGATCGCCTCGAGCACGTCGAGCGTGGTCCGCGCGTCCTCATCGAGCGCCGCACGGTCGACCGCGGCAAGCTCCGCGAGCGCCGCCCGGGACCTGGTCTCTCGGCGCGCCCGGCCGGTCTCGCTCGGATCGGGGAGCCGGTCGTCCCACCGCTCGTCCCCGACGATGGTGCCGAGCAGCGGCGCGTCCTCCAACAGCTCGTCCCAGAACCGCGCCGCGAGCGCGCTGGCTCTCCGCGCATCGTCCATCGATGGAGCTCCTTCCCGAGGTTCCCGCGGCCCGTCGAGGGGCCTCATCCTATCGGGCCGCCTCTACGCGTCGTCGAGCCAGCCGAAGTGCCGGGTTCGCACGTCGTCCTTCACCCCGTCTGGCAGGAAGCTGGTCCGCAGGGCGTTGCCGGTAGCGGTCCGGAGATCCTCGAGCGCGAAGCCCATCTCCGCCCGCGCGACCTCCCATTCGTGCGTGAGGTCGATGCCGAACAGCCCGGGGTCGTCCGTGTTGATCGTGACGAGCAGGCCCTCGCGCAGGAGCCGAAGGGCCGGGTGGTCGTCCAGGGAGTCGACGGCCCGCGTCCGCAGGTTCGACGTCGGGCACATGTCCAGGCCGACGCGGCGCTCCCTCGCGAGCGCCGTCACCTCCACGTCGGAGGCGACCGAGACCCCGTGTGCCAGGCGCGAGGGGCGGAGCTGGAGGATCGCATCGCGCGGATATCCGGGCGGCCCCGACTCGCCGTAGTGGACCGTGAGGGGCAATCCGGCCTCGTGAACCGACGCCACGAGCTCGACGTAGAGCGAGGGCGGATAGGGCAGCTCGTCTCCGGCGATGTCGAAGCCGACCAGCTGCTCGCGGTGACGCCGTGCGAAGGAGACCGTCCTGCGTCCCGACTCCATCCCGAAGTCACGGGAGAAGATCGCGATGAGCCCCACCGCCACGTCGTGCTCGGCGGAGGCCCGGGTCACGCCGGCGATCACGCGCTCCATCGCGAGGTCCCAGTCCAGCCCGCCGGCCGAGAAGAAGAACTCGGGGGAGAACCGGAGCTCGCCGAGGCGCACGTGGTCCCGGGCCAGGTCCTCGACGGCCTCGGCGCTGATGCGCTCGATCGCCTCGTAGGTCCGGAACGAGCCGCGGACGAGCTCGAGCACGTCCAGCACGGCCTCGAGGTTGTCCATCGGCTCGAGGACCTGCGCCCGCGGGGCGAGCTCCTCGGGCGTGGTCTCGGGCAGCGGCTCGCCCGCCTCCCGGTACAGGTCGAGGATCGTCTGGAGCCGCATCGCGCCCTCCAGATGGCGGTGCAGGTCGATCTTCGGGAGGGCGCGCAGGTCCATCGGTCGCCATTCAACCAGAGCGGCGGTTCGGACCGCCCGACCTCGAGCGGCTAGCATGCTCGCGACACGGGAGGAGGTCGCATGCTGCTCGAGGGCAAGAAGCTGCTGATCACCGGGGTCCTGACGCGCGACAGCATCGCGTACGCGGCCGCGCGGGCGGTCCAGGAGCAGGGCGCCGAGATCGCGCTGACCTCCTTCGGGCGCGCGATGAGCCTGACCGAGAAGAGCGCGAAGCGGCTCCCGCAGCCGGTCGACGTCCTCGAGATGGACGCGACGGACGTGGACCAGGTCCGTACCGTGGCCGAGGAGCTCGGGCGCCGGTGGGGACGGATCGACGGGTTCCTCCACGCGATCGCCTTCGCGCCGCAGGACGCCCTGGGCGGGAACTTCCTCCACACGCCGTGGGAGAGCGTCGGCACCGCGCTGCAGGTGAGCGCCTTCTCCCTGAAGACGATCGCCACCGAGCTCCTGCCGCAGATGCGTGAGCGCGGCGGCGCGATCGTCTCGCTCGACTTCGACGCCCGGTTCGCGTGGCCGGTCTACGACTGGATGGGGGTCGCCAAGGCGGCGCTCGAGTCGGTCACCCGGTACCTGGCCAGGGACCTGGGGCCACACGGGGTGCGGGTGAACACGATCTCGGCGGGACCCCTGCGGACGATGGCCGGGAAAGGGATCCCGGGGTTCCAGTCGCTCGCCGACGGCTGGGGCGACCGCGCGCCGCTCGGCTGGGACCCGACCGACGCCGCGCCGGTCGGCGACGCCGTCGCGTTCCTGTTCTCGGACCTGTCGCGCGGGGTCACCGGCGAGATGCTCCACGTCGACGGCGGCTACCACGCGATGGGCTCGGCCCCCTCGGCGGTGGAGTAGGCCCCGCTCAGACGTCGTCCGCGCTCAGCGACCGGCCGTACGGGCCCCGGCCGGCGACGCACCACGCGCCGCACCGGGCGGCAACCGACAGCGCAGCGTCGACGTCGTCACCGCGTCCGAGCGCGAACGTCAGGCCTGCCGCGAACGTGTCGCCCGCTCCGTACGTGTCTACGAGCAGGTCGGGCGGCTCGACCGCCTGGTACCGGCCGGTCCGGCCATCGGCCGTCTCGAACGAGCCGCCCCGCCGGCCCTCGGTGCGCACCACGACGTCCGGCAGCTCGGGCAGGTCGGCGGGGTCGAAGCGCTCGGACGGATCGGACGAGCTCCCCACGACGGCGTCCAGCCGGACGCCGGCCTCCGCGAGCAGTCCGGCGACGCGGCTCGTCGCCACGACGACGCGCGCGCGCCGGGCGAGCCGGAGCGCCCCCGCGTCGGCCGCGCAGACGTAGACGCAGTCGGTGCGCTCGAACTCGTCCCAGGGCAACGGGTCGTCGGCTCGCGCGTGCAGGCGCTCGCCGAGCGTGGTGATCGTCCGCTCGCCCGAGGCCTCGATGAACGTGAACCCGCGGCGGCTCTGCGCCGGTCGCCGGGCGACGTGGACGCGCAGCCCCATGCCCTCGAGCTCCAGGTGCGCGCGCTCGCCCACGATGTCCCCGCCGAGCGCCGTGAAGAACGTGCAGTCGCCCGTGAGCCGCTGCAGCTGGACGGCGGCGACGGCCCCGCCCCCCGCCGGCGCCTCCCACCAGTCGAGGCAGTGGGCGATCTCCCCGGACGCCGGCAGCCGGTCGACCAGGCCGAACGTCATCCACTCGACGTGCCCGAGCACGGCCGCTCTCATCGGGGGCAGTGTGGCATCCTCTCGGGATGCTGGCCGGGCGCCGATTGACGAGCTTCAGCCACGGCGCGGGCTGCGGGTGCAAGCTCGGCCCGAGCGACCTGGTCTCGCTCCTGTCCACGCTCGAGCTCCCGGAGCCCGCCTCCGATGTGCTGGTCGGGACGGACACGGGCGACGACGCCGCCGTCGTGCAACTCCCGGGCGGGCAGGCGCAGATCGCGACCCAGGACTTCTTCACGCCGATCGTGTACGACCCCTACGACTGGGGCCGGATCGCGGCGACGAACGCCCTGTCGGACGTGTACGCGATGGGCGGCCGGCCCCTGCTCGCGCTCAACGTCGTGAATTGGCCCGTCGACGACCTGCCGCTCGAGATGCTCGGCCGCGTCCTGCAGGGCGGGATCGACGTCGCGGCGGCCGCCGGCGTGGCGGTGCTCGGCGGGCACTCGATCACCGACCCCGAGCCGAAGTACGGGATGGTGGCGATCGGCCTGGTGGACCCGGGACGGATCGTGCGGAACTCGGCCGCCCGGGCGGGCGACCACCTGTTCCTCACGAAGCCGATCGGCCTCGGGATCGTCTCGACCGCGGTGAAACGGGGCGTCGCGAGCGAGGGCCTGGTGGCGCGGGCGGTCGAGCTGATGACGACGCTCAACGACCGCGCCGCCGAGGCGATGCTCGAGGCGGGAGCCGTGGCGGCGACCGACGTGACCGGGTTCGGGCTGTTCGGCCACCTCCACCGGATGCTCGCGGTCTCGGGCGTCGCGGCGGGCGTCGACGCCTCGGCCGTTCCGACGATCGACGGCGTGCTCGCCCTCGCCCGGGACGGTGTGGTGCCCGGCGGCACGGGCCGGAACCACGACTTCGTGGACCCACACGCGGACTGGGGCGAGCTCGATCGGTCCGAGCAGCTGGTGCTCGCCGACGCCCAGACGTCGGGCGGGCTGCTCGTCGCTGCCGCCGACGGAGAGCGACTCGCGGCGGCGCTCCGGGCGCGGGGGGTCCCGTTCGCCCGGATCGGGCAGGTGGTCGGCGGCCCGGCGGGCCGGATCGAGGTGACCGGGCGGCTCCGTATTCCCTGAACACCCGTTCAGGGAATACGACCTCGCTGGTAGCGTTGAACGCAGTTGCAGATGCACATCGACGATGTCCTGGTCAAGGAGATGGTGGAGCACGGCCTCCGGGAGTTCCCGAACGAGGCGTGCGGGCTCCTGGCCGGCCGGGATGGGACGCCGGTGCGCTTCTTCGCGATGCGGAACCTGGACGCGAGCCCGGCCTCCTACAGGCTGGACCCGAAGGAGCAGCTGCAGGCCTTCGACCGGATGGACGAGGAGGGTCTGGAGCTGCTCGGCATCTTCCACACGCACACGCACTCGGAGGCGTATCCCTCGGAGACGGACCGCAGGCTCGCGTTCTACCCGGAGGCCTCGTACGTCGTGATGTCGTTGTCCGACCGCGCGCACCCCGTCCTGCGCGCGTTCCGGATCGTCGATGGCGAGGTCACCGAGGAGGAGCTGGCCACCGCATGACCCGCGGGTTCACGGTCGAGGAGGTCCAGCGCTACGCGCGGCACATCATCCTGCCCGGCGTCGGCGCCGAGGGTCAGCGCAAGCTGCTCGACGCGAAGATCCTGTGCATCGGCGCTGGCGGGCTGGGCTCGCCGGTCTCGATGTACCTGGCGGCCGCGGGCGTCGGCACGATCGGCCTCGTCGACTTCGACCGGGTTGACCTGTCGAACCTCCAGCGGCAGATCGCCCACGGTACCGGCGACGTCGGGCGACCGAAGGTGGACTCTGCCCGCGACACGCTGGTCCGGATCAACCCGAACGTCGAGGTCGTCACGTACGACACGATCCTGTCCAGCCAGAACGCGTTCGAGGTGCTCGGCCCCTGGGACATCGTGGTCGACGGCTCGGACAACTTCCCCGTCCGGTACCTGGTCAACGACGCGACCCAGATGCTCGGCGAACCGCTCGTGTACGGCTCGATCTACCAGTTCGAGGGCCAGGCAACGGTCTTCCTGCCGGGGCCGGAGGCGCCCTGCTACCGGTGCCTGTTCCCGCAGCCGCCGCCGCCCGGCACCGTGCCGAGCTGCGCCGAGGGCGGGGTGTTCGGGGTGCTGCCGGGCATCGTCGGCACGATCCAGGCGACCGAGGCGATCAAGCTCGCGACCGGCCTGGGCGAGACCCTCGCCGGACGCCTTCTGATCTTCGACGCGCTCACGATGGACTTCACGACGGTGAAGCTGCGCTGGGACGCCGACTGTCCGGTGTGCGGCAAGGAGCCCACCGTGACCGAGCTCATCGACTACGACCAGTTCTGCGGCCTCCCGAGCCGAGACGAGTGAGGAGACCGACCACGATGTCCGTGAAGGTGAAGCTGCCGACGATCCTGCGCAAGCACGCCGGGGGCGAGGCCCGGGTGGACGGCGACGGCACCACGCTGCGCGAGCTGCTGTCGAACCTGGAGACCTCGTACCCGGGGATCACGAAGAACGTGCTCACCGACGACGGCGGCCTGCACCGGTTCGTCAACGTGTACGTGAACGACGAGGACGTCCGCTATCTGGGATCGCTCGAGACCGAGCTGAGGGACGGCGACACCGTCTCGATCCTGCCCGCCGTCGCGGGCGGCTGACCCCGACGGGGGCGACCGGTCGTGCTGGGATAATCGCTGCCCGTGCGCTACCTGGACGTCTTCGACGCGATCGGCCACACCCCGCTCGTCGGCATGCCTCGCATGTCGCCGAGCCCGGGCGTGCGCCTGTGGGCCAAGCTCGAGGGCGCGAACCCCACCGGCTCGACGAAGGACCGGATCGCGAAGAAGATGGTCGAGGTCGCCGAGGCCTCGGGCGAGCTCACCAAGGACCGGATCATCCTCGAGCCATCCTCGGGCAACACGGGGATCGCGCTCGCGATGGTCGCGCGGCTGAAGGGGTACCGCCTCACGGTCGTGATCCCCGACAACGCGAGTGACGAACGGATCCGCCTGCTCGAGCTCTTCGGCGCCGAGATCGTGTACTCGCCGGGCGATCGGGGGACGAACGGCGCGATCGAGGTCGCCCGGGCCCTCGCGAGGGACGAGCGCTACTTCATGCCGTTCCAGTACGGGAACCCCGCGAACCCGCTCGCGCACGAGGAGGGCACCGCGGTCGAGATCCTCGACGACCTCCCGGAGCTCACGCACTTCGTCGCCGGGCTCGGCACCGGCGGCACGCTGACCGGCAACGGCCGGGCGCTGCACCGCCACAACCGCGAGATCACGGTGGTCGCCGCCGAACCCGAGCTCGGCGACCTGGTGTACGGGCTGCGCTCCCTCGAGGAGGGGTTCGTGCCCCCGATCTTCGACCCGAGCGTGGTCGACCGCAAGTTCCTGGTCAACTCGGCCGACGCGCTCCGCGCGACGCGCGAGCTGACCGCGAAGGAGGGGATCTTCGCGGGGATCTCCTCGGGCGCGGTGGTCCACGTGGCCCAACGGATCGCCCGGGAGCTGGAGGAGGGCGACGTCGTGTGCCTGCTCGCCGACGGCGGCTGGAAGTACCTGTCGACGGAGGCGTGGGCCCCCGACCTGGAGCGGGCCGAGAAGGGCGTCGAGGGGTCGCTGTGGTGGTGATCGCGTGAGCGACGACCGCGCGATCGGCGTCTTCGACTCCGGCGTCGGCGGACTGACCGTCGTGCGGGGCATCCTGGACCTGCTGCCGGACGAGCCGCTCGTCTACCTAGGCGACACCGCGCGCTCCCCGTACGGGCCGCGGCCCGTCGAGGAGATCCGGACCTTCGCGCTCCAGATCGCCGAGGAGCTGGTCCGTCGCGACGTGAAGCTGATCGTCGTCGCGTGCAACTCGGTCGAGGTGAGCGCGATCGAGGACGTCGCGCAGGCCGCGGGGATCCCGGTGGTCGGTGTCGTGGACCCGGGTGTGCGCGGGGC
The DNA here is from genome assembly GCA_035718185.1 of Actinomycetota bacterium. Lineage (GTDB taxonomy): Bacteria > Actinomycetota > UBA4738 > UBA4738 > HRBIN12 > HRBIN12. Next base: position 16,614 of record DASTHN010000174.1, read on the forward strand.
CGTCCGCGCCACGCGCAACCACGTGATCGGGATGATCGGCACCGAGGCCACCGTGGAGAGCGGTGCCTACGATCGCGCGATCCGCGAGCACCACGCCCACGCGGAGCTGTACTCGGAGGCGTGTCCGGCCCTCGTCGACCTGGTCGAGGCCGGCGACACGACGAGCGACCTCGTGCGGGAGGCCGTCGCCGGGTATCTCGCGCCGCTCCGGCGACGCGGGATCGACACCCTCATCCTGGGCTGCACCCACTACCCGCTGCTGTCCGGCCTGATCCAGCTCGAGGCCGGGCCGGACGTCGTGCTGGTCTCCTCCGCGGAGGAAACGGCCAAGGACGTGTACGCTACGCTGCTGCGCGAGGGGCTCGCCCGCGCGGATGCCGCCGGTCATCCCGCCCACGAGTTCCTCTGCACGGGGGATCCGGAGCTCTTCCAGGCGCTCGCCGAACGGTTCCTCGGTCCGGAGATCGGCGATCTTCACGTTCGGCGCGTGGAGCTGGGGGGGACGGCTTGAGGCTGACGGTCCTGGGGTCGAGCGGCACCTGGCCGAACGACGGGACGGCGACGAGCGGCTACCTGCTGCAGCACGATGGGTTCAACCTGTACCTGGATGCCGGCACGGGAACGCTCGCGAACCTCCAGCTGCACATCGAGCTTCCCCAGATCCACGGCATCGCGATCACCCACGAGCACCCCGACCACTTCGTGGACCTGTACCCCACCTTCTACGCGCTCTTCTACGGCGAGCTCGGCAACCCTGGGCTCCCCGTGTTCGTGCCGCTCGACTTCGCACGCAAACTCGCCGACGTGGTGTCGATCGACAGCCAGGTCGCCATGCGGACCGCGTTCGAGTTCCGCGACGTCCCGCCGGGCGACGGGTTCGAGCTCGGACCGTTCCGGGTCAAGACGGAGCCGATGGAGCACCTCGGGCTCCCGGCGCTGGGATATCGCTTCGAGGCCGACGGGCAGGTGTTCGCGTATACGGGCGACACCGGTCCGACCCACCACATCGATGCGCTCGCGCGCGAGGCGGACGTGTTCCTCGCCGAGGCCACGTGGCAAGATCGCGACGACCTCCTTCCGTTCCACATGTCGGCGCGCCAGGCCGCCGATCACGCCCGCGAGGCCGGCGTCGGACGGCTGATCCTCACGCACATCTGGCCGACCCTCGATCGCGAGGTCTCGCTCGCCCAGGCGGCCGAGGGATACCGAGGACCACTCGACGCGGCGGTCGAAGGGATGACCGTCGAGGTCGGCGGTTGAGCGCCCGCCCCGACGGCCGCGCCGACGACGCCCTTCGCCCGATCGAGTACGAGCTCGGCTACCAGGACTGGGCGGAGGGATCCATCCTGTTCCGCCAGGGCCGCACCCGCGTGCTCGTGGCCGCCTCGGTCGAGGACGAGCCGGCCCGATGGCTGCGCGGCACGGGGAAGGGATGGGTCACCGGCGAGTACGCGATGCTCCCGCGCGCGACCTCCGAGCGCACCGCCCGAGAGGTGAACCGCGGCCGCCCGGGCGGCCGGACGCAGGAGATCCAGCGCTTGATCGGGCGCTCGCTCCGCGCGGTGACCGACCTGTCGAGGCTCGGCGAGCGCACGGTGACGGTGGACTGCGACGTGCTCCTGGCCGATGCGGGGACCCGATGCGCCTCGATCACCGCCGGCTGGGTCGCGCTCGCGCAGGCGGTGGCGGCGCTGCGGGAGCGTGGCGTCGTGACGGGGAAGGTGCTCACGGACTCGGTCGCCGCCGTCAGCGTGGCGATCGTCGACGGCCGGCCCGTGCTCGACCCGACCTACGAGGAGGACGCCGCGGCCGAGGTCGACTTCAACGTCGTGATGACCGGCTCGGGCCGGCTCGTCGAGATCCAGGGCACGGCCGAGGGCGAGCCGTTCGGCCGCGACGACCTGGATCGGATCCTGGACCTGGCGGGCTCGGGCATCCGCGTGCTGACCGAGCTGCAACGCGCCGCCGCCGCGTGACATGGTCCTCCCGGAACGGCTCGCGATCGCGTCCGCCAACGTCCACAAGCTCCGCGAGATCCGGGAGATCTGCGCCGATTGGCCGGTCGAGTGGATCACGGCCGAGACGCATGACGGCGAGTGGCCGGACGTGGAGGAACCGCACGAGACCTACCTGCCGAACGCGCTCGAGAAGGCGCGCGCGGTCGCCTCGGCGCTCGGGGTGCCGGCCCTGGCCGACGATTCGGGGCTCGAGGTCGACGCGCTCGGCGGCGCGCCCGGACCGCGCTCGGCGCGGTACGCGGGGGAGGGCGCGACCGACGCCGCGAACCGGCGCCAGCTCCTCGTGGCATTGAAGGGGATCCCCGGCCCGGGCCGCACCGGCCGGTTCCGGTGCGTCGCGGTCGTCGCGTGGCCCGACGGCCGCGAGGTGCACGCCGAGGGCATGTGCGAAGGGACCCTCGAGGCGAAGGAGCGGGGGAGGGGCGGCTTCGGTTACGACCCGCTGTTCGTGCCCGAGGGCTGGGACCGCACGATGGCCCAGCTCGAGCCCGCCGAGAAGCACCGGATCAGCCACCGGGGGCGCGCCCTGCGAGCCCTGCGTGCCGCACTCCAGCCCGGCGTCGTCGGCTCGCCCTCGCCGGGATAGCATCCGGGCCGTCCGCGTTCCGAGGAGGAGCCGATGCACGCCGTGTACAGCCCGAAGCACCTGCATCACGAGCCCAGGCACGAGATGGCGGACGGTGCGGGGATCGGTATCTACGAGGTCCCCGGGCGCGCGGAGACGATCCGCCGCTCGCTCGAGGCCGATGGCGGGTTCGCGTTCGAGGCGCCGACCGAGCACGGCGCCGATCCGATCGTCGCGGTCCACGATCCGGCGATGCTCGCGTACCTCGAGGGCGCCTGGCGCGACTGGGTCGCCGCCGGGGAGACGGCGGCGGAGATCTTCCCCGACACCTTCCCACTCCCCGCCCTCCGCGAGGGCATGGGCGCGGGGAGCACACCGCGGACGCCGCGCGCGGCGATCGGCACGTGGTGCTTCGACACGGCCACGCCGATGGTCCAGGGCACGTACGCGGCGGCGCGAGACGCGGTGGACGTCGCGCTCACCGCGATGGACATCGTGCTCGGCGGTGAGCGCTCCGCGTACGGGCTCTGCCGGCCTCCCGGCCACCACGCCGCCCGCGCATTGTTCGGTGGCTATTGCTTCTTCAACAACGCGGCGATCGTCGCCGAGGAGCTCGTGCGGCGAACCGGCGAGCCGATCGCGATCCTCGACGTCGACTACCACCACGGGAACGGCACGCAGCAGCTCTTCTACGCGCGCGGGGACGTCCTGTACGTCTCGCTCCACGGCGACCCCGACCGCGCCTACCCGTACTTCGCCGGGTTCGCCGAGGAGACCGGCACCGGCGGGGGGAAGGGGACGACCCTGAACCTGCCGCTGCCACTCGGCTGCTCGAACGAGGAGTACCTGGCCAACCTGGACCGAGGGCTCGAGGCGGTCGCCGCGTTCGGCGGCTCGACGCTGGTGGTGTCGCTCGGGATCGACACGTACGGCCGGGACCCGATCTGCGATCTCGCGCTCACCACCGAGGCCTATCACGAGACGGCGAGGCGGGTCGCGGCGCTCGAGCGCTCGACGATCGTGCTCCAGGAGGGCGGCTACTTCGTGCCGCACCTGGGCGAGAACGTGCGGAACTGGCTGCTCGGGCTCGAGGGCCGCGAGCGAGACCTCTCCCGGCTCCCGGAGGTGTGAGATGGGCGTGCTCTCGAAGGATGTGCTCGAGCGACTGCGGGTGGAGCCCGGGGCGCGCGCGCGGCTGGAGGGTCGGGACCCCGGATGGAAGGGCGGTGCGACGCTGAAGCCGCTCCTTCGGGACGGGCGCGAGGATGACGCGCGACAGCATCTCCGCGGGCTGGTCGAGCGGCTCTCGGACGCGCAGGAGCGGCTGTGGGCGAACGACCGGTACGCGCTGCTCGTGATCTTCCAGGCGATGGACGCGGCCGGCAAGGACGGCACGATCCAACACGTGTTCTCTGGCGTGAACCCGCAGGGCGTGCACGTCACGAGCTTCAAGCAGCCGTCGGTCGAGGAGTTGGACCACGACTTCCTGTGGCGGTGCGTGACCCGCCTCCCGGCGCGCGGCACGATCGGCGTGTTCAACCGCTCCTACTACGAGGAGGTCCTCGTCGTGCGCGTGCACCCCGGGTTCCTCGACGCGCAGCGGCTCCCGGATCGCCCCGGCGGCAGGCGCCTGTGGAAGCAGCGGTACGAGAGCATCAACGCGCTCGAGCGCCACCTGGACCGCAACGGCACGAAGGTGGTGAAGTTCTTCCTCCACGTCTCGAAGCTCGAGCAGAAGGAGCGGTTCCTCGCGCGACTGGACGAGCCGGACAAGCGGTGGAAGTTCTCCGCGCGCGACGTGGACGAGCGCGGGTACTGGGACGACTACCAGCGCGCGTATGAGGACGCGATCTCCGCGACGTCCACGTCGTGGGCGCCGTGGCACGTGATCCCGGCGGACCACAAGTTCGTGATGCGCGCGCTCGTCGCCGGCGTGCTCGTCGACACGCTCGACGGGCTCGGGCTGGAGTTCCCGACCGTCACCGACGAGCAGGCGGCCGAGCTCGAGGAGGCGCGCCGCCGCCTCGAGGCCGAGTAGCCCCCGCCGCGGCGGGCCGTTCGGCCTCGCCCACGTGGGGTCGTCACGGCCACGATGCCGGCGTGAGCGAGGTCTCGTACGTCTCGGGTCCGTCCGAGCGACCGCTCCTCTCCCGCACGATCGGGCGGGAGCTCGACCACGCGCTGCGGCTGCACGGCGAGCTCGAGGCCCTCGTCTCGCGGCAGCAGGGCCTGCGGTACACCTACGCCGAGCTTCACATGCAGGCGGAGCGCGTGGCCCGAGCGCTGATGGCGCTCGGCGTGCATGCCGGGGATCGGGTCGGCATCTGGAGCCCGAACCGCGCCGAGTGGGTGATCACGCAGTACGGGGCGGCGAAGGCCGGCGCGATCCTCGTGAACGTCAACCCGGCGTACAAGACGCAGGAGCTCGGCTTCATCCTCGACCGGGCCGGCGTATCGGTGCTGGTCTCGGCGCGGGCGTTCCGCTCTGCCGACTACGTCGCGATGCTCGAGCAGGTGCGCCCGGACCTGCCGGGCCTGCGGCACGTGGTGCTGCTCGGCGAGGCGCCCGAGCCATGGGCGACCGCGTGGGATGCGTTCCTCGCGCGGGCGGAGGAGACGCCGCCCGAGGACCTGCGCGTGCGCGAGGCCACGTTGGACTTCGACGACCCGATCGACATCCAGTACACGAGCGGCACCACCGGGCAGCCGAAAGGCGCCACGCTCTCGCACCACAACATCCTGAACAACGGGTTCTTCGTGGGGGAGCGCGAGTGCCTTGGCCCGAGCGACCGGATCTGCGTGCCGGTGCCCTTCTATCACTGCTTCGGGATGGTGATGGGCAACCTCGCGGCGCTGACGCACGGCTCGTGCGTCGTGATCCCGTCCGAGTCCTTCGACGCCGGCGCGTGCCTGGCGGCCGTGGAGGAGGAGCGGTGCACCGCGTTGTACGGCGTGCCGACGATGTTCATCGCCGAGCTCGACCACGCAGACTTCCACACGTTCGACCTGACGAGTCTGCGGACCGGCATCATGGCGGGCTCGCCCTGCCCGGTCGAGGTGATGAAGCAGGTCGTCGACCGCATGCACATGACCGAGGTCACGATCTGCTACGGGATGACCGAGACCTCACCGGTGTCGTTCCAGTCGCTCCCCGACGACGACCTGGACCGACGGGTGTCGACGGTCGGCGCGATCCACCCGCACGTCGAGGCGAAGGTCGTCGACCCCATCACGGGCCGGACGCTCCCACGCGGGGAGCCGGGCGAGCTCTGCACGCGCGGCTATCTGGTGATGCTGGGCTACTGGAACGACCCGAACGCCACGCGGGAGGCCATCGACCGCGCACGGTGGATGCATACCGGCGACCTGGCCGAGATGCGCGAGGACGGCTACTCGAACATCGTGGGCCGGATCAAGGACATGGTCATCCGCGGGGGCGAGAACATCTACCCTCGCGAGATCGAGGAGTTCCTCTACACGCATCCCGCGGTGGCCGACGTGCAGGTGATCGGGGTTCCCGATGAGAGGTACGGCGAGGAGATCTGCGCCTGGGTCCGCCTCAAGGAGGGTGCCCAGGTCACGGGTGAGGAGCTCCGGATCTACTGCAAGGGGAAGATCGCGACGTACAAGATCCCCCGCTACGTGCTCGTGGTCGACGGCTTCCCGATGACGGTTACCGGCAAGGTCCAGAAGTTCCGCATGCGCGAGCTCTCGATCCGCGAGCTCGGTCTGGAGAAGGCCACCTCCGCGACCACCGCCTGACCCTCGGCCTGCGCGGAGACTCCCTTCGGGTGGGTGGGTTGCCTCCTTTCTCAACGTCGGGTAGGCCCTCGTTCAACGGGGTCGAGGGGGAAGCGAGCACCTGCGGCCAGGTCAGCTCGAGCCCCGAGTCGCGGAAACGTGACGCGCGCTGCCATGGGGCCAGAGTGTACGGAGGGCGTACCTTGACGAACCGCGCGAGACACGTCAGCCTCGGCGGATGGCTGCGGTGGAACGCCGTCGGGTGGCTCGGCGCGGGGCCGTCATCGTGGCCGCCCTTGTCATCGGGGCGACAACCGTCGCCCCCTCAGCCGCGGCTCCCGACGACTACCTCCTGGTCTTCGGCGACATCCACAACCACACGCGGTACTCGGACGGCTGGGAAGGCACGCCGGAGGACGCGTTCGTCCACGCCCGGGCGTCGGGGGCCGACTTCCTGGCGACCTCGGACCACAACTTCATGCTCACCGAGGACGAGTGGGACCGGACGAAGCAGCAGGCGGATCGCCAGACCGACCAGGACTTCGCCGCGATCGCGGCGTCCGAGTACTGGATCGCGAACGGCTTCGGCGAGGTCATCGTCCTGGACCACGAGGGCATCCGGACGAAGGCGAACTGGCGGGGGCCTCGGGTGTCGCTCTCGCGCCACGAGGTGATCGCCGACTTCTACGATTGGCTCGCGGATCAGGGTGCGATCGGCCACTGGCCGCACCCCGGCTTCTATGGCGATCTCGACCGCCTGAGGCACTACACGTCCCGGCGCGACGCGGCGATGTCCAGCATCGAGATCCACAACTACGGGAGCTGGCTCGGCGCGCCGGCCAGTTGGGGCGTGCACGACTACGAGGACTGGTACGTGCTCGCGCTCGACCGCGGGTGGCACGTGATGCCGGCGGCGGTGTCCGACACGCACAGCCCCGACTGGATCTCGGGCTCCCCGGTGCGCACCGTGTACCTGGTCGAGTCCCTCACGCCGGGCGCGATCTACGACGCGATGCGGGCGAGCCGCGGCTACGCGACGCTCGACCAGAACCTCCGCGTCCGCTACACGTTGAACGGCCGCGTGATGGGCTCGATCCTGTCGCCGGGCGGCTCCTCCTACTCGGCGACGATCGACGTCGTCGACCCGGACGGCACGCCCCAGGACGAGATCACGCGCGTCGAGCTCGTCACCGATCACGGTGCGGTGGTCGCGAGCCAGGCGACCTCGGGGACCGACGTGACGGTGTCGTTCGACGTGTCCTCGAGCGCGTCGCGCTACTACTACGTCCGCGTCACGACCGCGTCCGATGTGACCGGGGGTCCCGGGGTCACGGCGTGGACCGCCCCCGTGTGGACCGGCCGCTGATCTCGAGCGCCGAGGGGTGCAGGAAGGGGACTAGCGGCTCCCGGTCCGTGCGGAGCAGCTCCACGAGCGACGGCGGCGTGATCGTGGTCGCCGTCCCGCGCGCGGGCCGGGGCACGGGCGCGTCATAGCCGGCGGGCGTCCACCGCAGGAGCCACCCGCCGAGCACCAGGTGCGGAACGCCGTCGCGGAGTACGAACACGCCGTCCGGGAGCCCGCCGAACTCGGCCTGGTGGAGCCGCCGCTCGCCGGTTCCGTGCACGAGGCGTTCGGCGTGCAGGCGCGCGTCGATCGCCTCGACGCCGGTCTCGCCGGGGTGCAGGTCGCGCCACATGGCGACCAGCTGGTGGTGGTCCCCGTGCCGGCACAGCGCGCAGGGGCGGTGCCCGGCGGAGAGCGCCGTCGCCTCGTCCAGGAAGAAGAGCTCGGTGAACCGCCCGGGCTGCAGGAGCGGGCCGCGGTGCCAGCCGCGGAACTCGAGCCGGCAGGCGATCCATCGCGTGACCGCGTACCGCCGCCGGATGCGGCCCCGGTCGTCGTGGAGGCACCCGCGGTTGCCGTACACGAGCCCGCGCGCCGGATGCGCGACCAGCTCGCCCATCGGCGTCACCCGGTTCTGCAACGGCATCCACCCACGATATCCGTGGCTCGGGTTGCAGGAACCGCGCGGGGGTGGGGGAATGGTGGCACGACGCGGGAGGTGGAGCCATGGTTCCTCGGCGATCGACACCGGTGGCCGACGTGGTGGGCGCCGTCCTCGGACCCGACCTGTCGATCGCCGTCGAGACGTACGACGGCGGCCACATCGGCCCCGACGACGTGCCGGCGACGCTCGTGATCCGCTCGCCGGACGCGATCCGCCGCATCGTGACGGCGCCCGGCGAGCTGGGGGTCGGGCGCGCCTACGTCGCGGGTGAGCTGGACGTCGAGGGCGACATCTACGCCGCGCTCTCGTCGATGCGCGAGCGGCTCCCCTCGGTGCGCGTCGGGCCGCGGGCGCTGGGCGACCTGGCCCGGATCCTGGGCGCCGACGGTCTCCGACGCCTGCCGCCGCCGGCCGAGGAGGCGCGGCTGCGCGGGCGCCGGCACTCGAAGCGGCGGGACGCGGCGGCGATCGCTCACCACTACGACGTGTCGAACCGGTTCTACGAACGGGTGCTCGGCCCTTCGATGACGTACTCGTGCGCGGTGTGGTCCTCGCCCAGGGTCTCGCTCGAGGACGCGCAGGCCGCGAAGTACGACCTGATCTGTCGGAAGCTCGCGCTGCGGGAGGGCATGCGGCTGCTCGACGTCGGGTGCGGCTGGGGCGGGATGGCGATGCACGCCGCCCGCCACCACGGCGTGCGCGCGGTCGGCGTCACGCTCTCGCGCGAGCAGGCCGTGTGGGCGCAGAAGGCCGTCGCCGAGGAGGGGCTCGCCGACCGCGTCGAGATCCGCCTCCAGGACTACCGCGACGTCCGCGACGGCCCGTTCGACGCGATCAGCTCGATCGGGATGTTCGAGCACGTCGGCCTGCGGAACCTCGGCCGGTACTTCGGACGGACGTACCGGCTGCTCAGGCCGGAGGGCCGGATGCTCAACCACGGAATCAGCCGGCCCGCGGCCCGGCGGCGCCGGCCGGGACGCCGTCCGCCGGTGACCCGTGCGCGCCTGCGCCGGAACAGCTTCGTCGACCGGTACGTGTTCCCCGACGGCGAGCTCCACGAGATCGGCGCCGTGATCTCGTCGATGCAGGCGGCGGGGTTCGAGGTCCGCCACGTCGAGAGCCTGCGCGAGCACTACGCCCTGACGCTCCGCGCGTGGGTGCGGAACCTCGAGGAGCGCTGGGACGAGGCGGTGGCCGAGGCCGGCGCGGCGCGCGCACGGATCTGGCACCTGTACATGGCGGCCTCGGCGCTCAACTTCGAGGCGGGCCGGACCCAGGTCCACCAGGTCCTCGCGGTGCGGAGCCCGGGCGGGCGAAGCGGGTTGACGCTCCGGCCGGACTGGTGAGGTGGCTCAGCGGGTCCAGCCGCGGAAGGCGTCGAGCAGCCGCTGCTTCTGATCCTCGGGGATCTGCTCCTCGGTGAGCATGCCGGTGAGCCGGACCGTCTCGCGCATCTGCTCCAGGTAGGTGGTGCACCCGTCGCAGCGCGCCAGGTGCTCCTCCACACGCCGCCGGACCTTCCGGGGGAGCGCCTCCTCGAGATAGTCGCTCACCAGCTCGACCACCTCCTGGCACGTCAGCGTTCGCCTGCTCACCGCGACTCCGTTCCGTTCCTCAGGTACTCGTGGAGCTCGCGACGGACGCGCGAACGCGCCCGATGCAGGAGCACCCGCTGATTGGTCTCCGACAGGTCGAGGGCGTTACGGACCTCCTCGGAGGTCCACCCCAGGACGTCGCGCAGGCGGATGACCTCGGCCTGCATCGGTGGCAGGGTGTCGATCGCCCGCCCGATGCGGGCGATCGTCTCGTCGCCGACCAAACGGTCCTCGGGGATCTCGGTCCAGGCGTCGGGGAACGCGCGCCACCCGCCCGGGAAGCGGCCGTCCGGTCCCTGGAACCACGCGGCGTCCACGACCGTGTCGGCCTCGTCGTCGCCGGCCAGGGACGAGAACGGGACGCTCCGGCCCTCGGCCTTCGCGCGCGTCTTGGCGATGTTCGCGACGATCCGGTACATCCACGTCCGGAGCGAGGATCGGCCCTCGAACCGCTCGAGGCCCTTCACGATGCCCAACCAGGCCTCCTGGACGACCTCCTCGGCGACGGCGCGCGAGGACACGTACATGCGCGCGATCCGGAGCATCCCGTTCTGATGCTGCTCGACCAGCATCATGAACGCGGCCTCGTCGCCGGCGCGCAGGCGCTCGACGAGCGCGAGGTCGATCTCGGATGCCAGGGCCGGTCCGTCGCCCACGAGGCCGAAGCGTACGCCACGCGTAGGCGCGGTGCCGAGCGGAGGCGGAGGGGGCTCGGCCTCCCTCCGCCTCCGTAGCTCGGTCCGGGTCGGGCCTCGATCAGACGGCGACCAGGCCCGCCCCGCCCGTCGGGAACCCCGACGCGCCGGGGATGGCGGTGAGCGATCCGTCGCCGGCATCGACCTCGAACGCGCTGATCGAGCCGGAGCGGCTGTTCAGGACGTACAGGAACCGGTCGCGCCTGGACAGGTCCAGATCCACCGGACCCGGATCGGTCGCGCCGCTCACGCCGTTGCCGACGAGCGTGATCGCGCCGTTCGGGGCGACCGTGTACTCGCTGACGTTCGCCGACCCCGCGTTCGCCGTGTAGGCGAAACGGCCATCGGATGTGATCGCGACCCAGCAGGCCGCCGCCTGGCCGTTCGGGACCGATGGGCTGATCACGGTGAGCGCCCCACCCGCGCCGACGTCGTACGAGGAGGTCGCGCTCGCGGGGGCCTCCGAGACGAAGAGCCGGCCGTCGGGGTCGAAGGCGAACCCGAAGGGGACGGCCCCCACGGACGCCTGCACGTTCGGGCCGCTCGCGCGGCCGGTCCGCCGGACGACGAAGGTGTCGATCAGGTTCGTCGCCTTCTCGGTGACGGCGAGGATGCGACCGCTCGGGTCCAGCGCGACCTCGGCGGCGTTGACCCCCGTGCCCGACAACCCACGCGTCGAGTTCGAGAGGTTCTTGAGCGTCGCGGCATCGGTGATCCGCAGTGCCTCGATCGTGTCGTCGCCCTGGTTGAGCACGTACACGAGCCGACGGTGGACCGTCACGCTCACGGGTCGGTCGCCGACGGACCTCACGTCGGCGAGCTCGAGCCCGCCGTCTGTGACCTCGAGCAGCGAGACGTCGTCGCTCCCGGCGTTCACAGCGAGCAGCCAGCGTCCGCTGGTGGAGATCGCGACGGAGCCCTGGCTGCCTACGCCGGTCGGCGCGTTCCCGAGTCCGCCGGTGGGGACGGTCTCGTCGTAGGTGAGGCTGCCACCGGCGTCGCGATCGAACACCACGATCGCATTCCCCGAAGCGTCGTTCGTCTGCACGTAGACGTGGCCGGCCGGCTCGTTGGCGGCCGCTGGGGTGGCGGCCGCGATCGGAACCAGCGTGAGGATCGCCGCGAGCCCCACGTTTCGAGCCCATCGGATGGAGCGGGTCATGGTGTCTCCTTCCTGTCGGTGGTGACTGTCGTCACGCCGGGATCCGTCGGCGTCGAGGGCATGCCGTTCGGAGGAGACTGTCTGTGGACGCCCGCCGCCGTTACAGGCGGGAGCACGAGCCGGGGAGGGATGCATGTCGGAGAGAGGCCGTGCGACCTAAGGATCTGTTCTCGGGACGCCCCGAGGCGGTCGCGGTCGTCGAGCGGGTCCGCTCGGTCCTCGATGCGACGTCCGGGATCGGGCCGGTCGAGGTTCGCACCACGAAGAGTCAGGTCGCGTTCCGGCGCCGGCGCGGGTTCGCATACCTTTGGAGGCCGGGCCAGTACCTCGCGAACCCCGCGGCCGAGGTCGTGTTGTCGATCGCCCTCGGCCGCCGCGACGGGTCGCCGCGGTTCAAGGAGGTGGTGCATCCGGCGCCGACCGTGTGGATGCACCACCTCGAGCTCGACGGCCAAGACGACGTCGACGACGAGGTCGTTGGGTGGCTCCGGGAAGCCGCGGATGCGGCGGGCTGAGTGGGTGCCCGGACGAGACGGAGCCGGGGCCCGTAGGCCCCGGCTCCGCGCGCGCCTCTCACGTTAGCCCTTCTTGCGGACCAGCAGGAGGTAACCGGCGTCGAACGGTGACGTGTCCGGCCGGTTCGCGAACGCGACGATCAGCTTGTCGTTGCCGAGGCGGCTGGTGTCGATCCGGCCGGAGATCCGCTCGTAGTCCGTACCGACCGTGCCGTCGAGGTAGCCGAGCTCGATCCGGTCCGGCTTGCCGAGCCGGTTGACCGGGTTCTCGTACGCCACGATCCAGTCGTTGGCGAATAGGCCCGTCGTCACCGTCCAGCCGCCGAGCGTCCAGTTGCCCGAGCCGGACTCGAACCCGTCGGCGAACCCGTCGACCTGGACGTCGTCGATGAACCAGCCCTGTCCGTTGACGGCCTCGTCCGTGAAGTAGTTGAAGCGGACGAGGACGCCGGAGGCGGCCGGCAGCGCGAACGTTGCGTTCACCCATCCGCCGCTGCTGCCGGTGATGGCGGCGTCCGTGGACGTCGCGCTCCCGAGCGCGTTCGTCCACGCTGTCGAGCCGTTCGGGTTCGTGCTCGTCCGCGTGATGCTCCCGGGCAGCTTCGCCCAGGTCGCCCCGCTGTCGGTCGAGACCTCCACGAACCCGTAGTCCCACTCCTCCTCGATGTCGAACCACGTCGAGAAGGCGAGCGTCCCGCCGACGGGGACGTCGAGCTCGAGCGTGCGGTCGGTCAACTGGTGGCCTCCGCCGCTGGCGACCTCGTACGTGCCCTCGACCGGCGCGACGCCGGCCTGAGCGTCACCGCGGAAGTTGACGGAACGGTACTGCGCCGCGCCGGCGTAGCTCTTGTAGATCGCGGCGTACGGCCCCGACGCGCCGAGCGGGAACTCGACGGCGCCCGAGACGGAGCCCCCGTAGTACCGGCTGATCGGCAGGTTCCCATGGGTGTCCGCGCCGTAGATGTCGGTGATCGCCCGGCGGATCGACCACGGACCGTAGTTCGGGTCGAGGAAGGGGTTCAGGTCGATCTCGTCGTACCCGAGCGGGTACCCACCCGCGCCCTCGCGCGAGGGGTCGTCCTCGAGGTTCGCGAGGATCCAGGCGTCGAACAGCGTGTCGAACTCCGCGCCGGTCTGGGCCTCGATGCCGGCGATCCCGTTCTCCTGCTGATCCACGAGGTTCCGGGTCCAGCCGTTGTCCCAGACGCCGCCCGTCTGGTGGCCGAAGTTCTCGAGCAGGTACAGCTCGAACAGGTACGACGAGCCGTAGTCCTCGAGCTGGCTGCCCCACCCCGTGAGACTGTCCCGGTGGTAGGCCAGGTACCACGTGGTGTTGCTCGTGTGCCCGAACCCGTTCAGGAAGACCGCCAGCTCGGCGAGGCCTTCGTCGACGAACGACTCCTCGTCGACGTCGTGGTCGTTGTGGATCAGGTGCTCGAGCTCGTGCGCGACCGTCCCCTCGATCCGGTACGGGTCACGGCTGTTCGGCGTGTTGCCGAGGTAGGCCTCCCAGTCGAGCGAGTCGACGAAGACGATGTTCCGGTCGAACTGCTCCTGGAACCCCACGGAGAAGAACCCGGAGATGTACGAGCCGAACTCCGGGTCGAAGAAGTCCTCGTCGACGATGTTGTAGATCAGGATGTCGATGTTCTCGTTGCCGGCCGGGCGGTCGAGGTAGTCGCCGAAGTAGTGCACGTCGGTGGCGACGATCGTGTCGAGCTGCGTCTGCAGGTACGCGAGCTGATCGCAGGTGATGACGTCCTGGCGCCCGTAGGCGGTCGTCAGGAAGTCCCACCCGACCCACAGCGTGGCCTTGCCGGTCGATCCCGACGGCGTCTCCTTGAAGAACACGACGTCCTGCGATCCGGGGTGGGCCGGGTCGTTGCTCGGGATCGTGAGGGTCAGGGTGCTGTCGTCACCGAAGCACTGCGACCCGGTGGTCGTGCCCAGGGCGACGATCTTGGCGGCCTGCGCCTTCGACGGCTGCCGAGGCACCTGCATCTTGCCGATGTACGGCGTGCCGTCGATCGGGATCTTGTCCTTCACCTGCGGGCTCTCCGCGCCGACGGCCGGCGTCACCGCCAGACCGATGGCAAGGACGAAGCCGAGTGCAGGGGCAAGCACGGAGCGTGCTCTCATGCGGGGGCCACCCCTTTCTCTCGGGGCGACCGAGCCGCGCGCCGATACAGCGTCCGGCGTCCGGGGAGACTCGGTCGCCTGCGGATCGGCGCCAGGCTATCACCGGCCTCCGAGTAGCGCTCGGCGTGAGCCTTTCGGCGGAAGTGCAGGTCAGAGGGGCTATCGACCGCGCTACGGACGGCTGACCGAGATCACCGTGCCGTCGCTGTCGGCGTCCGGATCGTGGTTGTCCGCGGCCGCGTAGGCCATGCCGCTCGCAGCGAGCGAGACGACGGTGAACGTGACCCGCGCGCGCGAGGTCGCCCACCGCTTCGTGATCCTGCACGTGCCGTTCGTGTTCGTGGTGCACGACACCGTGGTGGAGCTCGCGTTCCACCGAGCACGCACGAGGACGCCGGCGAGGGGCGTCTCGGACTCGTCATGCGCCTTGATCGTGACGCGGGACTCCCATCGCTTCGTGGTGACCTGCACGCTCACGCCGTCGAGGTCCCCGACATGGATCGTGGCGGGCGGGGGCGGCGGCGGCGGGGGCGGCGGCGGCTCGGAGCCGACCGGCCCTCGCGACAGGTCGAACTCGAACGAGCCGCCCAGGCCGTCGTTGGGGCTGTCGGCGAACGGGTAGACCTGGATCGTGTACGTCCCGGCGACCGTCGGCATCGCGTGGAGGGTCTCCTGGCGGCCGATCCCGCACTCGTTGCCGAGCGCGCACGTGCTCTCGTCGAGCACCAGTCCGGTGGGGTCGATCAGGCGGGCGTCCAGGTCGGGCGACCAGTTCTCATCCAGACACCCGAAACCGGGGAAGAAGAAGATGCATCTCCCGTCGACCAGGATCGTGGCTGCGATCGGGACCGTCAGGTCCCCGCTGCCGAGCGCGAACTGGTGCGTCCACAGGCCGTCGTTCGGGACGCTCGCGCTCACGTGGGTGTGTGCGGGGAACGTGGTTTCGCCCGACGTGCCCTCGGCCTGTGCCGCGAGCGCGTAGACGTCGAGGAGCCCGGCACCCCAGTCGTCGTCCTTCCCCTGGACGCCGCGGTCCCGCGCCGTGCCCTCGACCGCCGAGCGCACCTGCGCCGGCGTCCAGCCCGGCTGCGCCTGCAGCGCGAGCGCGATCGCCCCCGCCGCGAATGGCGTCGCCATCGACGTGCCGCTGTACGTGACGTAGCCGGCGGCGGTGCCCTGCTCGGCCGCCGTGATCGTCACGCCGGGGGCGACCACGTCGGGCTTCGTGCGATCGTCCATCGTCGGGCCGCGGCTCGAGAAGTACGCGAGAGACACGCCGTCCGAGTGGTTCGGCGTTCCCGGCGCCGCGGACCAGTCGGCCGCGGCGCCGACGGTGATCGCGCCGCTCGCCGCGCCGGGTGACCCGACACCGTACGGCGCGTCGCCCGCGTTGCCGGCGGCGACTACCGCGACCTTCCCGTCCGCGACGGCCGCGTTCACCGCCTGGCTGAGGGCGTCGGTGCCGTCCGAGCCGAAGATCGAGCCGAGGCTCATCGAGATGATGTCGACGCTCGGCCGGTCGGCGCACCAGCCGATCGCGGCGGCGATGTCGTCCGTCGCGCCAGAGCCGTTCGCGTCGAGGACCTTGCCGGCCACGAGCGAGGCACCCGGCGCGACTCCCCCGTACTTCGAGGCGTTCGACCCGCCGGTCCCGTCGCCGAGGAGGATCGAGGCCACGTGTGTGCCGTGCCCGTGGTCGTCGTAGGGATCGGTGGCCGAGCCGACGAAGTCCCTGAACACGATCGTTTTCGAGTCGAGCTGCTCGTGGTTCGGATCGACCCCGGTGTCGAGCACGCAGGCCTCGACGCCGGCCCCCGTGAGACCGAAGTCGGCCCGGGCTCGGTCCACGCCGAAGTCGGCCCGGGCGGCATCCATCGTCGCGTGGACGACGACGTTCGCCTCGACGCGCTCGACGCCGGGCGTCCGCGCGAGCGC
>DASTHN010000175.1:0-3376 GCA_035718185.1 Actinomycetota bacterium
TGCCGGTCGGCCCGCAGTTCAGGCCTCCGTCGCACTCGGCGTGTCCGGTGGCCTGAACACCGTTCGGGTGGTCCGGCAGGTCGAACTGGACCGTCGGGTACGTGTAGCCGCTCCCGCCGTTCAGCAGGTGAACGGACGTGACGCCGCCATAGGCGGTGGCGGTTGCGCCACCGGCACCGGAGAACCCAACCTTCGGGTTCTTGTACTCGGTGCCCCCGGCGTTGACGGTGACGGCCACGACGGCACCGGACTTGGTCACCGTAGGCTTTGCCGTCGCCCCGGTGCCGGAGCCGGTGATGGTGACCACCGGCAGGCACTTCCCCGTGGCTGCGTAGCCATTGCCCGGATCCGTCACGGTGATCGCCGTCACGCCACCGCTCGGTCCCACGGTGGCTACCGCCGTCGCGCCGCCGTCGAAGCAGCCGGCCGCGACCGTGATGGCCACCTTGGCATCCGCCTGCGTGAACGGGCTGTTCGCCCAGTTCGGATACGGCCCGAAATAGTGTGGGACCTTCGTCTCGTCCGTCGGCGAGAAGGCTGCCTGCGCCGAGGCCGAGAACGTCCCCGTCACCTGTCCGACCATGGCGGCGACCACCGCCAGGGTGGACAGGAGCACTACGAACTTCCTGCGATGCATCTCGCTACCCCCTCCTCGATCTCCACGTCTCCGAGGCACGTGACGCAGTCCTCCTTTCAGGCGTGGACGTGCTGTTCAGCGCAGCGCGCCCCCTCCCCATCGGGCACGTCGAGCCTGGTCCGGGGACCGGATCCCGAACAGACCCACGTGGGTCGGATGGGGGACCCCAAAATGGGGCCGCGCTCGCCCTGTGGCTCGTACGGG
The DNA here is from genome assembly GCA_035718185.1 of Actinomycetota bacterium. Taxonomy (GTDB): domain Bacteria; phylum Actinomycetota; class UBA4738; order UBA4738; family HRBIN12; genus HRBIN12. The sequence goes on from DASTHN010000175.1 coordinate 842, forward strand.
TGCGTGTCTCGTCGGCTCGGTCGGCGGCCTCCGCTTGACGTCGATGGCTACGGCGTGCAAGGTTCGAAACCGTTGCTGCCAAGGACATCGGGGGAGGGGAGCTCCGGATGCCGGAGCGTGAGAGCGATGAGCGTCCCCCGATCACCCGGGTCCTGATCGTCGACGACCATCGCGCGTTCTCCGACGCGCTCGGGATCGCGATCGACCTGCAGCCGGATCTCGCCTACGTGGGCACGGCAGGCGCCGTCGACGAAGCGCTGGACGTCATCGGCGACCGGTCGCCGGACGTCGTGCTGATGGACGTCCGTCTGCCGGGCGTCGACGGGATCGAGGGCGTCCGACGGATCAAGGCGGTCCGACCCGAGGTTCGGGTCCTCGTCCTGACGGGGTTCGCGGACGCGGACGCGATGGCACGTGCCGCCCTCGCGGGGGCGTCGGGATTCTTCCCGAAGGAACGGCCGGTCGGAGAGATCCTCGAGGCGATCCGGACTGCCGGGCGGGGTGGGATGGTGGTCGAGGCATCCGTCCTCGCCGCCGTCCTCGCCCGAGTGCGCGAGCCGGAGCGGGTGCCGGGCGGGCCTCCGCCGCTCGACCTCACCGATCGACAGCGAGAGGTCCTCGCGCTGATGGCGGAGGGACTGGATCCGAGGGCCATCGCCCGGACGCTCGGGATCAGCCTCAACACCACCCGTGGCCACATCAAGGGCGTCATGGCCAAGCTCGGGGCCCACAGCCAGCTCGAGGCGGTCGTGCAGGCGATGCACCTCGGATTGCTCGACGCACCCGCTCCGGGTCTCGGGACCGATCCTCGAACGGCGGGGCCGTCGAGCCACGGGGGAGCGTGAACGAACCATGCCGCTGCGCGGAGACACCACACACCACGAGTGGCGGCGGATCGCGGAGCTCCTGCTCGAGCAGGGGATGTTCGGGGTCGGGGTGATCGACGCCAGCCTTCGGATCGTGGGGGTCAACGACGCCGTCGAGCGGATCACCGGGTACCCGCGGGAGGAGCTCGTGGGCCGGTCGGTCGTCGAGTTCGTGCCGGAGGACCGTCGGGACGAGCTGGAGGCGGCGATGGCGGCGGTCACGAGCGGGGAGCGCGCCAGCGTCTCGTCCGAGCTCCGGGGGTCCGCGAAGGACGGCCACGACGTCTGGCTCAAGCTCGCGATCTGGCCGCTGCGCGACGAGGACGGCCGCATCGACGTGTGCCTCGGCGTGATGGAGGACGTCACCGAGGCACGGCGAGAGACCGAGCGGGCGCGCCGCATCGAGGAACGTCTCCGGGAGGGGATGCTGATCCTGGCCGACACCCGGGAGACGAAGGGCGTGCTCCAGGCGGTCGTGGATCTGGCGCGCGAGGTCCTCGGAGCAGAGTACGCGGCGCTCGGCGTCCTTCCGGAGGCCGGGACGGAGCTCACCGCCTTCCTGGTCTCCGGGGTCGACGACGACGCGATCGCCGCGATCGGGCGCTGGCCGATCGGCAAGGGCCTGCTCGGGGCCGTCACGGCCTCAGAGGAGCCGATCCGGCTGGCCGACCTCACTCGCTATCCCGCGAGTGCCGGCTTCCCCGCACACCATCCCGCGATGCGCTCGTTCCTCGGATGCCGGATCGCGTACAAGGGTCGTGCGCTCGGCAACCTGTACCTGGCTAACAAGGTCGGGGCGTCCGATTTCACGTCTGAGGACGAGGCCGCGCTCCTCGCCTTCGCGTCCCAGGCGGCCGTCGTGATCGAGAACGCCCGGATGCACGAGACGGGGCAGCAGCTCATCGATCAGCTGGACCGGACGAACCGGGAGCTCGAGCGGGCGAGCGAGGCGAAGTCCGTCTTCCTGGCGAGCATGTCCCACGAGCTCCGGACGCCGCTCCACGCCCTGCTGCTGGCGGCCGACATCCTGCGCGATCCGGCCTTCCCCGTGACGGCGGAGCGAGCCCACGAGCTCTCCGAGACGATCGCCACGAGCGGGCGCCACCTGCTCGGGTTGATCGACGACCTGCTCGAGCTCTCGCGCATCGAGGCGGGACGATTCGAGGTCCGGTTGCAGCCGACCCCCCTGAACCACCTGCTCATGGAGTGCCGGCAGGCCACCGCCCCGCTCGCGTCGAAGAAGCGGATCGCCCTCGACGTGCCCCAGACGGAGAACGTGTGGGTCGAGGCGGATCCGCTCCGAGCTCGTCAGGCGATCATCAACCTCCTGGCGAACGCGGTGAAGTTCACGACGCGAGGTGGGCGGGTCTGGGTCGAGACGGACCGGTCCGATGAGACCGTGACGATCGCCGTGTGCGACACGGGCAGGGGGATCGCCCAGGAGGACGTCGAACGGATCTTCCGGCCGTTCGAGCAGGCCGGGTACGCGCGCGGGGTCGGCCTCGGCCTCGCGATCTCGAACTCGATCGCGAGGGTCCACGGTGCCCCGCTCACCGTTCGGAGCGAGCCGGGGAAGGGAAGCAGGTTCGAGATGACCCTGCACCTGGCCAGGCACGAACCTCCTGCGGCGATCGCCCCGCCCGCGCCCGTCCGCGCCGCAGGGTTGGGG
>DASTHN010000176.1:0-2974 GCA_035718185.1 Actinomycetota bacterium
ACACGCCACGCCGACCGTCTGATCCTCGCGCACCGGTGGCTGCGGCGTGGCGGCCCCGAGATGGATCCGACGCCGGGCACGGTGATGGCCGAGTACACCTTCCATCTCGATGACGGGACCACGGAGGCCGTGGGGGTGCGCGATCGGTTCGAGATCACGGCCGCGGCCGACGAGGGATGGGACTCGAGCGGGCCGTTCATCGCGGCCGGCACGAGCGAGATCGTGAAGCTCGACCGGTATCGGGGGCGCTGGGACGAGATCGGCCAGCGCCAGTGCGAGACCGTCTACGCGGGGCTCGGCGACTACTTCCTGTGGGTGTGGGAGCATCCGCGACCCGACGTCGGCGTCCGGGCGATCGAGGTCGCCGCGACGACGGAGCGGGTGCTCCTGGCCGCCGTCACCGTCGCGAACGCGGACGAGCACCCGTTCCCCCGCGAGGCCGCGCGCACCGTGCGCGTGTCGGCCGTCGGCCCCGGCGGGCCGGTCCCGCTCGTCGAGCCCTCGGTCGAGGTCGATCGCGGGGTGGTCGGCTACGCGTTCAGCCTCCCCTCGGCGGATGTGGACGCCTACCTGGCCGACCCGAGGCGCGGATGGGGCGAGGACGCCGACGCGGAGAGCTCGAGCGCCTACGCGCGGGTCGCCGCGGTGCCCTCGGCCACCGTGACGGTGAGGGACGGCGACCGGGAGGTTGGGGCGTTCCGCTTCGGCGACCTCGGGTACGACGGGCCGATCGAGCGCGACGGCATCCGCGTGGACGTCGTCGAGCAGGGGCGCAACTGGGTGCACGTGACGATCGTCGACGACGACAGCGGTGAGCCGGTGCCGTGCCGCGTGCACTTCCGCTCGCCGGAGGGCGTGCCCTACCAGCCGCACGGGCACCACGACCACGTGAACTCGGACCTGGGGACCTGGCACATCGACGTCGGGGGCGACCTCCGCCTGGGGCGCATCACGTACGCGTACGTCGACGGCACATGCCAGGGGTGGCTGCCCCGCGGCGAGGTGGTCGTCGACGTCGCTCGCGGGTACGAATACGAGCCTATCCGCGAGCGCGTCCGGATCGAGCCGGGGCAGCGGGCGCTCGAACTCCGGCTCCGGCGCTGGGCGCGGATGAACGAGGAGGGGTGGTACTCGGGCGACTCGCACACCCACTTCCTGTCGGCGCAGGGCTCGGTCCTCGAGCAGCAGGGCGAGGACCTGAACGTCGTGAACCTGTTGCAGAGCCAGTGGGGGAGCCTGTTCACGAACACCGAGGATTTCACCGGCGCCCCCCTCGCGTCCGCCGACGGCCGGTACGTGACGTGGGTGAGCCAGGAGAACCGCCAGCCGTTCTTCGGTCACATGGTCCTGTGGGGGCTGCAGCGGCCGGTCATGCCCTGGTGCACCGACGGCCCGAACGAAGCAGAGCTCGGGGCCTGGCAGGAAACGACGATGAGCGACTGGGCCGACCGCTGCCACGAGCAGGGCGGCACCGTCGTGATCCCGCACTTCCCCCTGCCGAACGGCGAGCCCGCGGTCCTGATCGCGACTGGCCGGGCCGACGCGATCGAGATGATCGTCCAGCGTCCCGCGTTCCACGCCGAGTACTACCGCTACCTGAACGCCGGATACAAGGTCCCGCTCGTCGGCGGGACGGACAAGATGTCCTCGGACGTCCCGGTGGGGCTCTACCGGACGTACGCGAAGCTCGGCGACGAGCCGTTCTCGTACGGGGCCTGGTGCCGGGCTGTGCGCGAGGGCCGCACGTTCCACAGTGGCGGGGCGATCGTGCGCCTCGAGGTCGACGGCCACGAGATCGGGGACACGGTCCGGATCTCGGGTCCCGGCACCGTGAGCGTGGTGGCCTCGGCCGAGAGCGTGCTGCCGATCGCGTCGCTCCAACTCGTCTGCAACGGGGAGGTGGTCGCCGAGTCCGCCGAGCACGAGGCGGTGCGCCGGCTCGAGCTCCGGACCGAAGTGACGGTGGACGGCGACTCGTGGCTGGCCGCGCGCGCGGGCGGACCCAGCTACTGGGACGGTCCGAGCCACCGCGGCCCGTGGGAGCGGCGCATCTTCGGCCACACCTCTCCCGTGTACGTGGCGTGCGGCGAGGGGGAGTGGTCGCGCTCGGACCCGGAGGTGGATCGCCGGATGCTGACCCTGATCGAGGGCGGCCTCGAGCGGGTCAGCCACGGGCGGCGTTACCCGGAGGACCGGATCACGCATCACCACCTCGAGGAGGACCACACCGGGTTCCTCGAGCGGCCCTTCCTCGAGGCGATCGAGCGGGTGCGCGCCCGGATGACGCGATGAAGATCGGGCTGTGCGCCGCGAACGTCGGGGCCTGCACCCAGCCGAACGTGCTCGGCCGCGTCGCCGAGCACGCGGAGGCCGCCGGCCTCGAGTCGCTGTGGGTCTCCGAGCACCTCGTGCTCGCCGATCCACGCCGGCCGCCCTCGCCGATGGATCCGGAGGAGCCGATCCTCGAGCCCGTCGTGTCGCTCGCCTACGCGGCAGCGCGGACGACGACCCTGCGCCTCGGCACCGGGGTGATCGTGCTGCCACTGCGGAACCCGCTCGTGCTCGCGAAGGAGCTCGCGACGCTCGACGTCCTCTCCGGGGGCAGGGTGATGTTCGGGATCGGGGTCGGGTACGTGGAGCGTGAGTTCCGTGCGCTCGGGGCGTCCTTCGAAGACCGGGGCGATCGAACGGACGAGTACCTCGGCGCGATGCTCGCCCTGTGGACGGAGGATCACCCCTCGTTCGAAGGCCGCTTCTACGCGTTCGAGGGGGTGCGTTCGCACCCGCGCCCGCTCCAGCAGCCGCCCTCGGTGGTCATCGGCGGGTGGAGCCCGCCGGCGCTGCGACGTGCCGCCGAGCGCGGCAACGGCTGGTACGGCTGGGGCATGGATCACGCCGAGACGGCGTCCACGATCTCGCGATTGCGCGCGGTCCTTGCGGGAATCGACCGTGATCCCGCGCTCGGCGACATCGA
>DASTHN010000177.1:0-2743 GCA_035718185.1 Actinomycetota bacterium
TGTGCTCCATCGGCGATAGGTTCGAGTGGGTCTCGAGGTCGAGGTCGACCCTTTCGAACCCGACCGTCGAGGTGAGACGAGGGCAACGGGGAGTCGAGCGTGTACTGCACCCGCTGTGGACATCCGAACAAAGACGAGGCGCGCTACTGCGCGAACTGTGGCGCTGTCCTGCAGGAGGAGACCACCCTCGGCCTCAGCCCGGTCGAGATCGAAACGGAGGGTCCGGAGGAGTTCCCCTTCCCGGAGGACGAGCTCAAGGCCGGTCAGGCTCTCCTGTTGGTCAAGCATGGGCCCAACGCCGGATCGACGTTCATGATCGAGGGAGAGGTCACCAGCACCGGCCGCAACCCCGAGAGCGACGTTTTCCTCGACGACATCAGCGTGAGCCGCAAGCACGCGGAGATCCGTCGCCACCCCGACGGGTTCTACATCCACGATCTCGGGAGCATGAACGGCACCTACGTGAACCGCGAGCGGGTCGAGGTGACCAAGCTCGCTGCCCACGACGAGGTCCAGATCGGCCGCTTCCGGCTCGTGTTCTTCGTGGGGGAGTGAGGACGTGGCGACCCGCAACTACCAATCGATCGGGGAGGTCCTGGTATCGGTGAAGACGGAGTTCCCCGACATCACGATCAGCAAGATCCGGTTCCTCGAGTCCGAGGGCCTGATCGAGCCCGAGCGCACACCGTCCGGGTACCGCAAGTTCTACGAGAAGGACGTCGACCGACTCCGGTCGATCCTGCGGATGCAGCGGGACGAGTACCTGCCGCTCAAGGTGATCAAGGACCGTCTGCTCGAGCACGACACGTTGGACGGCCAGGTCGTCGACGGTCAGGTCGAGCACGTCGAGACCGAACCCGACGAGGAGCTCGCGGAGGCGCCGACCGGTCTGCAGATGTCGATCGAGGAGATGAGCGCGGCTACGGGGATCGATCGCGATCGCATCCGGGAGCTCGAGTCGTACGGACTCGTGAAGGAGCGAGGTCCGGAGGGCGCCCGATACTTCGACGGAGACGACTACATCGTGCTGTCGATCGTCAAGGACTTCTTCCGCTTCGGCGTCGAGCCGCGGCACCTGACGATGTACAAGCACTTCGAGGAGCGTGAGGCCGCGTTCTTCGAGACGATCGTGATGCCCCAGCTCCGCCAGCGGAATCCCGATGCTCGCAGGACCGCGACCGCCTCGCTCACCGAGCTCGCCCGGGCCTCGCGCAAGCTGAAGCAGGCGCTGCTGCGCACCAACCTCCGGCAACACCTCGCGTGAGCCGCCCGCCGGCGCGCCGGCGGGCGGCCTGGCTCTGCGTCGGGGCGGCCGCATCGACCCTCGCCCTGTCGCTCGGGGTCGCCCGAGCGCAGACCCCCGCGCCGTCACCGCCGCCCCCCACGCCGGTCGTGCAGCCGAACGGGGAGACGAGCCCGTCCCCGTTCCCTTCGACCCTGCGGACGCCGGTCCCTACGACCGAGCCCCCCGAGGTCCACGCGGGGTCCGCCGTGCTCGCCGATCTCGACACGGGACAGGTGCTGTTCGCCCTCGACGGAAACGAGCGGCGGCCGATCGCGAGCGTGACGAAGATCATGACCGCGCTGCTCGTGGTGGAGCGCGCCGACCTCACCGACGTGGTCACCGTGAGCGAGAACGCGGCGAGCGGACAGGTGTCCGGGATCTCGGGGCTCGGCCTCGAGGCGGGGGAGCGGATCCGGGTCGACGAGCTCCTGTATGCCCTCCTGCTCCAGTCCGCCAACGACGCCGCGCTGGCCCTGGCGGAGCACGTGGCGGGCTCGGTGGAGGCGTTCGTCGACGAGATGAACGCCCGCGCCCGGCAGCTCGAGATGACGCGCACGATGTTCGCCTCGCCCAATGGGCTGGACGACACCGGGTACTCGTCGGCCGCCGACCTCGTCCGACTCACCCGAGCCGCGTACCGGAGCCGGGGCTTCGCGAGCGTGGTCGCCACGCGGTTCCACACGGTGGAGTCGCTCGACGCCGAGCCGCGCATCGTCCAGAACCGCAACGTCCTGCTCTGGCTGTACCCCGGTGCGATCGGGGTGAAGACCGGGTTCACGAGCCCGGCCGGCTTCTGCCTGGTGGCCGCCGCCGAGCGCGGCGATGAGCGGCTCGTCGCCGTCGTCCTCGACGAGCCGGGCGAACCCTTCTCGGACGCGGCCGCGCTCCTGAACTACGGGTTCGACTCGTTCGAGCGCCGCGCGCTGGTCCGGGCGGGGCAGGAGCTCGGCAGCGTCGAGGTCGAGGGACACCCCGTGTCCGTCGACGCGGGGGCGGCGCTGCGGGGTCTCGCGCCCATCGACGCGACGGTGTCCACCGAGGTCGCCCTCGAGGACCGCGTGGCGTATCCACCGGCACGCGGAGAGGAGATCGGCGTGGTCCAGGTGTCGGCGGGAGGCCGGGTCCTCGGACGAGTGCCGCTGGTCGTGACGGGGGTGCCCGCCCCGCCGCCACCGGAGCCCGGCGCATGGTGGACGCGGGCCGCCGGCGCCCTCGTGGAGGCCGGTGGGGCCGTGCTCGACGCGTTGTTCGGCTAGGCGGCTGCTAGCATCGGCGGCGGTGTCGGACGTCGTCAGCGTCGAGTTCGGGCGCGAGGACATCCGCCGGCGGATCGAGGAGCTTGGCCGCACCATCACCGGGGACTATGAGGGGCGCGCGCCCGTCTTGATCTCGGTCCTCAAGGGCGGCTCCGTGTTCCTCGCCGACCTGATGCGGGAGATCGCGCTCCCGCTCGCGATC
>DASTHN010000178.1:0-52212 GCA_035718185.1 Actinomycetota bacterium
GTTTCGGATCAAACGGTCGCGTCCGCGTCTCCTGTGTTGCCATCCCCGTCCCCGTCCCCGTCTCCGTCGCCGAGCCCCACGACCCCCCCCAAGCCGAAGCCGGGACAGGCGCCATTGGAGGGCACCTTCTCGGTGAGGTTGGTGCTGATCCACACGGACATCCCGGACACTCCACGAACGGCAGAGGCCGAGTGGGAGTTCACGCCGAAGTGCAAGGAGGGTGCATGTGACGCCATCCTTCACTCGATCAGCGGCAAGTACGAGGTGCGAGTGGCGCTGGACAAGCACGGCAACTACCGTTGGGTCCGCCATTACAAGGGGATATGGTGGTGCGACTCCGGTGGGGAGGTCGCCCGCTGGCCCGCGAGAGTTGAGCACTCGATCCGTCCCATATCGGTGAGGCTGACCGACGGACGATGGATCGTTTCTCGTTTCGATGGAACGGCGCTGGAGCGGAGCACCAGGGGTTGCGGGTTCTTGCCCGCTGGCGTGTGGAGGCGGTACGCGATTCGGGCCAAGCTCGTGGGATAGGTGCCTTCAGGGATTCGCGAACCAGCGACTTCGCCCAGCGGCTCATCGACGCTGACGATGATCGGATGGTGGGGTCGCCCTCGTCGGGATGCTGGGATTCTGACCTGCGAGACAACGCCTTGAAACTGGTTCCGGGGGGAGGAGTCGAACCTCCATCGAGGGCTCCAAAGGCCCGCGTCTTACCGTTAGACGACCCCGGAGTGCACCCGATTATGGCGCGCCGACGGCCATCGCGACGCGAGCCGGTGGCCCGGCCTCAGCCGGACGGCGCTCGGATCGCCAGGGCCCCGGGGACCGCCTCGGCCAGCGCATGCGCATGCTCCTCGTCCCGGGCCAGCCCGACGACCGAAGAACCGCTGCCGCTCATCACTGCGCCGAACGCCCCGGCTGCCAGCAAGCCCGCTTTCGCCTCGCCGATGACCGGGTGCCGGGCGAAGACCACCGGCTCCAGATCGTTGAACAGCAGCGGGCCGAGCGCCTCCGCGTCGCCCGCCGCCGCGGCCTCCAGGAGCGGCCCGGGATCGGGTCCCGTCGAGCGCTCCTCGTCCCACCACCGGTAGGCGTCGGGCGAACGCACGCCGAAGTCGAAGTGCACGAGCACCCAGTGGAGCGATGCGACCTCGGCCGGCGCGACGATCTCGCCGCGCCCGCACATCAGCGCGGGACCGCCAGCCAGCATCGCCGGCACATCGGAGCCGATCCGCTCGCCGAGCTCGATCAGGGTCCCCTCGTCCACGCCGCATCCCCAGAGGTCGTTCAGCGCCAGAATCGTCGCGGCCGCATCGGCGCTCCCACCCCCGAGGCCGGCCGCGACGGGGATCCGCTTCTCGACGACGATCTCCGCCCCGCCGGCGTCGGGGCACGCGTCCCCGAGCGCGAGCGCCGCGACGAGCGCGAGGTTCAGGCCCCCCGCGGGGACCTCGCCCGCGAGCGCCGGAGCGCCGCGGACCTCGACGCGCAGGGCGTCGGCGTCGCGGACCGTCACGACGTCGGCGAGCGAGGTGGGCACGACCAGGCTCTCGAGATCGTGGTAGCCGTCCTCGCGGGGACCGAGGACGCGGAGGAACACGTTGATCTTCGCCGGCGCCGCCCGGCGGACCACGCGCGCGGTCATGCGATCGCCTCCGCCAGCCGGGCGAAGTCGTGGATCGTGAGGCGCTCGGCGCGGACGTTCGGCTCGAGGCCGCACCGCTCGAGCGCCGATGCGGCGTCGAACGGGGAGAGCCCGAGACGCCGCAGCGCGTTCCGCATCGTCTTCCGCCGTTCCGCGAAGCCCTCGTCGACGAGGCGGAACAGGCGTCCTGGGTCCGTGGTCACCGGCGGCCGCACCCGGCGCTCGAGCCGCACGAGCACCGAGTCGACGGTCGGCCGCGGCCAGAACACGGACGCCGGGACCCGGCGCGCCAGGGCTCCCTCGGCCCGGTACGCGACGCGGACGCTCACCGCTCCGTAGGCCGGGTCGCCGGGACCGGCGACGAGCCGCTCGCCGACCTCGCGCTGGACCATCACCAGATACGTGCGGATCCCCGGCACCTCCTCCAGCATCCCCACCACGAGCGGGACGGCGACGTTGTACGGGAGGTTCGAGACCATCTTCCACCCGTCGCCGGGGACGGCGCTCGGCCAGTCGACGCGCATGGCGTCGGCGGCGCGGATCTCGACCCGCGGCCACGGGACGACCACCTCTCGGAGCGCCGGCAGGAGCGTGCGGTCGAACTCGACGGCGACCACGCGGGCCCCGGCGGCCGCGAGCGCGACCGTCAGCGAGCCGAGGCCGGCGCCCACCTCCAAGACCCGGTCGCCGTCCCGGACGCCGGCGTCGGCGACGATCGCCCGCGCGAGGTTCGGGTCCGCGAGGAAGTGCTGCCCGAGCGCCTTCGTCGGCCGGACGCCGTGACGCCGGGCGAGGTCCTTCAGGGTCGCGAGTCCGAGCCCAGCTTCACCAGGTGAGGCGGACCTGGCAGACGCCCGAGCTGAGGGGCGCGATGCGGGCGAAGGCTTCTTGGCTGAGGTCGATGATGCGCCCACCGAACGGACCCCGATCGTTGATGGTCACCGTGACGGTCCTGCCGTTCGCGAGGTTCTTGACCGAGACCACCGTACCGAACGGCAGCCACGGGTGCGCCGCCGTCAGACCGTTGCCCGGCGCGAAGGTGTAGTAGCTCGCCTCGCCGACCTCCGTGCCGTGGGTCGTGGCGGCGCTGCCGACGAGACGGCGCTGGGCGACGGCCGGGATCAGGACGCGTCGCGCGAGCACGACCCGGCGCGCGACCTTCCCGTCGACCATCCAGACGCGGGAGGTCTGGAGCATCAGCCCGTCCCGCCCGGCCTGCGTGATGCGGGTCTCGCCGGGACGCAGACCGTCGGAGTAGACGGTGTGGGTCGTGTACGGGATCGGCACCCGAGCGCTGCGGAGTCGGATCTCGACCTGCGCGTAGGTGATGTGCATGCCTTGGTGAAGGGGGGTCCCGGGTGATGGTCGGACGCGGTCCTCGCCGTCGGGCTCGATCCCCATGGCCGAGAGGAGCTCCCGGACGGTCGTGGCGTTCGTGACCACCTCGTGGTCCTTCCCCAAAACCACGACGGTGGCTGCCACCGTCCGGGATGTCCCGATCGACGATCCCGCAGAGAACCAGTTCTCGGTGGACGGGATCGTCAGCTTCGCCGACGGCCCGCCCGCCCCTTCCATCACCCAGGCCCCCACATCCTGCGGAGCCATCTCGGCCGAGATGGTGAGCCCGTTCGAGTCCACCACCACGGTCATCCCGTCGGCGAGGGGAGTCGCCTCCGGGGGCACCACCACATCGTTCCCATCGAGGACGATCCCCGACGAGTCGAGGAGGTCCCCGACGCTCGCGCTCAGGGTCCGCACGGCCTGCGGCTGCCCGTCCACCACGAGGGTGACGTGCTTCTCGAACGCCAGGTACGTGAGCCCGACGGCCAGCACTGCGCCGGCGAGCGCCGCGTTCCCGATCGCCTTCCGGATCCGAAGCCTCCGGACCCGGCTCGGTCGAACCCGCATCCTTCCTCCTGTCGGAAGAAGGCCTCGGGGGGAAGCGGCGGTGGGGCCGTACCGAAGCCTCCAAGCGCGAAGCCCGGCCAACGTATCAAAGCCTCAACCCTCACTGCAAACTTGAAAGTGAACAGGTGTTCGAGTGCGAGGAAGGTGGAAAACGCTAGCGGAGACGTGGAAACGCGCGTCGCGTGTTCGCGAGCAGCGCCGCTCCGAGCTCCCGCGCCGACTCGCTTCGAACATCAGCGATCTGCCCGACGACGTCGACGACGTTCGCGGGTGCGTTGTCGCGACCACGGATCCGTTGCGGCGCGAGGTACGGGCTGTCGGTCTCGACCAACAGGCGGTCGAGTGGGACGCTGACGGCCGCCTCCCGCAGGTGCGCGTTCTTCGGGTAGGTGATGTTCGCAGCGAACGACACGTGGTAGCCGCGCCGAGCGCACTCGCGCGCAACCCCTGCGTCGCCGCTGAAGCAGTGGATCACGACGCGCTCGGCCGAACCCTCGTCCAGGAGTCGAAGGATCTCGGGCCATGCATCGCGGACGTGAACGACGAGCGGGAGGTCGACCTCGCGCGCCATCGCGATGTGGAGGCGGAAGTTCGCCTCCTGGTCCTCGCGCGGCGACAGCATCCGGAAGAAGTCCAGCCCCGTCTCCCCCACCGCCACGACATGTGGGTTCCCGAGGAGCTCCTCGATCGCGGCGCCCGCCGCCCGGTCCATGGCCGAAGCGGTGTGCGGATGCATTCCCGCCGTGGCGAACACCCCTCGGAACGACTCGGCCAGCTCGAGCGAGCGACGGCTGGTCTCGGGGTCGATCCCCGCGCACACCACCGTGCGGACGCCGACCGCCCTGGCTTCCTCCAGCAGGAGTTGAGGTTCGCCGTCGCACAGGAACAGGTGGCAGTGGGTGTCCACCGCCACCTCGTCCACCCGCGGTTCAGGGTTGCTGTCGCTCATCGGGCTGGCGGCTTCGGCGCTCTCACCTTGCGGTCCACGAGCGGAGTCTCACGTGAAACGCGATGCCGCGAACCTTCATTCACGGCTCGAGACGGGGGAAGAGCGCGCCGCCCCTCGCGGTCTGGGTGCCCGGGCGCAGCAGGCCCCAGGTCACCGCCTCTGGCACGCGCTGATGCCCGAGCGGCTCACCGACCCCGAGCTGCTCCCACAGACGCTCGGCCGCGCCCGGCATGATCGGCTGGATCAAGACCGCGAGGATCCGGAGGGTCTCGGTCGCGGCGTACAGGATCGAGCCGAGCTCCTCGACCCGACCATCGTCCTTCGCGACCTTCCACGGCTCCTTCTCCACGAGGTACCGGTTCGCCCGCGTCACGATGTCCCAGACCGCCGAAAGCCCCTCGTGCGGTCGGACGGCGAGCAGGTGCTCGTCGTACCGGCGGGCCGCATCGGCGATCACCTCGGGGAGGTCGCTTGCCGCACCCTCGACCGTCGGTCCAGGGACCCGGCCCTCGAAGGACGACGCGAGCATCGCGAGCACCCGGCTCGCAAGGTTCCCGAGCCCGTTCGCGAGGTCCGCGTTGTGGCGGTCGGTCATCGACTCCCACGAGAAGTTGCCGTCCTCGCCGAACCGGATCTCGCGCATGAAGTAGTAGCGGTACGAGTCCGTGCCGAAGTGGTCCACGAGCTCGAATGGGTGGACGCCGGTCGCGTTCGTCTTCGACATCTTCTGCCCACCGACCGTGAGGAACCCGTGCGCCCACACCTGTGTGGGGGGCTGGATGCCGGCGGCCATGAGCATCGCCGGCCAGTAGATCGCGTGGAACCGGAGGATGTCCTTCCCGATCATGTGGATGTTCGCCGGCCACAGCCGAGAGAACCGCTCCGCATCCGAGCCGTACCCGGCGGCGGTGATGTAGTTCGCGAGGGCGTCGAACCAGACGTAGCACACGTGGCTCGGATCCCACGGGAGCGGGACTCCCCACTGGAACGACGTCCGGCTGATCGAGAAGTCCTGGAGCCCCCCGCGGATGACCGAGAGGACCTCGTTGCGGCGGGTCTCAGGCTCGACCGCGCTCGGCGTCCGCTGGTAATGCTCGAGGAGGCGATCCGCGTACGCGGAGAGCCGGAAGAAGTAGTTCTCCTCGCGCAGGAGCTCGACGGGACGATCGTGGATCGGGCAGTTGCCGCTCACCAGGTCACCCTCGGTGTAGTACGCCTCGCACGCGACGCAATACAGCCCCTCGTAGGACCCCAGATAGATGTCGTCGCGCCCGTTCTCGTACACGGCCCGGAGGAGCGTGGCGACCGCGGCCTCGTGGCGCGGCTCCGTCGTGCGGATGTAGTCGTCGTACCCGATGTCCAGACGCGCCCAGACCTCTCGCCACTTCGGCTCCATCTCGTCCACCCACGCCCTCGGGCTCATCCCGGCTGCCTCGGCGGCTCGCTGGAGCTTGAGCCCGTGCTCGTCGGTGCCGGTGAGGTGGAAGACCTGCTCGCCCCGGAGACGGTGGTAGCGGGCGATGACGTCGACGGCCACAGCGTCGTACGCGTGCCCGATATGGGGCACGTCGTTCGGGTAGTAGATCGGCGTCGTGATGTAGAAGACGTCGCGGCCCATGGCGCGCCATCGTACCCGACCCCCACACCGGGAACGGCCCGCTTCAGCCGCTAGTCTCTGTCAGACTAGCAACCCGCTGTTACGACGCGGGGCGACACCCCGCCCCTCGGCCGAGCGCCGCCAGACCCTGGAGGTCGCCGGGTCCCCACTCGGTCTGGAACAGGTTCGGGAGCCGTTCGTCCGACGCCTCGGGGGACCACATGATCTCGTCGGTCGAGCCGACGTGGGCAAGACCCATCACGTGTCCGAGCTCGTGCATGAGGACCACGCCCCGGCTGTACCGCTGGCCGAACCCCGGCGGCAGGTCCTCACCCGCATCCATCGCGATCGCGCCGCTCACGTAGGTGCGGGCCAGGTCGCCGAACCCCGAGTACGGGATCCCGAACGCGGCGGCCTTGTGCGTGTCGGCGACGAAGTCGAAGTGCTCGTGCTCGACCCACTCGATCAACAGCGGGTAGAAGCGCTCCTCACCCGGGACCCGGCTCTGGAACGCGCGGCCCATCTGCTGGTCGACGGTCCGGGTGGTGGTGCCGACCTCGACGAACTCGATGCCGGTCGCCGCCGAGACGCGCGCGATCGCCTCGCGCACGTCGTCGATCGCGCCCGAGGGCGCGTTCGCGAGATTCACCTCGTACCGGATCGGCTGGCACGGGTTCCACCGGTACGGGTCGGCGGGTCCGCCGTTCAGGAACGCGTGGTCCCCCTTCGGCTCGGCGACCACGCTCCGCGCGGTTCCGCCGCCGCCGAGCCACGTGGCGAGCCCCACCTGGGCCATCACGAGGACCGCGATCAGGACGAGCGCGAGCGCCCCCCACCGGCGACGCGCGCGGCGCGGGGTGAGCGCCGGCAGGTCGGGCCTGGGGGGGACGACGACCCGGGGTGGTGGGGGTGGGAGCTGCACGCTCATGTCTGGATGGTAGATCTGCCCGCGCGAACGAGGGCGTCGTAGACCTCGTTCGCCGGGACCCCGTGGCGCCGGGCGACCTCGCTCGCGGCCGCCCGCTTCTTCATCCCCGTCTCGACGAGCATCAGGGCGTCCGCGACGAGGTGCTCGAGCGCCGGCGGCTCGGGCGGCGGCGCGCCCTCGAGGACCACCACGACCTCGCCCCTCGGCTCGCGGTCGGCGAGGGTGGCGAGCACCTCGGTCACCCGCCCGCGCACCACCTCCTCGTGCACCTTCGTCAGCTCGCGCGCCACCGCGGCCCGGCGGTCGCCGAGCTCGGCGAGCACGTCACGCAGGAGCGACGTCAGCCGGCGGGGCGACTCGAACAGCACGACGGTCCGCTCGTCGTTCCGGAGCGCACGCAGGCGCCCCCGCCGTTCGCCGGCGCGGCGCGGGAGGAAGCCTTCGAAGACCCAGCGATCGCTCGGCAGGCCCGAGACCACGAGGGCGGCGATCGCCGCCGAGGGCCCCGGGACGACCCGCACGTCGATCCCCTCGGCAGCGCAGGCGCGGACGATCCGGAACCCGGGATCCGAGACCGCCGGCATCCCGGCGTCCGAGACGACCGCGACGTCGTCGCCCCGGCGCAGCGCGCCGAGCAGTTCCTCGGTCCGCGCGCGCTCGTTGCCCTCGAACAGCGAGAGGGTCTTCGCCTGGATGCCGAGACCCGCCAGGAGGCGACCGGTCCGCCGCGTGTCCTCGGCGGCGACGAGGTCCACGCGCCGGAGGGTCTCGCGCGCGCGGTCCGTGATGTCGCCGAGGTTCCCGATCGGCGTCCCGACGAGGTACAGGGTGCCCGCCACGCCACGATGGTCCCACGCCGGCCGGCCGACGAGGGCCTGTCGTCGTCCTCACCCGGCGTATCGTTCGGGTCCGTGAGCTCGGGACACCGCGACTACTCCGGAACCCCCCTGCCGCGGAAGCTCGGCATCCGCGAGGGCTCGCGCGCGCTGATGCTCGGCGCGCCCTCGGGGTTCGAGCTCGGGGACCTACCCGCGGGCGTCCGGATCGCTCGGTCCGCGCGCGGCGATCCGCTCGACGTGGTCCTGCTGTTCGTCACCCGCCGTGCCGAGCTCGAGCGCCGGTTCCGGGCGCTCGCCGCAGCGCTCGACCCCGCGGGTCGGCTGTGGATCGCGTGGCCGAAGAAGGCCTCGAGCATCGGGACCGACCTCACCTTCGAGATCGTCCAGAGGACGGGCCTGGAGACCGGGCTGGTCGACAACAAGTCGGCCACCATCGACGTCGACTTCCAGGGGCTCCAGTTCGTCTACCGGCTGCGGGACCGGCCCGCGCGGTGACCTCATGCCCTCGGAACCGCGTCGCGCCGCGTAGCATCGCCCTCGGTGTCTGCATCCGGATCGGTCGCCGTCCCGCCCTCGACGTTCGAGCGGTTCCGCCACGCCGTGAACCGGCCGGCGGTGGCCCTCGTCGCCGTCGGCGTCATCGCCGCCGTGCTCCGCTTCACCCATGTCACGTACCCGGAGCAACGGATCTTCGACGAGTACTACTACTCGAAGTCCGCGTGCATCCTCCTCGGCTACTCGAACGAGCGGTGCGACGTGAACAGCGAGGACGAGCGCTACTGGCGCCGCGAGCGGGGCGACGTCGGAGCGTGGGTGCATCCACCGCTGGGCAAGTGGGCCATCGCCGTCGGCGAGCTCATCTTCGGGCCCGACCCGTTCGGCTGGCGGTTCTCGGGCGTGATCTTCGGCAGCGCGAGCGTGGTCATGCTCGCCGGCATCGCCCAGCTCCTGTTCCGCAAGCCGGTCTGGACGTTCACGGCCGGACTGCTGCTCGCGACCGAGAGCCTGCATTTCGTGCAGTCCCGCCTGGCGATGCTCGACATCTTCGTGACCACGTGGATGGTGGCCGGCTTCCTGTTCCTAGTCCTGGACCGCAACTGGATCGAGCGGCGGACGTTCGGGATCGAAACCGTGACCACGGTGAGGTCGGTCGCGGCCGAGGCTCCGGGGCTGTATCCGCGACTTGCTCAGCCGGCGCCGGAGAGTACGTCGACCTCGGGTGGGTCTGACGGGGGCTCAGGCGGACCCTCCGCCCCGACCCCGACCCACGTTGCCGCCTCCGTTCCCGAACCTCTCTTGCGGCCGTGGAGGATCGCGGCCGGCATCGCGTTCGGATGCGCCGTGGCTTCGAAGTGGTCGGGGGTGACCGCCATCGCGACAGCGGTGCTGCTGTCTCTCATGTGGGAGCGGTCGCGGCGGAAGCGGGCGGGGGTGGAGCGGGCGTTGTGGGGGGCGGTGGCGGCGGAGGGGTTCGGCATAGTGATCTCGCTGTTGCTCGTGCCGGTGGCCGTCTACGTCGTCTCGTACGTGGGGTGGTTCGCGCAGAACGGGTGGGACGTTCGAGGGTGGCTGCGGCTGCAGGGCGAGATCCTCGACTACCACCAGCACCTCGACGTGCTCGACGAGACGGGCAAGCCGATCCACCCGTACCTGTCCGAGGCGTGGAAATGGATCTTCCTCGTCCGACCGATCCTCTACTACTCGAGCTACCCGGTCGAGGGCCTTCGCAAGGTGATCTACGCGAACGGGAACCCGGCCGTGTTCTGGGGTGGGCTGCTCGCGGTCCCGTTCGCGGTGTTCCGATGGCGACAGCGCCGCGACTGGCGAGCGGGGTTCGCCGCCGTGACGGTGCTCGGCCTGTACGTGCCGTGGATGCTCGTCCCCCGGCCGCAGTTCCTGTTCTACGCCACGCCGATCGTGCCCTTCCTGGTCCTCGCGTGCGTCTACGCGCTCCAGGACGTGGCCGAGATCCGCGTCGCCGGATCGCGCTCGAGGCCGTACCTGCCGTTCGCGATCGGTTTCGTCGTGCTCTCGGTCGGGCTGTTCGTCTGGTTCTGGCCGGCGCTCACCGGCGGTCCGCTCTCGGACGCGGCGTTCCGGCTCCGCGCCTGGTTCCCGACGTGGACCTGACCCTCGGTCGCGGCCATCGGCGGCGGGTGCACGCCACGGACCGATAGCATCCCCGTGCCGTGAGCCGCGAGGACGTCTTCATCCAGATGCCGGACGGTGTCCGCCTGGCCGCGAGCCTGTACCTGCCGTCGAGCGACGGGCCGTGGCCGGTGCTCCTCGAGGCGCTCCCCTACCGCAAGGACGACCTCACGGCCCATTACGCGGGCGAGTACGAACGGTTCGCCGGCGAGTTCGGCTACGCCGTGTGCCGGCTGGACATCCGCGGCACGGGTTCCTCCGAGGGCATCCCGCAGGGCGAGTACACGGCGCGGGAGCTCGACGACCTGGAGGTCACGATCGCCTGGCTCGCGGCCCAGGACTGGTCCAACGGCAACGTCGGGATGTTCGGGACGTCGTGGTCAGGCTTCAACTCGCTCGCCGCCGCGATGCGGCGCCCGCCAGCGCTCAAGGCGATCTGTTCGATCTTCGCCTCGGACGATCGGTACGCGGACGACGTCCATTACTTCGGTGGCGCGCTGAAGCAGCTCGATCACGTCGACTGGCCGTTGTACATGTTCGTGGAGAACGTGCTGCCGCCGGTGCCGAGCGTGTACGGCGACGGGTGGCGCGAGCAGTGGGAGCTGCGGATGCGCGAGGCCGAGCCGTGGGTCCTGCAGCAGCTGCAGGAACAGACGTACTCGGACTACTGGAAGCAGAGCTCGCTGTGCGAGGACTACGCGTCGATCCAGGCAGCGACGATGCTCGTGTGTGGCTGGGCCGACGGCTACAAGAACATCTCCCTCCGCGCGATGGCGAACCTCCGGTGTCCCCGGCGCCTGCTGTTCGGCCCCTGGTCGCACGCCTCGACCGAGACGTGTCTTCCGGGCCCGAACGTCGACCTCGTTCCCGAGATGGCGAGGTGGTGGGACCGGTGGCTGAAGGGTGCGGACAACGGCGTCGATCGCGAGCCTCCGATCACGCTGTTCGCCCGACGGCCGACCAGGCCCGCGGCCGACCTCGCGCGGATGAACGGCGAGTGGCGGTTCGAGCCGGGGTGGCCGCTCGAACGCTCATCGGAGACGCGGATGCGGCTCGACCAGACTCGCACCCCCGGCCGCGTCCCGGCGCCGGCCGACGAGCTCGAGGTCCGCGGCGACGTCGGCTGGACCGGGTGGATCAGCTGCGCCGGCGGCCTACCGTGGGGCCAGCCGATGGATCAGCGCCCGGACGAGGCGTTCTCGCTGAGCTACGAGTGGGAACCCCTCGATCGCGAGATCGAGATCCTCGGGTACCCGCGGGTGGAGGTGACCGTGGCGTCGTCCGCCCCGGTCGCGTACCTGTCGGCGAAGCTCTGCGACGTCTTCCCCGACGGCACCTCCGCGCTCGTCACGCGAGGGCTCCGGAACCTCACGCACCGGGAGTCGCGCGAGGACCCCTCGCCGCTCCAGCCGGGCACCCCGTACCGCGTGAGATTCGAGCTGGAGGTCGCCTCCTGGGTGTTCGAGCCCGGGCACCGGATCCGCCTGGACCTCGCCGGCGCGGACTGGCCGAACGCGTGGCCGCCGCCGGGCCCGGTGACCCTGACGGTCGATCGCGCCGGGTCGGCGCTCGTGCTGCCGACGCTCGACGGTCCCTCGCCGATCGCGGAGCGCCCGGTCCTGCCGGAGCCCACGAGGCATGCCAAGCCGCTCGAGTCCTCGCGCGGCGCCGCGATGCCGAGCGTCACCTGGCGCATCGAGCACGACGTCGTCGCGAAACAGACGCGCGCGGTGACCGCGTACGGGGCGACGGGCGAGGCCGAGGGCATGCGACCGACGACCGATGAGTGGTACGAGGGGACCGTCGGCGTCTCGACGGAGGACCCCGGCGATGCCTGGGTCGAGGCGCGCGCCACGAACACGCTGCACTTCCCCGAGGCAACGGTCACGGGCGAGGCGCGGTGGACGATCCGCAGCGACGCCGAGGCCTACGACGTCGAGATCGACGCGACGCTCACCGAGGACGGCGCGCCGCGATGGTCACGGCGCTGGACGCGCCGGATCCCTCGACGTTTGCAGTGACGCGAGCCTGGCGGCGATCGAGGGCAGGTCGACGACCGAGGCACCCTCGGGGTCCGGCGCCTCCCCGGCCGCCTCGACCTCGAGCACCAGGGCCGTTCGCGCGTCGGCGGTGAGCGGCGTGATCACGACCGGGTCGGCACCGAACAGGTCGCGCGTCGCCATCCGGATCGAGACGTCCTGCCGCCCCGCGGCGAACACGATCGTCTCGCGCTCGGCGACCGCGGGGTCGACGAACATCGGCGCCAGCAGCAACATCGACAACGGCGGCAGCGCGCCGGGCTCGTAGTCGGGGAAGGCGCGGGCCAGCTCGCGCTCGCTGGCGAGCCGGACGCTCGGGTCCGCCGTCGCCTCGGCGGCGAGGTCCAGGTCGAGACGGCCGGACGCCGGCACGACCATGAGCGCCGGCCCGAAGTCCGCCATCACGACGACCGTCGTCACGACCTCGTCCTCGGAGAAGGGGAGCGCGCGCCCATCCGAGGCCGCGGTCTCGGCCTTCGGATGCGGGATGACGGTGAAGACCGCCCCGCGTCCCTGGAGGTAGTCGAAGACGTACGACATGGGTTCCCTCCCGTCGTCCGGCACGATCCTATCCCGGGACATGCGGCGAAGGGCATCGTCCGAAAGTCGGAGATCGGACCGTACGGGGACTACGAGAAACCGGGGAGGTGGTCGCGGAACAGGATGAACCCGACCCCGGCCGCCACGTCGAGCAGGAAGTGCGCGACCACGAGCGGCCACGCGCGCCGCGTCCGCACGAACACGGCCCCGAACAGCAGCCCCATCGCGAGATTGCCGGCGAACCCGCCGAAGCCCTGATACAGGTGGTACGTGCCGCGCAGGAGGGCGCTCGCACCGACGGCCGTCACCGGACCGACGCGCAGCTGCTGCAGCCGCGTGACGAAGAACGCCACGACGATGATCTCCTCGACGAGGGCGGCCTCGGCCGCGCGCAGCAGGAGGACCGGCACGGTCCACCAGTGCCCGAGCGGCGGCACGGGGACGACGAACCGGTTCACCCCGAGCTCGACCGCACCCAGGTACACGGCGATCCCGCCGAGCCCGACGATCGCGAACAGCAGCGCACCGAGCGCGAGATCGCGCCGTGGCTCGTCCAGAGACAGGCCGATCGACGCGAGCCCCTCGCCGCTCCGCCGGACCAGGTACACGACCAGCCACGCCGGCGCCACGCCGAACACGATCCCCGCGAGCTGACGCGCCAGCACGGTGCTCTGGTTCACCGACGCGACGGTCACACCGCGGATCGGCGCCTCGAGGGCGCTGATGATCGCGTAGACCGCGCTCGCGAGGAGCGAGAGCGACAGCACGACGAGGATCTCCTCGACGACCGAGCGACGCGACAGTGGGGTCGGCGGAGCCGCCGGGACCCGCGAGCGGGGCGACATGTCGCACAGCCTAGGGGACCCGCGTCCCGCGAGCCGCCCACGACGCGAGGCGCGATACTGGCTCGCGATGACCGACGACTTCCGCGACCTGACCCAGCCCGGCCCGGAGCGCGCCGCGGGAGACCTCGCGCGGCAGATCGCGGAGACGCTCGGCGAGCCGACAGACCGCCTGGCCGTCGAGCCCGAGGACGAGGAGATGGCCTGGCTCCTCCGCGACGGCGTCCGGCTGTCGAGCTTCAACCTCCGCGCGGTCGGCGCAGCCGAGGCCGACCGCCGTGCCGGGTTCGTCGAGGCCCTCGCCGGTCTGGTCCGGCGGTACGAGGAGCTCCGACCGACGCTCGAGGGTCTGGAGCCCGGCACGCAGTACGTCGTCGACTACAAGCACGAGCGACTCCGCAGGATCTTCCGCGTGAAGGGCACGCTCATCGACGTGAGCCCGTGGCAGCCGGCCGAGGGGCCGAGCGGTGGCGGGTGGACGCTCACGCTGGAGTCCCGGCCACGCTTCGGAGAGCCGTCGCGGTTCCGGGTCCAGACCGACGTGCTCACACGCATCGTCCCCGACACGAAGCGCCGGGGATAGACTGCGCACCTTCCCGACGAGAGGCGCCTGGGTATGGGCAGCAGAGACGTCGCCGACCTCGTCGTCGTCGGCGCCGGCACGGTCGGTGGATGGGCGTCGTGGTTCGCCCGCCGGAACGGCGCGGACCGCGTCGTCGTGCTCGAGCGCGACCTGGTCGGGCAGGGCGCGTCCAGCCGCGCGGCCGGCGTCGTCCGGGCCCAGGGCGGAACACCCGAGACGGTGGCGCTCGGACGGTGGTCTATCGCGTTCTACCGTCGGCAACCGGAGCGGTTCGGGACGGACTCCGGCTTCCGCGAGCTCGGGTACCTGATCCTGGCGGTGACGAAGCGGGACGAGCACGACGGTCGCGCGCGGGTCGAGATGCAGCGCGCGCAGGGGCTCGACGCGCGGTGGGTCTCGGCCGAGGAGGCGGTGGCGCTGAACCCGACCCTCGCCCCCGAGGGTCACCGCGGCGGCTCCTACGCGGCGACGGACGGTTCGATCGATCCGCCCCGGAACGTGCGCGCCTACTCGCTCGCGATGCGGGGCGCGAAGGTGGACCTCCGCGAGCGTACGACGTTCCTCGGGCTCCGACGTTCGAAGGGGGGCCGCCTCGTCGGCGTCGAGACCTCGGCCGGGGTCGTACGGACCGAGCGGGTGGTGCTCACCGGCGGCCC
Source organism: Actinomycetota bacterium (assembly GCA_035718185.1). GTDB lineage: Bacteria > Actinomycetota > UBA4738 > UBA4738 > HRBIN12 > HRBIN12. The sequence continues at coordinate 14,675 of DASTHN010000178.1, forward strand.
GACCCTGCGTGCGATCGGCCGGCTCGCGGGGATACGGATCCCGGCCGGCGGCGCCCGGCACCAGGTCGTGGTGAGCGAACCGGACCCCGCGTTCGACGTCGAGCGGCTGCCGATGGTCTTCGACCTCGGCCGCGGCCTCTACTGGCGGCTCGAGGAGGGCGGGCTGCTGTGGGGCATGTCGAACCCGACGGAGACACCCGGGCCGGCCAGACGGATCGACTGGCCGTACCTACGGAAGATGCAGCGACGGCTCGCACAGCTGGTGCCGGCGACGCGGGGCCTGGGCATCCGCAGGGCGTGGGCGGCGACGATCGACTACACACCGGACCACCTGCCGATCATGGGCCCCGCGATCACGGCCGACGGCGAGCCGATCGACGGCGTCACCGTCGCGAGCGCCGGCGGCCACGGGATGATGTGGGGTCCCGCGGTCGCGAAGATCGCCGCCGACCTGGCGGTCACGGGCACGACGAAGGTCGTCGACGTCCGCGACTTCGGGCTCGACCGGTTCGACGCCCAGGGCCGATCGCGGTTCTACGATCCGATCGCGCTTCCGTTCCCCGCGTCGTTCGACGACGAGTGAGGTCCGCTACCAGACGTCGCCGGGACGCCACTCGCAACTGATCGGCGCGTCGAGGTCGAGCGCCGGCGTCGACGGTGTCCGCAGGACCATCACGTATCCATCCTCCTCCGGCGTCGCCACGGGGTCGTCGTCGGTCCGCACGGAGGTGGGCCCGCGCCAGCGTTCCCATCCCAGCCGCGCGTAGAAGCCGTGGAGCGACGTGTCGAGCGCGCCGAGCTCGAACCGGGCACGGATCTCGTCGCCGAGCGCATGCATCACGGCCGTGCCGAGCCCTCGGCCCCGACGGTCGGCGCGGGTCGCCACCGCCTCGACGTAGCCGGCGCGGAGGGCGACGCCGCCCACGTGCAGCTCCCGCTGCACGACCGAGCCGTGCGCGACCGGCGCCCCGGCCTCCGTCACGAACGCATGGACGCCTCCGCACGCGTGGGCCCAGTCGTCGGCCGTGAACCCGAGGCCGGCGGGGTCCCGCGTGGCACCCGGCTCCTCGAACGCCGTCCGGCAGAGCTGGTGCAGCGTGTCGAGCGCCCCGGGCGAGAGCTCGTCCGTCCGAGCCAGGGTGACGTCGGGGGTCACGCCCGCAGGTCGACGTCGACGAGGATCAGCTCGCTCACGGCGCTCGCCTCGATCCGGACCCAGCCCTCGTCCGCGATCTGCACGGCATCACCCGTGCTCATGCCCTCGCCGTTCACCGCGACCTGACCCTCGATGACGTACAGGTACGCGCCGCGGCCGGTCGAGAGCGGATGCTCGACCTGCGCGCCCGGGTTCAACCGCGAGACGAGGACGTGCGCGTCCTGGTGGACGAGGACCGCGTCCCCGCCCTCGCCGCTGATGGCCCGGAGCAGCCGGTCGGTACGGTCCTCGGTCGTGAAGACCTTCTGCTCGACCTCAGGCTCGAGGCCGCGCTGCGCGGGCATGATCCACATCTGGATGAACCGCATGGGTTCGGTCTCGGACGCGTTCTGCTCCGAGTGCCATGCACCGCGTCCGAGCGTCATCCGCTGGACCGAGCCGGCCGGCAGCGGCCCGGGGGGGCCGCCGACGTCGTCCTGGTGCCGGAACGTGCCCTCGACGACGTACGTGAGGCCCTCGATGTCGCGGTGGGGGTGCATCGGCCAGATCGCCCCGGGCACGAGCCGGTCGTCGTTGAACACGCGCAGGGTCCCGAACCGGATGTACTCGGGGTCGTGGTAGGTGTCGAACGAGTAGTGCCAACGAGCGCGGAACCACCCGCCGTCGACGTCGGAGATCTGCGCGTCACGCCGGATCTTCAGCATGCGATGCTCCGATGCTCGAGCGAGGGCGATGCCCGCCACCCCGGTCCGGGGCGGCCGGGTGGATCGGTCTGGGGATCAGAACGACAGGACCGGGCAGGTCAGCGTGCGGGTGACGCCCTCCACCGCCTGGATCGGCATGACGATCGCCTTCGCGAGCTCGTCGAGATCGTTGGCCTCGCCACGAGCGATCACGTCGTACGGCCCGGTCACCGGATCCACGGCGACGACACCCTTGACGCCGCTCAGCTCGCGGGTGACCTGGCTCGCCCTGCCTACCTCGGTCTGGATGAGGATGTACGCGCTGACCACGGCAACCCCCCTCGTCGGAGACTTCCACCCATCCTAAGCGACGGCGCGGGCCCGGGCGAACCGACGCGCGCCTACGGGACGAGCCCGGGCTCGGGCTGCGCGCCGGGCTCGACCTCGGGGACCTCGGCGGAGGGTCTCGAGAGCGCGGGCGTGGACAACGCGATCCAGGCGGCGATCGCGCCGCCGACGGCGAGGACCGACGCGCCCGCGTACAGGACCACCGGTCCCGCCTCCTGGTAGACGAACCCGCCGATCCCGGCGCCGATGATCGGCCCGATCCCGAACCCGACCATCTGGGCGAGGGCGTTGCCCGTCGAGTAGAGGTTCGAGGGGAGGAGGCGCCCGACCACCACGACGCCGGTGGTGAACAGCAGGGCGAACGCGAGGCCCTCGAACACGGCGAGCATCGAGACGATCGTGGGGTTCGAGATCGTGCCCCACAGCAGGAACCCCGTCGCGTAGACGAGGCAGCCGAGCACGAACACGCGTCGCAGCCCCCAGCGCGCCTGCAGACGCGAGGAGACCCGCATCGTCGGCACCTCGACCAGACCGCCGAGCGCCAGACCGAACCCGACGAGCATCGGGCCGCCGCCCTCGTCCGCGATCTTGAGCGCGATGAAGTTCCACGCCGCGTTGAACCCGGTCCAGACGAGGAGGATCGCCACGAGGAAGCCCCACAGCCTCGGCGCTGCGCGGAAGACCGCACCGACCGTGCCGAGCCTGCCGTGGCGCTCGACGCGCTGCGGCCGGTCACGCTCGAGCGTCACGCTCCACGCGACGACGCCCAGGCTGGCCACGCCGAAGATCGGCATCGCCCAGCGGATGCCGGCGGCCTGGAGGATCGCACCGAACGTGAGGCACCCCGCCGCATACGACATGCTCTCCCACGCCCGGATCCGGCCGTAGTCGGTCATCCGCTCGTCGCCGAGGTGCGCGAGCGCGATCGCATCGAGGTTCGGCCCGCCGGCGACCTGCATCCCGGCCAGGACGAACGACACGGCGGCGATCGGGACGAACCCCTCGACGAGGTTCATCGACAGCGCGGCGGCGGCGACCCCGAGCGATCCGAGCCGGAGCGCCGTCACCCGCCCGATCGTCGTGTCGGCCACGTGTCCCCACACCGGGTTCGTCACCAGCCGGGCCAACGCCATGATCGCGATCACCAGGCCGATCTGGTCCGGCGTCAGACCCCGGCCCGCGAGGTACAGGGAGACGAAGGGGAAGAACGCGGCGATCCCAAGCCCGAAGACCACGAACAGGCCGTGGATCGCCACGGACTCGGATGCGTGCAGCTTCACGCGGGGCACGTGTCCCCCTGGGCGGGCAGGTCGATGTCCCTCATCGGCTCGCCGCTACGATACCGATATGCCTGCGGTGACCCTGACGCTCGGCGACCTCACCCTCGAGGACGTCGACGCGATCGTGAACGCGGCGAACGCTGGGCTCATGGGCGGCGGGGGTGTCGACGGCGCGATCCACCGACGCGGCGGGCCGGCGATCCTGGCCGAGTGCAAGGAGATCCGCCGTACGCGATTCCCCGACGGCCTGCCCACCGGCGAGGCGGTCGCGACCACCGGCGGCAAGCTCCGTGCCCGGTGGGTGATCCACACGGTCGGCCCGATCTACGGTGAGGTCGACGACCCGGCCTCGCTCCTCGCGCGCTGTCATGCATCCGCGCTCCGTGTCGCGGACGAGGTCGGCGCGAGGACCGTCGCGTTCCCCGCGATCTCCACCGGCGTGTACGGCTACCCCCTCGAGGAGGCGGCGCCCATCGGGATCCGGGCGGTCATCGGGGCGACCACCCGGGTCGAAGAGGTCCGGTTCGTCCTGTTCGACCCGCGCGCGTACGAGGCGTTCACCGCCGCGCTCGAGGCCGTGGGGCGGTCGTAACGCCAGGCGTTGGTAGCATCCACCGCATGACCGAGCTCAACCACCCGAAGGGCGTCTGGGATCGTCGCGACGAGGTCCAGATCGTCGACTGCCGCGAGACCTACGAATGGGTCGCCGGACGCATCGAGGACGCCGTCCACATCCCACTGAACGGGATCCTGGCCGGCGCGACCGGCGAGCTGGACCCGTCCAGGCCGGTCGTCGTCGTGTGCCGCTCGGGCAACCGCAGCGAGCTCGGCGCGCTCATGCTCCAGGCCCGCGGTTTCGACGCCCACAACCTGGAGGGCGGCATGGAGGAGTGGGAGCGCGAGGGGCTCCCCTTCTCGACGCCCGACGGCGCTCCCGGTCGCGTCGCCTGACGGCTCCCACCTCCCCGGTGCCTCCGCGTTAGCCTGACAGACGTCGCCATGGCCGACGTCGATGCCGCGCGCCGAGCGCTCGAGGAGGTCCTCGGTCCCACCGAGGTGCTCTCGGACCCCCTCGCGCTCGCGGTCTACGCCAGGGACGCGTCCATGCTCGAGGGGGAGTGCGCCCTGGTCGCGTTCCCCCGCGAGGTCGACCACATCGTGGCATGCGTCCGCGTCGCGGCCGAGCACGGCCTCCCGATCGTTCCGCGCGGCGCCGGCACCGGACTCGCCGGCGGCGCGACGCCGGTCGGGGACGCGCTGGTCGTCGTCACGACCAAGATGGACCGGATCGTGGAGGTGCGCCCCGACGACCGGCTCGCGTGGGTCGAGCCCGGCGTCGTGACGCTCGACCTCGTCACCGCCGTCGAGCCACACCACCTCACGTTCGCCCCCGACCCGTCGTCGCGGCAGAGCAGCACCATCGGCGGCAACGTGGCGACGAACGCCGGCGGACCGCACTGCCTGGCGTCCGGCACGACGGCGAACCACGTCCTCGCCCTCGACCTGGTGTTGCCCGACGGCACCGTCGAGCGCCTGGGTTCGGAGGGTCCCTCCGCACCGGGCTACGACCTGCGCGCCGCGGTCGTCGGCTCGGAGGGGACGCTCGGGATCGTCGCCGCGGCATGCGTGCGCCTCACGCCGATCCCACCGGCCGTCCGCACGATGATCCTGGACTTCACCGACATCGAGGACTGCGCTGCAACCGTTTCTGGAATCATCGCATCCGGCGTCGTGCCGGCGGCGATCGAGCTCATGGACCGGCCCATCGTCGAGGCCGTGGAGCGCTTCGTCCACGCCGGCTACCCGGTGGACGCGGCCGCGGTCCTCATCGTGGAGGTCGATGGCACCGAGGCCGCGACGCGAGCGCAGGCCGAGGCGGTCGAGCGCGTCGCCCGCGAGCACGACGTGAGGACGATCCGCGTCGCGAGCGACGCGGAGGATCGCGACCGACTGTGGCGCGGTCGGCGGAACGCGCTCGGCGCGGTCGGGCGGATCGCGCCTCACTACACGCTCCACGACGTCGTGGTCCCTCGGACGCGGCTCGCCGAGGCGCTCTCGGCCATCGCGGAGATCGCGCGGCGTCACGACCTTCCGGTCACCTGCAACGCACACGCGGGCGACGGCAACCTGCACCCCCACCTGCACTTCGACGTGCGGCAGGCCGGGGCACTCGAGCGCGCCCTGGCGGCCGGCGCCGAGATCGTCCGGCTGGCGGTCGACCTCGGTGGGACGATCTCGGGCGAGCACGGAATCGGCCTCGAGAAGCGCGGCGCGCTCCCGCTCGTGTGGACCGACGAAGACCTCGCCGCGCAGGCCTGCGTCCGCTCGGCGTTCGACCCCGACCAACACATGAACCCGCACAAGGTCCTGCCCGACGGCGCGCGGTGCGGGGAGCTGCCCGCGCTGGGCGCGGTCGCGGCGACATCCGCCGTGAGCCGGCCGGAGGACGCATGGAGCTGATCCATCCGCACGCGGCGGCCGACGTCCTCGAGACGGTGCGCGACGCGAACGCCTCGGCGCTGCGGCTGCTCGTCGTCGGCGGCCGCCACCACGCGGACAAGGGCAACGCGTGCGAGGTCGATGGCGAGCTCTGGACGACGCAGCTCGACCGGCTCGTCGCGTACGAACCCGCCGAGATGATCGTGGTCGTCGAGGCCGGCATGCGCGTCGGCGAGCTCGGGCGCATCCTGGCCGAGGGCGAGCAGGAGTGGCCGAGCGACGCTCCCGCCGACTCGACGGTCGGCGGCGTGATCGCGGCCGACGTCCAGTCGCCGCGGCGCCTGCGCGTCGGGCGCGTCGCCGACTCGGTGCTCCAGGCCCAGGTCGTGACTGGCGACGGTCGGCTCGTCACGAGCGGCGCCCGGACCGTGAAGAACGCGACCGGGTACGACCTGCACCGCGTCCTGGCGGGGTCGCTCGGCACGCTCGGCGTCCTGGTGCAGGTCGCGCTTCGGGTGCGGCCGCTCCCCAAGGCCCGCCGGACGCTCCACGCGCCGGGTCCGATCGGCACCGGCGAGGCGCTGCTCGGCGCCGTCCCGGGTCCGGCCGGGATCGTCGCGACACCGGGAGAGGTCGAGGTCCGCCTGGAGGGCTGGCTCGAGGAGGTCGAGGAGCAGACCGCCGCGGCGCGGAGCGTCGTGCCGGAGCTCGACGAGGTCGACGAGGACGCCTTCCCGTCGCACCGTCCCTGGGACGAGGCGCCCGTCGTCGCGGAGGCCTCGGTCCGCCCCTCGGCGCTCGGGGCGATGGCGCTCGCGGCCGGCGAGCGGTGGGGCGCGCTCCTCGGCGTCGGCCTGCTGTGGGCCGGGCTCGAGGGCGCGGATGGGCAGTTGGAGGCCCTACGCGCCCGGGCCTCGGACCTGGGCGGCATCGCCCCGGTGATCCGCGGCGCGGGCGGCCTCGGCGACTCCCCCGTTCCCGCCCGGGCGGTGCAGGAGCGGTTGAAGGCGGCGTTCGACCCGAACGGCGTGCTCGCCCCCGGCCGGTTCTGGGGAGGGATCTGAGGTGGACCCGGACACCGGAGCCGACTCCACCGCGCACGGCGGCCTGCCGGAAGGGGTCCGGTTCGTCGGCACGCTGCGGCTCGCGCCCGGGTGGGCTCCCGGCGACGCGCCGAGCGACGAGGACCTGGATCGGTGCGTCGGCTGCGGCCTGTGTCTGCCGCACTGCCCGACGTACCGCCTCACCGGCGAGGAGACGGCCTCGCCGCGGGGACGGATCGCCGCGATGCGTGCGGTCGCCGAGGGCCGCGCCGAGGTCGACGCCACCCTCGCCGGGTTCCTCGATGCGTGCCTCGCGTGCCGGGCGTGCGAGGACGTCTGTCCCTCGCACGTGCCGTACGGCCGGATCGTCGAGCGCGCGCGCGTCCAGCTCGAGCCGCTCCGGACCGGGCGCGAGCGCCGGCTGCGGCGCCTCGGGCTGCGGACGGTGCTCACCCGGCCGTGGCTCACCTCGCTCCTCGCGGGCCTGCAGCCGCTCGGCCGGCCGTTCCTCTCGGCACGAACGCGGGCGCTGCTCCCCCACCGCTCACGCGAGCGCCCGCTCCCGCCCGTCACCCGGCCCGTCGGCGAGCCGCGCGGCACCGTCGCGCTGCTGACCGGGTGCGTGCAGGACCGCTGGTACCGCTCGGTGAACCTCGCGACCGCGCGCGTCCTCGCGCGGAACGGGTGGCGGGTCGTCGTACCGAGGGGCCAGGGGTGCTGCGGAGCCCTGCACGCCCACCACGGGCAGCTCGAGACCGCGCGAACCCTCGGTCGCCGGACGCTCCGCGCCTTCGGCGAGGCGGACGTGGTGGTCTCGACCGCCGCCGGGTGCTCGGCGCACCTCGGGGAGCTCGGCGACGTGCTCGGGACCGACGAGGCGAGCGCGTTCGCCGACCGGACGCGCGACGTCCTCGCGTTCCTCGCCGAGCACGGTCTCGAGCCGCCGAGCGCGAACCCCGGCGTCGAGCGCGTCGCGTACCACGACGCCTGCCACGCGCTGCGCGTGCTCCACCTCCGCGACCAGCCCCGAGCGCTCCTCGCGGCGATCCCCGGTCTGGAGATCGTGGACGTGCCCGACGGCGAGACGTGCTGCGGGGCCGCCGGCCTATCGGTCCTCACGCAGCCCGAGACCGCGGATGCCCTGATGCGGGCGAAGGCCGAGGCGATCGCCTCGACGGGCGCGAGCGTCGTCGCGAGCGCGAACCCGGGCTGCACGATGCAGATCGCCGCGGGGCTCCGAGCGCTCGGCGGGCAGATCGAGGTGCTCCACCCCGTCGAGCTCCTCGACCGCGCCTACGCCGCAGAACGCGACGACTGAGCGAGCCCCGGGTCCGACGCACCGGGACTACGATGCCGCCATGCGGATCGCCGAGCGCTGGTACGCGCATCGCGAGATCGAGGACGGCGTGTTCCTCCTTTGGGAGCCGCACGTCGATCCGGTGATCCGCGGCAACATGTGGCTCGTGCGTGGCTCGGAGCGCGATCTGCTCGTCGATGGCGGGCTCGGCATCGGCCCGCTGCGCGAAGAGCTCGTCGAGCTGTTCGACCGGCCGGTGCTCGCGCTCGCGACGCATCGGCACTATGACCACATCGGTGCGATGCATGAGTTCCAGGAGGTGCTCGTCCATCCCGCAGACGCCGACGTCCTGCGTCGCGGCGGACGGCTGTCCTCGCTGTTCGCGAGCGGGCAGAGCGAGAGCTTCCTGCGCGAGATGCGCGCCGCCGGCTACCAGATCCCCGACGTCCTGATCGACGCGCTCCCGTACGAGGGGTTCGACCCCGCGGCCTGGGAGATCCAGCCGTCGACGCCCACCCGGCTGATCGAGGAGGGCGACGTCGTGAACCTGGGCGACCGGGGGTTCGAGGTCCTGCACCTCCCCGGCCACACGCCCGGCGAGGTCGGACTGTGGGAGGCGGGGACCGGCACGTTGTTCTCGGGCGACTGCGTGTACGAGAACCCGCCGTTCCTCGACGAGCTCCCCGAGTCGAACATCGACGACTACCGCCGCAGCATGGCGCGGCTCCGCGAGCTGCCGGTGCGGATCGCGCACGGCGGCCACGACGGCAGCTTCGGTCGCCCGCGACTACTCGAGATGGTCGAGCACTACCTCTCGCTGCGCGGCGAGCCTGACGGTCCCGACTCCTAGCCCACCCGGCGTCGATGGTCGAGGCGGTCGCCCCCCGACGTTCCGCCCCCCTAACCAGGGTCGCCGCCGCGACCCGCCCTCAGTCGCCGAGGGCCCGGCTGAGCTCCTCCAGGCTCTCGAGGTTGTGCCCCGGCAGGAACACGTCGATCGAGGGCAGCGCCGCCGCCATCCCGCGGGCGAGCGGCTCGTACCGCGGGCTCCCCTTCAGGGGGTTCACCCAAACGATCCGGTGCACCAGTCTCCGCAGCCGCGCCATCTCGTGCCGGAGCAGGTCGGGCTCGCCGCGCTCGAGGCCGTCCGAGCAGATCACGACCACCGAGCCGCGGAGCGCCGCCCGCTGGCTCCAGCCGTCGAGCAGCGCCTTCAGCGACTCGCCGATCCGGGTCCCGCCCTCCCAGTCGGCGACCATCCGACCGATCTCGTGCATCGCGCGGTCGGGATCCTTCGTGCGTAGGGTCCGTGTCACCCTCGTGAGGCGCGTGCCGAAGCAGAAGACCTCGACGCGCCGCCCGGCCGCCATCGCGGCGAACCCGAACTGCACGAGCGCGCGCGAGTACGGCGCCATCGAGCCCGAGATGTCCAGGATCAGCACGAGGGGTCGGCTCCGCGTGGCCCGGGCACGCCAGGCGCGGTGGAACGGCTCGCCCTGCGTGCGGAGCGAGCGACGGAGCGTGCGTCTCACGTCGAACCGCGAGCCCGAGGCCGCCTGCCGGTACCGGCGGGTCCTCCGCACGGGCACGCGGACCGCGAGCCTGCGGATCAGGCGGGCGACCCGAGCACGCTCCTCCTCGGACAGGTCCGCGAACGACTTGCCGCGCAGGATCTCCGAGGCGCTCGCGACGATCCTGATCGCGGCCTCCCCTTCCGTCTCCTCGCCCTCGCCGAGCTCGTGCCATTCGCGCGCGACGACGGCGTCCTCCTCGGCGTCCAGGCCCACGACGGCGTCGCTCGTGCGGAGCGCGGCGTCGGGATCCTCGCCGTCCGGCGCGGGCAGGTCGAGCTCGATCCGGATGCCCTCGCGGAACCACGCGCCGAACACCTCGTCGAACAGCTCGGCGTCTGCCGGTCGCGAGATCAAGGTCGCGCGCCCCGCCCAGTACAGGTCGTCGCGGTCGAGCGCGCCGAGCGCGCCCGCGGCCCGGCAGAACGTCACGATCCGGCCGGTGCCGACGGGCAGGCCTCGGCGGCGGAGGTCGCGGCCGAACCCGATGAGCCGCTCGAGCGCCTCGGCCTCGGGGCTCCGGGTCGCCATGCCGGACGCCTCCGGCTCAGGCCTCGGCCCGCTCGCCCGCGGGCTCGCCGGGCGCCAGGACCTCCGCGAGGTGCGCGGCGGCGAGCTCCTGGTCCTCGTGGTCCTTCAGCACCGTGCCGAGCGTGGCCGCGGCGGTCTCGGCGTCCAGCCGCTCGACGCCGAGGAACGCGACGGCGTGCGCCCAGTCGATCGTCTCGGCGACGCCGGGGCGCTTCGCGATGTCGAACGAACGCAGGCGGTTCACCGCGGTCGCGACGTCGCGCGCGAGCGCCTCGGGGACCTCCGGCGCACGTGCGCGGACGATCTGCACCTCCCGCTCGAGCGCGGGATGGTCGATCCAGTGGTACAGGCAGCGGCGCTTCAGCGCGTCGTGGAGCTCGCGCGTGCGGTTCGAGGTCACGACGACGACCGGCGGCTCGTCGGCCACGATCCGGCCGATCTCGGGGATGGTGACGGCGAACTCGGACAGGATCTCGAGCAGGAAGGCCTCGAACTCGTCGTCGGCGCGGTCGAGCTCGTCGACGAGCAGCACCGCCCGCGAGCCGGCGCGGATCGCGGCGAGGAGCGGGCGCTCGACCAGGTACTCGGGGCCGAACAGGTCCTCGACGTGCGTCTCGGCGGTCACGTCCTGCATCGCGCGGACGGCGATCAGCTGCCGCGAGTAGTTCCACTCGTACAGCGCCTGGGACGCGTCGATGCCCTCGTAGCACTGGAGCCGTATCAGGTCGCGCCCGAGCAGCGAGGCGAGCACCTTCGCGACCTCGGTCTTGCCCACCCCGGCCTCGCCCTCGAGGAGCAGCGGCTTGTCGAGCGACACCGCCAGGTAGATCGCCGTCGTCAGGCCGCGATCGGCCAGGTAGCGGCGGTCCCCCAACTCGCGCTGGAGGTCCTCGACCGAGGCGAGCGGCAGGCGGCTCATGGCCGTCCCAGGGTACCGGGCGTCGCGCTCGCGCGTGGCCGGCTCACGCGCGCGGCTGACCCGGCTGTGGCCCCACCGGCGGGAGCGGCACGCGGATCCCCTCGGCGTCCAGGCGCCGCGCGATCCGCTCGCGGAGCGCTCGCTCCGTGTCCCACCGCTTCGACGGCCGCGTGTCGGCGATGACCCGTACCACCTGGGCGTAGTCCGACAGCGTCTCGATGCCGAGCACGCTGGGCCCCTCACGGATCCAGTCGCTCAGCGCAGGGTCGATCCGGACCTCCTCGAAGAGCTCCTCGAGCACGCCGCGGACGCGATCCACGTCCTCCCCGTACGCGACCCGGACGTCCACGATCGCGCGCGCCCACCCGCGCGACTTGTTGCTGACGAGCTGGATGTTGCCGTTCGGGACCAGGTGCAGCGTGCCGTCGAACGCGCGCAGCGTGGTGATGCGCAGGCTGAGACCCTCGACCTTCCCTCCGACCGGGTTCGCCGTCGTCTGCACCTCGACGACGTCGCCGACGCCGAACTGGTTCTCGAGCAGGATGAAGAAGCCGGACAGCGTGTCGCGCACGATCGACTGGGCGCCGAAACCGAGCGCGACGCCCACGACACCGGCGCTCGCGAAGATCGGCGCCATGTTGACGCCGAGCTCGCCGAGCACGACGAGGGTCGCGATCGTCCAGGTCGCCGCGAGACCCGCCGTGGATAGCGCCCCGGTCAACGTGGCGATCCGCTGGAGGTTCAGCTCCTGCGTGAAGCTCGGGCTGCCCTCCAGCTTCCGGCGGAACCGCCGGACGAGCACCTGGATGACGATCGTGATGAGGATCGCCACGACCAGGACGACGATGACCGACAGTCCCCACTCCCAGAACCAGCCCTGGTCGGTGTTCTCCGCTCCCTGCGCAAGCACGTCCTCCATCTAGGCAGGAATACGGGCGGTCGTCAAAGACCCGGCAGGATGAGCTCGTCCAGGAGCTCGGTGACGGGCCAGGTCCCTTCGCTCGTGTTCGACAGCACCGTGTGGGTGAGACGGTCGTTCGGATCGTGCACGGTCCGGAAGGACACGCCTGCGTCGTACCCGTGAAGCTCCACGACGTCGCCCGTCCGCGCGAGCCAGAACCCCAACCCGTACCGCCTGGGTGGATCCCCCGGTACATCGCTGTGGGGACGAACCATCTCGGCGACCAGATCCGCCGAGACGATGCGCCCCGCGAACAGCGCCGCCCACAGGATGCTGATGTCCGCCGCCGTGGAGTAGATGCCGCCGTCCCCGGCCCCTCGGACCGGGAGGTGGAAGACGTTGGTTCGCATCCCGTCCTCCGCGAGGTACCCGAGCGCCACCCCGCCGGGCAGCTCGTCCGAGCGGAGGAACGCGGTGTCGGTCATCCCCGCGGGTTGGCAGACGCGCTGCTCCACGAGGTCGTGGAACGGCGTGCCGGACACGCGCTCGGCGATCAACGCCAGCACGACATATCCACCGTTGCAGTACGAGAAGCGCTCGCCCGGTCGGAACTTGCTCGGGTAGCCATCGAGCACCCGGAGATGGTCCTCGATCGTCCCGAGCTCGTGGACCGGGACGGTCAGGACGTGATCGGTGATCGGGAGGTCGAGATCCTCGTCGACGTAGTCGCCGATGCCCGAGCGGTGCGCGAGCAGGTGCTCGACCGTCACCTCGTCGTCGATGAGCGGGAGATCCTCCGCGAGCACCGATCGGGCCGTCGTGTCCGACGCGAGCCGCCCCTCCTCGATCAGGCTCATCACGGCCATGGCGGTCAGGCCCTTGGTCCCGCTGGCGAGCCCGAACCGCGTGTCGACGGTGTTCGCGATCCGGAAGCCGCGGTGCGCCAGGCCGTACGACTTCGCGAGGACGACGTCGTCCCCCCGGTCGACGCGCACGACGCCGGAGAACCGCGTCTCGGCGGCGAGACGATCGATCGCCGCCTCGAGGCGACTCACGGGTCGTGTGTCGAGGCGCGGCTCGGCGCGGCTACCTCGACATCGCCTCCTCGATCGCCCGGCGCGCGATGACCTTCACGAGCTCCTGGCGGTACTCGGCGCTCGCGAACGCGTCCGACGGGGGGCTGGTGCCCTCGGCGGCGCGCTCGGCGGCCGTGGCGGGGTCCGCCCCGCCGGCCAGCGCCTCCTCGACGCCCGCCGCCCGGATCGGGCGGTCGGCCATGTTCGTGAGCGCGATCGCGGCCCCCTGCCGGGTCGCAACCGCGGCGACCCCGACGAGCGCCCAATCGATCGCTCGACGGTGGAACTTCAGGTAGCTCCACCCGCGCGAGCCGGTCTTGGGAACCCGGATCTCGGTGAGGATCTCGTTGTGGAGCAGGTCGGGCTCGAACAGCCCGCGGAAGAACGCGTCCGCGGGAACGGTCCTGCTCGTGCCGTCCGGTCCCCTGGTCACCAGCTCCGCGCCGAGCGCGACGAGCACCGTCGGGAGGTCCGAGGCCGGGTCGGCGTGGGCGCACGAGCCGCCGATCGTCCCGACGTGCCGGACCTGCGGATCGCCGATCCCGCTCGCCGCGTAGGCGACGATCGGGCAGGCCTGCTGCAGCAGCTCGCTGTTCGCCAGGTCGTGGTGCCGGGTGAGCGCGCCGATCGCGATCGTTTCCCCCTCCTCGCGGACGTACGACAGCTCCGCGATGCGCGTGATGTCGACGAGCATCGACGGCCGCGCCAGCCGCAGCCGCATGAGCGGCAGGAGCGAGTGCCCGCCGGCCAGAATCTTCGCCTCGGGGTCGTCGGTGAGCAGCTGGAGCGCGTGGTCGACGAACTCGACGCGCTCGTACTCGAAGGGCGCCGGGATCACGCCGCACCTCCTTCGGCTCGCCGGATGGCTTCCCAGACACGCTCCGGTGTCGCCGGCTTGCCGACGTCGGTCACGCCGAGGTGCGCGAGCGCATCCACGATCGAGTTCACGACGGCCGGCGGAGCCGCGATCGTCCCGGCCTCGCCGATCCCCTTCACGCCGAGCGGGTTCGTCGTGCTCGGCGTCTCGGTCCGGTCGAGCTCGAACGAGGGGATCTCGGTCGCGCTCGGGATGAGGTACTGGGTCATCGAGGAGGTGATCAGATTGCCGTGGTCGTCGTAGATCGCCTCCTCGTACAGCGCCTCCGCGATCCCCTGCGCGATCCCGCCGTGGAGCTGCCCCTCGACGATCATCGGGTTGATGACCGTGCCGCAGTCGTCCACCGCGACGTAGCGCAGGATCTCGGCGGCGCCGGTCTCCGTGTCGACCTCGCTCACGCAGATGTGCGCGCCTCCCGGCCACGTGAAGTTCGGCGGGTCGAACACCGCGGTCGCCTCCAGGTTCGGCTCGAACCCGTCCGGGATCGCGTGGGCGTGCCACGCGCTCGCCGCGAGGTCCGCGATCGTCCGTGCCCGGTCGGGGGCGCCCTTGACGCTGTACGTCCCGTTCGCGAACTCCAGGTCGTCCTCCGCGACCTCCAGCTCGTGCGACGCGAGGGTGCGCGCCTTCTCCTTGATCTTCTCGAGCGCGAGGTGCAGGGCGGTCGCCCCGACCGAGACGCTCCGCGAGCCGTAGGTGTCCATGCCGAGCGGCGAGACCGCGGTGTCGCCGTGGAGCACGCGGACGTCGTCCGGCGTCACCCCGAGGGCGTCTGCCGCGATCTGCGCCCAGGTGGTGGCGTGCCCCTGGCCGTGCGGCGACGTGCCGATCTTGAGCACGACCTCACCGCCGGGCAGGCACTGCACCGTGCAGGCGTCCCATCCCCCGGCCGCGTACCGCAGCGCGCCCAGGATGTTCGAGGGCGCCAGCCCGCACATCTCGATGTAGGTGCACAGCCCGATGCCGAGCTGCTTCACGTCGCCGCGCTCGCGGCGCTCGGCCTGCTCCCGACGCAGGTCCTCGTACCCGACCATCTCCAGCGCCTTGTCGAACGTGGCGTGATAGTCGCCCGAGTCCACGTTCAGCCCGCTGATCGCCGTGCGGGCCTCGGTGAACCTGGGCACGAGGTTCTTCCGGCGGACCTCCGCCGGATCCATCCCGATCCGCCGTGCGTACGCGTCGACGAGTCGCTCGACGACGTACGTGGCCTCGGGGCGGCCCGCGCCGCGGTAGGCGTCGGTCGGCGTCGCGTTCGTGAGGACACCGGTGAACTCGTACCAGTACGTCTGCGGGTCGTAAGGGCCCATGTACACCCAGCCGCCGAGCTCGGGGATCCCGGGCGTGAGCAGCTGGTAGTACGCGCCCAGGTCGGCGATCTCGATGAACTTCAGACCGAGGATCTGGCCGTCCTCGGTGCCCGCGAGCGTGCAGTCGTGGATCACGCCGCGGCCGTGGATCGTGGCGACGTAGTTCTCGTGCCGGTCCTCGATCCACTTCACCGGTCGTCCGGTCGCCTTCGCCGTCGCGAGCGCCAGGGCCTCCTCGGCGTAAACGTTCAGCTTCGACCCGAACCCGCCGCCCACGTCCGGCGCGACGATGCGGAGCTTCGACTCGGCGATCCCGACCACGCCGCCGAGCGTCGCGCGCACGATGTGCGGGATCTGCGTCGCGCTGATGAGCGTGTACTCGCCCATCGCCGGGACGCCATACGCCAGGCAGCCGCGCGGCTCGATCGCGTTCGGGATCAACCGCGGTTGCGTATATCGCTCCTCGACGATCACCGGCGCGCTCTCGAACACCGACTGGTCGCCGGCGCCTCCGTGGCTCCAGTGCACGGTCACGTTCGTGCCGAGGTCCTCGTGCAGGATCGGGGCCCCGTCGACCATCGCGGCCTCGGGGTCGGTGACCGCGGGGAGCTCCTCCACCTGGGCGTGGACGGCCTCGGCGGCGTCGCGCGCCAGGCCGCGGGTCTCGGCCACGACGACCGCGACGGCGTCGCCGTGGAAGCGGATCTTGTCCTTCGCGAGCGGGTAGTGGACCGGGACCTTGATGTCCTCGGTGATCGGCCACACGAATGGCAGGGCGCCGAGGTCCAGATCCTCGGCCGTGAAGACGCCGACGACGCCGGGCATCGCCTTGGCCGCCGAGGTATCGATGCCCGTGATGCGCGCGTGCACGTACGGCGGGCGCACGACCGCCATCCACAGCATCCCGGGCATCGTCTGGTTGTCGACGTAGCTCGCCTGCCCGGTGAGGAGCTCGGGATCCTCCTTGCGCAGGACCGTGCTGCCGACGTAGGTCTCCGTCGTCGCCACGCCTGCCACCCCCCTACGCCGACGCGGCGGACACCTGCCCCGCCGCGTCGAGGATCGACGTCACGATGTTCTGGTAGCCGGTGCAGCGGCACAGGTTGCCCTCGAGCGCCTCGCGGACCTCCGCCTCGGTGGGCGTCGGGTTCTCCTTCAGGAACGACGCCGCCGCCAGGATCATCCCGGGAGTGCAGTAGCCACACTGGAGTCCGTGGTTCCGGTGGAACGCGTCCTGGAGCGGATGCATCGTCCCGTCGGTGGCCATGCCCTCGATCGTCGTGACCTCGCGCCCGTCCGCCTGGGCGGCGAGGAGCGTGCACGACTTCACGGACTCGCCGTCCATCAGGACGGTGCAGGTGCCGCACGAGGACGTGTCGCATCCGACGTTCGTGCCGGTGAGCCCGAGGGTCTCCCGGAGGAAGTACACGAGGAGCGTGCGCGGCTCGACGTCGGCCTCTCGCAGCGCCCCGTTGACGGTGACCGCGACGTGCATCACGGACGTCCCCCTTTCCGTCGAGGTGGGCAGGTCACGGATGGTAGCGGGTCGTCGTACCGCGTGCGAACCGGGCCGGGACAGTCGCCGACCGCTCAGGCAGCCACGATCGAAACCACGGCGAGCACGATCGTGAGGATGATGAGCAGCACGATCGTCCCGAGCGTGAGGACGTTCGCGAGGCGCCCGTTCTTCAGGTCCCCCATGAGGTCACGGTCGTTCGCCAGGATGTGCAGGTAGATGAGGATCGGTGCGAGGAGCACCGCGTTCACGACGGCGGAGATGAACAGGATCGGGACCAGCGGGATCCCGGGTATCAGAACCACGAGCGCGCCGAACCCGATCGCGAACGCGACGATCCCGTAGAAGACCGGCGCCTCCCGGATGTAACGGTCCAGGCCGAGCTCGAACCCGAAGGCCTCGCACACCGCGTAGGACGTCGAGAGCGGCAGGATGTTCGCCCCCATGAGCGAGGCATTCAGCAGCCCGAGCGCGAACAGGACCTCGGCGAAACGGCCGGCCAGAGGTTCGAGCGCACGGGCCGCGTCCTGCGCGTCGACGATCGTGGCCCCGGTCGCGAACACGGTGGCTGCGGTCGCGATGATGATGAAGAACACCACCACGCCCATCGCCAGCTGTCCGAGGAACACATCGGCTCTCTCGTACGCCAGGTCGTCCGGGCCGAGCCCCTTGTCCACGACGTACCCCTGGATGAAGAACTGCCCCCACGGCGTGATCGTGGTCCCGACCATGCCGACCGCCGTCAGCACGAAGACCGGGTCCTTCTCGAACGAAGGGGTGGCGAACCCGCGGAAGGCCGCGGTCCAGTCGGGGTGTGCGAGGACGCCGGAGACGATGTACGCACCGAACACAGCCGACCCGATGAGGAGGACGCGCTCCACCCGCCGGTAGCCACCCTTCGCGACGAGGACGAGCACCAGCACCGCGGCGATCGGGACGGAGATGTACCGGGTCACGCCGAAGATCTCGAGGGCAGCGGCCACCCCCGCGAACTCGGCGGCGGTCGTCGCGAGGTTCGCCACGAGCAGCAGCAGCATCGCGAGGGTTGCCGGGCGCACACCGAAGCGCTCCCGGATCAGGGCGCCGAGGCCTTTGCCGGTCACGAGCCCGATCCTGGCCCCGACCTCCTGGGTCACCACGAGTGCCAGGAGCGCGAGGGGCAGGACCCAGAGCAGCGCATAGCCGGTCTTCGCTCCGACGAGCGAGTAGGTCGTGATGCCCTGAGCGTCGTTGTCCGCCGAAGCCGTGATCAGCCCTGGACCGACCACCGCGAGGAAGGCGACGAGCCCCGCGCGGCGGCGGAGGAGTCCGCGCGCGCGTCCCAGCCTGCGGCGCCGCCCCTGCTCGGGCGCGCTCACAGCCTCGTCCCGCAGGGCCTCATCGGAGGAACCGTCGACCACCCGAATGTTCCTGCGGTCGGACCAGGTCGATCACGTCGTCCACGGTGACGATCCCGACCACGCGCTCTTGGTCGTCGACGACGGGGACGGCGAGCAGGTTGTACTTCGTGATGGCCTCGACGACCTCGTTCTGACCCTCGTCGACCCGCACCGCGATCGGATCGTCGCGCATCACCGCGCCAACCTCGACGTCCCCAGGCGCGACGACCAGCTCGTAGAGCGACAGCTCACCGACGAGCCGGCCACTCTGGTCCGTCACGTACAGGTGGTACGCATGCTCCTCGTCCGGCACGCGGTGCCGCAGCGAGTCGATGACCGCCTGACAGGTTTGGGTGGGCTCGACGGTGACGAACTCGGTCGTCATGAGACCGCCCGCACTCTCCTCCTCGTACCCGAGGAGTTTGAGGACCTCGGCCGCCTCACCTGGATCCATCTGGCCGAGGAGCGCCTCCGCTTCCTCGCGCTCGAGATCCTGGAGCAGGTCTGCGGCGTCGTCCGGCGACATGCGTTCGAGCATGCGAGCCGCGCGCTCCGGACCCAGCGCCTCGAGCATGCGCACCTGGTCCTCAGGCGTCATCTCCTCGAGGGTGTCGGCCGCGACCTCCTCCTCGAGGGCTTCCAGGAGGCCGACCCCCTCGGCGGGTGGGAGTTCCGAGGCGATCTCGGCGAGGTCGGCGGGGTGCAGCCGCCGCACGCCCGAGCGCGTCACGCGGAGCTTGACGTTCGGATCCTTCCACGAGCCCACGTCGACATCCGACCAGGCGACAGCGTCCGGCGGATTGCGCCGCGCCATCCGGTCCGCGATCTTCGAGAACCGCAGTCTCCGCAGCAGCGCGGAGGTCGAGACGTCCACGCCGATCACCCGGAGCCGCGTGCCCGTCCGCGCGAGCTGGACGTCCTGCACGCGGATCAGCCGCCGATCCTCGAGATCCACGATCTGCTTGTCCATGACGTTTCGGGCCAGCAAGACATCGCGGTCGCCCAGGGCGAACGGGTGCAAGCGGTCGGCCTCGCGGGTGAGGATGACCTGGGAGATCTCGAACGCCCGGACGTCCGTCCAGTCGATGTCCAGACGTTTGCGCATCCCGGTCCGGGCCCGCAGCCCCACGACCAGCGGGTACTCACCCTCCAGCCGCGCCACGAGGTCCTGCACCCGTCCGACGGGCCGGTTCGCTGCATCGAACACCGGGCGGCCGAGGTACGTGGACAGGTACAGCATCGCGTCGATCTCCGGGTCGAGCGGGCGCCATGGCGAGCATAGCGCCGAGGCTCAGAGCTCGGGCCAGCCGGGTGCAGGAGCCGCGCTCGCGGTGGTGGCGGTGCAATCCTCGCCGGGGATCGTGCCGCGCTGGATCTCGCCGGACGTGAGGACGCGGACGAAGTAGCACGCCCCCGAGTCCGCCCGGGCGGCGCCGGTCCAGACCTCGTCGGTGGCGAGCATGCTCACGACGAGCGGCTCGTCCGAGGCGTGGTCGGCGGCCTGGAACCCCATGTCCTCCGGGGCGGCCTCGTCCATCCGCTCGGCCGTCACGGCGCCCAGGCCGCCATGGATCGCGCGGACCTCTTCGACGACGCCCACCACGACGTCGAGCTTCGACTCGATCAGGATCGCCGCGTTCTTGCGGATCGTCGGGCGCAGGACCAGGTACGCCACGACCAGGCCGATCGCCACGACGAAGATCGGCACGGCGACCAGGAAGAAGCGGCGGTTCCCGGCGAGCACGGACACGTCCACAGGGTAGCGTCGCGACACCGGCTCGACCGATACGCCGATGCCCCCTACCATCGCCTCATGAGCGAGCTCACCGACGTGCTCCGCGCGATCGAGTCGCTCTCGGCGCGAGGCGAGCGGCTCGCGCTCGCGACGATCGTCGCGGTGCGCGGCTCGACCTATCGGCGACCCGGCGCCCGGCTCCTCGTACCGGAGGAGGGCGCCCCGATCGGCAACATCAGCGGCGGGTGCCTGGAGAACGACGTCGCCGACGTCGCCCGGATCGTGATGACCGAGGGCCACGCGCGCGTCGTGTCCTTCGACCTGACCGCGGACGACGACGCGGTCTGGGGCTGGGGTCTGGGCTGCAACGGAGCGATCGAGCTGTTCGTCGAGCCCGCCGACAAGGCGGCCGAGGTCGCCGGCGCGCTCCGCATGGCGCTCGAGGAGGAGCGCCCGATCTGCATGGTGACGGTTCTCGACTCCCGGATCGCCGGGGTCGAGCAGGGGAACCGGCTGCTCGTGAAGCCCGATAGGGCGACGCAGGGCTCGCTCGGCGACCCGGCCGTCGACCGCGCCGCGGCCGAGGCCGGCCTCGCGCTCCTCGCCGCCGAGCGCTCGGAGGTCCGCGAGCTGACCGAGGGTGTCCGCGCGTTCGTCGAGGTGCTCGAGCCGCCTCTCCGCCTCCTGATCTGCGGCGCCGGCCACGACGCCGCGTCGCTCGTCGCCGCGGCCGCCAACCTGGGGTGGAGCCCGATCGTCGTGGACGACCGCCCGGCGTTCCTCACGGTCGAACGGTTCCCGCAGGCCGCCGGGTTCGTCGCGCTCGAGCGCCCCGACGAGGTGGCGAAGCGGGCGCCGCTCGACGGACGGACGTTCGTCGTGGTGATGACGCACAACTTCCTCCGCGACAAGGACTACCTGCGCGAGCTCCTTCGCTCGCCCGTGCGCTCGATCTCGATGCTCGGCCCCGGCGCGCGGACCCAGCGCCTGATCCACGAGCTCCGCGACGAGGGTCTGGAGATCGGCGAGGCCGAGGAGGCACGCCTGCGGACCCCCGCAGGGCTGGACCTGGGCGCCGAGGGCCCCGAGGAGATCGCCGCGGCGATCGTCGCCGAGATCGTGGCGCTCAAACGTGGTCGAGGGGGAGGCTTCCTCCGCGACCGTCCCGGGCCGATCCACGAGCGCCACGCCGCTACGCGCCCGACCCCCTGACCTTCGTCCCCGGCGTCGCGGGCCGGCCGACCCCGCCCGACGGACCCTCCTCGGGGAAGGATGACGCCGTAGAACGAACGCGGAGGAGGTGCCCGTGGACGCGTTCGAGCTCGCACGATGGCAGTTCGCCATCACGACGATCTTCCACTTCTTCTTCGTGCCGCTCTCGATCGGGCTCGCCTTCATCACGGCGATCATGGAGACCGCGTGGGTACGGACGAAGGATCCCGAGTACCTGCGGATGACGAAGTTCTGGGGGAAGCTGTTCCTGATCAACTTCGCCCTCGGCGTGGTGACCGGCATCGTCCAGGAGTTCCAGTTCGGGATGAACTGGTCGGCGTACAGCCGGTTCGTCGGCGACATCTTCGGCGCGCCGCTCGCGATCGAGGGGCTCGCGGCCTTCTTCCTCGAGTCCACGTTCATCGGCCTGTGGATCTTCGGGTGGGGCAGGCTCTCGCCGCGGCTGCACGCCGCAACGATGTGGGTCGTCGCGTTCGGGACGTCCATCTCGGCGTTCTTCATCCTGGCGGCGAACGCGTGGATGCAGCACCCCGTCGGCTACGTGCTCAACCCCGAGACCGGCCGCGCCGAGCTCAACGACTTCTTCGCGCTCATGACGAACATCACGGCGTGGAGCCTCTTCGGGCACACGATGCTGGCCGCGCTCGCCACCGGCGGCATGTTCCTGATCGGCGTGAGCGCCTGGCACCTGCGCCGGACGCCGGACTCGCCGATCTTCCGTCGCTCGATGACCGTCGCGCTCATCGTGTCGCTGTTCGCGAGCCTCGGCGTCGCGTTCAGCGGTCATTTCCAGGCGCAGCTCGTCGCGGAACAGCAGCCGATGAAGACCGCCTCTGCCGAGGCGCTGTGGGAGGCCGAGAAGGGCGCCGGCTTCTCGCTGTTCGCGGTCGGCGACGTCGAGAATGGGCGCAACCACATCAACGTCCAGCTCCCGCACCTGCTCTCGGTCCTCACGACGAACACGTGGAACGGCGAGGTCCGCGGGATCAACGACATCCAGGCCGAGTACGAAGAGCGGTTCGGCCCAGGCTCCTATATCCCGGTCGTCGGCGTCATCTACTGGGCGTTCCGGCTGATGGTCGGCGCGGGGATGCTGATGATCCTCGTCTCGGTCCTGGGGCTGTGGTACGTGCGTCGCGGCACGCTCCCGAAGGCGACCTGGTTCCTCCGCCTGGCGCCGCTCGCCATCGCGTTGCCGTACGTGGCGAACTCGACCGGGTGGATCATGACCGAGATGGGCCGGCAGCCCTGGGTGGTGTTCGGCGTCATGCTGACCCGCGACGCCGTCTCGGGCTCGGTCGGGATGGGGTTCGTGCTCACCACGCTGATCGGATTCACCGTCATCTACGGGCTGCTCACGGTCGTCGACGTGTATCTGCTCTCGCGGTACGCCCGGTCGGAGCCGCCCACCGTCACCGAGCCGAGCGCCGAGCCGGCGCTCGTGTACTGAGGAGGTGGCGGGCATGGACCAGGGCTACCTGAACCTCGAGTCGCTGTGGTTCGCGCTGATCGGCGTGCTGTGGATCGGCTACTTCTTCCTCGAGGGCTTCGACTTCGGCGTCGGCATCCTGTTGCCGTTCCTCGGCCGCGACGAGATCGACCGCCGGATCATGGTGAACACGATCGGCCCCGTGTGGGACGGCAACGAGGTCTGGCTGATCGTGGCCGGCGGGGCGACGTTCGCCGCGTTCCCAGAGTGGTACGCCACGCTGTTCAGCGGCTTCTACCTGGCGCTGTTCCTGATCGTCTCGGCCCTGATCTTCCGCGGCGTCGCGTTCGAGTTCCGCGGCAAGGACAGGCGCCCCGAGTGGAGGCGCTGGTGGGACCGAGCGATCTTCTGGGGAAGCGCCGTGCCTGCGCTCCTGTGGGGCGTCGCGTTCGGGAACGTCCTGCGCGGGGTGCCGATCGACGCGAGCAAGGAGTTCGTGGGCTCCTTCTTCGACCTGCTGAACCCGTACGCGCTGTTCACCGGCGTGACGTCCCTCCTGCTGTTCACGCTCCACGGCGCCGCCTTCCTCACGCTGAAAACCGACACCGAGCTGCAGATCCGCGCGCGACGGCTCGCGAGGACGCTCGCGGTCCCGACCACGCTCGCGGTCGTCGGGTTCCTGACGTGGACGTTCGTCAACGCGCGCGACAACGACGGGATCGTCCCGGGCGTGATCCCGATCGCTGCGCTGCTCGCGGTCGCTGCGGTCGAGTGGCTGCTGCGCGAGAAGCTCGACGGGTGGGCGTTCCTCGCGACCGGGCTCTCGATCGTCCTCATCACGGCGACGATCTTCCTGAACCTGTACCCGCGCGTGATGCCCTCGAGCATCACGCCGGCGAACGATCTCACGATCTGGAACGCGTCGAGCACCCATTACACGCTGACCGTGATGACGTGGGTGGCCCTGATCTTCACGCCGATCGTCCTGCTGTACCAGGGGTGGACCTACTGGGTCTTCCGCAAGCGGATCCGTCGGATCGACGTGGAGGAGGGCGCCGAGGGCGGCCACGACGCCGAGGAGTCGGTCCCGCCACCGGAGGCCCCCGGGGGGCAGGCGCCGAGCCCAGCCTAGTACCAGGCCTCGGCCGGGCCCTTGTACTCCTGGATCGTGTTGCCCCCGTCCACGACCATCGCGTGCCCGGTGACGTAGCTCGCCGCCTCGGACGCGAGGAACGCCACGGCGGCGGCGATTTCCTCCGGCGTGCCGCTGCGTCCGATCGGCGTGTTCCGTCCCGCGACATCCTCCTCCTCGAGCTGTGAGCCCGAGGCGATCCACCCGGGCAGCACCGAGTTGCAGGTGACGCCGCGCCGCCCGCACTCGAGCGCGATCGTGCGCATCAGCCCGTCCATCCCGGCCTTCGCCGCCGCGTAGCCGGCGTTCTGCGGGTTGGTGGCCACGGGGCCGGTGACCGAGCTCACCATGACGATCCGGCCGTACCCGCGCTCGAGCATCCCCGGCAACGCCGCGCGGCTCACGTTGAACGCCGTCTTCAGGTTGAGCGCCAGGTCGCGCTCGAACCGCTCGGCGCCCATCGACGCCACGGGATCGCCGTCCAGGTCCTTGGGGTGGCCGGACTGGATCATGCCGGCGTTGTTCACGAGCACGTCGAGCCGCCCGAACCGCTCGACCACGGCCGTGACCATCGCGGCGGCCGCCCCGGGATCCGTGAGATCGGCGACGAACCCGGCGGCGTCGACCCCGTCAGCGACGAGCTCGGCCGCGCGGTCGTGGATCCGCTCGGTCGTGGCCGCGACACCGACCGCCGCCCCCTCGCGCCCGAGCGCCCGGGCGCACGCGAACCCGATCCCCGTCGCGCTCCCCGCCCCGGTCACGAGCGCCACCCGTCCGTCGAACCCGCCCATCGGGCGAACCCTATCCGACGCGATGGCGCTCGGCGCAGGCGGTTGGTACGGTCGCCGCGATGCCCCGGACGGTGTTCTCGTCGTGATCTCGGCGGTGGTCCTCGCCGCGGGCGCCGCGACGCGGTTCGGCTCGACGAAGCAGCTCCGACGGATCCGGGACAAGCCCCTGGTCCAGCATGCGGTCGACGCGGCCTCGCCGGTCGTCGACGAGGTGGTGGTCGTGCTCGGTCACGACGCCGACGCGGTCGAGGCCGCGCTCGCGCTCCCGCCGAACGGGCGCGCCGTCCGCAACCCTCACTACCCGGATGGCCAGTCGACCTCGCTCGCCGCCGGGCTGCGGGCGTGCGCGGCCCGCTCCGAGGCGGCCGTCGTGCTGCTCGCCGACCAGCCGGGGATCGCCGACCGGCACGTCCGAGGCCTGGTCGAGGCGTTCCGGGCGACCGGCGCGCCGATCCTCCGGATCGGGTTCCGAGACGGGCCGGGCCCCGCGCTCCTCGCGCGCGCGGTCTGGGCCGAGACCGAGCGGCTCGCGGGCGACGTCGGTGCCCGGGCGCTCTTCGACGCCGAGCCCGAACGCGTGGGGTGGGTTCCCCTCGACGAGGACGCGCCGCCCGACATCGACCTGCCCGAGGACCTGGACCGCGCGTGACCCGAACGCCGAGGAGCCCCGGCCTTCGCCGGGGCTCCTCTTCCTACAGCTAGGTCGGGAGGGGCTAGCCGTAGAAGATGACCGTCACCCAGTCGCTCCCGTCGTCCGCCTCGAAGACCCCGGTCGCCACGTGGTCGTAGGCAGCGTTGAGGATGTTCTTCCGGTGATCGGTCGAGCCCATGAACGCCTTCTGCACGCTTCGGAGGCTTGGACCCACGCCGATGTTCTCGCCGATCGCGGACCAGTCGATGCCGAGCGCCTCGACCTTCTTGATCAACGCCTTGATCGGGGTGTGGACGAGCCCAGCCTCTGCCATGTCCTCGCTGTGCCGCGCGGCGTACCGGGACAGTGCCGCGTTCAGCTTCAGGGCCTTCTTGTCTCGCTCGGTACGGTCCTGGTTCGTGAGCGCGAGCATCTTGTCCCGCGGCGTGACCTCTTCCGCCGCACGGGCGTGGTCGGTCACGAGCCCCGTCATCAGCAGCGCGAGCACAAGGAGCAGGCCGGCGACGGCACTCCCGCCTCTGATGCCCGTGTCCGTGCTCATGCCTAGCCTCCCGCCTCGGAGCCCACCTTCCGAATGCACGTATCGGCCCCACGCAGGCACGGGCGCATAGGCCTTTGGACCGAACGGGAGATACGCCGCCCGAGGGGCGGGATGGCAGAAGGGCCGAGGCCGGTCAGCAGACGATGCCGAGCCGCCGGTGGCGCAGCGCCGGGAGCGCCTCACGCACGCGCCGGACCTGGGTCAAGTCGCACTCGGCGAACGTGACGCCCACGCCCTCGGCGGCCCTGGCGAGCACGTTCCCCCACGGGTCGACGACGAGGCTGTTCCCATAGCTCCGCCGCTCGTGGCCCGCGGGTCCCCACGTCCCCCACTGCGCGGCCGCGAAGACGAAGCACTGCTCCTCGATCGCGCGTGCCCGGAGCAGCACGTCCCAGTGGTCCTTCCCGGTCTCGTAGCGGAACGACGCCGGCACGAAGAGCAGGGTCGTCCCTGTCGCCGCGAGCGCGCGGTAGAGCTCCGGGAAGCGGACGTCGTAGCAGATCGACAGACCCGCGCGGCCGAACTCGGTCTCGGCCGTCACGATCTGATCGCCGGCGGTGTACAGCGACGACTCGCGGCTGGGGTGACCCCCCGGCGGATCGGCGTCGAACAGATGGATCTTGCGGTAGCGCGCGACGAGCTCTCCCCGCCGGTCGAGCAGGATGCTCGTGTTGTAGACGCGGTCGTCGTCCAGCTCGAGCACGCTCCCGCCGTGGATCCACACACCGTGCTCCTCCGCCAGCGCCCCGAGGCGCTGGGTGCGGGGACCGGGGACGGGCTCGGCCGCCGCCCGGACCTGCTCGGCCGAGCCCTGGCAGGGCCACACCTCCGGGAGGCAGGCCAGGTCGGCCCCGCCGACGGCGGCCTCCTCGAGCAACCCGAACACCTGCGCCTCGTTCGCGTCGACATCGGCGCCCGAGCTCGTCTGGCAGAGCGCGACCCTCAGCACGTCTTCCATCCGTCCATCCTAGGGACCCGGGCCGGGCGCGGATGCAGCTGACGCCGGTAGCATCGCCGTCGTGCCGGCCGGTCGCTACACCGTGATGGATGGGGACGGCAACCCCGTCGGGACCGAGGACTTCCGCTGCGCCCCCGGTCCGATGGGGTGGCGGTACTTCGCCGAGATCCGCACCTCGGACCCCGAGCCGCACGACGGGATCGTGGACCTCGTGGTCGATGCCGACTGGCGCCCGGCGCGGACCCGGATCGCGACCGGCTCGCACGAGATCCTCCTGGTCCGCGAGGGCGACACGCTCACCGGGTTCCGCGACGGCCGGGCGCTCGAGCTGCCGTTCGGCCCGCAGGTCCACCTCGACTACCTGAGCCCGGCGTTCAACGCCGTGACGACGTTGCGCCTGACGGGCACGACCGAGATCGACGTCGTCTACCTGGATCCCGTCACCGTCGAGCCGCACCCCGAGCGCCAGCGCTATGAGGATCTCGGCGAGGACGAGATCGACACGCCCGCCGGGCGATTCGCGACACGCCGACGGGGGTTCACCGCGCTCGGCTCGGGGTGGTCGCGGCACCTGTGGATCGCCGGCGACGTGATCGTCCGCTTCGACGGGCTCTACGAGCTGGAGCGCTACGAGGCCGGGGCCAGCGGGCCCCGGCCCCTCGCGTGATCCGAACGGCTACCCGGCGTCCTCGACGAGCAGCGCCTCCACATCGATCTCGATCTGGACCTTCTTGCCGACCAGCAGGCCGCCGGTCTCGACCGCCACGTTCCAGGTCATGTCCCAGTCCTCGCGGTCGATCTCGGTCCTCGCCGTGAAGGCGACGACCGTGCCGCCCTGCGAGCCCGGCCCGAAGCCGAGGAACTCGGCGTCGAGCACGACCTCGCTCGTCGTGTCCTTGATCGTCAGGTCCCCGACCAACTGGAACGTGGTCCCGCCGGTGGGACGCACGCCCGTGCTGTGGAACGTCAGCTTCGGGTAGGTCTCCGCCTCGAGGAAATCACCGCTGCGCAGGTGGTCGTCGCGCATCCCCGTGTTCGTCCAGATCGAGGCCGCGTCGATCTCGACCTCGACGCGCGAGTCCTCGATGGTCTCGCCGATCTCGATCGCCCCGTCGAACTCGGTGAACCGACCGCGGACCTTCGAGATCATGTGGCGGGCGACGAACCCCAGCTCCGTGTGCGCCTTGTCGAACCGATACCTCCCCGCGGGCGGCAGGGAGACTCCCTGGTACTCGCGCTTCCTGGTCGTCTCGGACATCATGCTCCTTCTCCCTTCCTCGCGGCGGGGCCGAACGCGGCCGACCAACGGTACTTCCCTTTCGGGAGCTGATAACCTAGCCTTAGCGCAAGGTATTCCCGGGCCGGATCAAGGAACCGAGAAGAGGGAGAGATGGAAGAGCCGATCTGCCAGCACTACCGGCGTGCCGCCGAGATCGTCGGCCGGCGCTGGGTGCCCGAAATCGTTCGGGTGCTCCTGGACGGGTGCGCTCGGTACGGGCAGCTCCGCTCGGCGATCCCCGGCATCTCCGATCACCTGCTCTCCGATCGCCTGAAGTCGCTCGAGGCGGATGGCCTCGTCGTCCGCAAGGTCGTCCCCTCGGCGCCGGTCCGTGTCGAGTACTCCCTCGCCGAGAAGGGCGCCGACCTCGCCAGCGCGATCGGAGCGCTCGCCGCCTGGGCCGAGCGATGGGCGGAGGCCGACGCGCCGGTTCCCACTTCAGCGGAGGGGTAGCATCTCCGGGATACCACATCCCGCTGCCCGCGAAGGGAGCCTGATAACCGTGGAGCGCATCAGCCACTGGATCGGCGGCAAGGTCGTACCCGGCGAGTCCGGGATCACCGGGCCGGTGTTCAACCCCGCGACCGGCGAGCAGACCCATGAGGTGGACTTCGCCACGGTCGAGGAGTTCGACCGCGCCGTCCAGATCGCGGAGGACGCGTTCCCCGAATGGAGGTCGCTGTCACTCTCGAAGCGGGCGGCTCTGTTCTTCCGGATGCGCGAGATCCTGGACCAACGCAAGGGGGAGATCGCGAAGGCGGTCACCTCGCAGCACGGCAAGTGCCTGTTCGACGCGGCGGCCGAGGTCGAGCGCGGCGTCGAGCTGCTCGAGTTCGCCGCGGGCCTCCCCCACCTCCTGAAGGGAGGCTTCAGCGAGCAGGTCACGACGGGATTCGACCTGTACTCGGTGCGGCAGCCGCTCGGCGTGGGCGCCGGGATCACGCCGTTCAACTTCCCGGCGATGGTCCCCATATGGATGTGCGCCGCGGCGATGGCCGCCGGGAACTGCTTCATCCTCAAGCCGTCCGAGAAGGACCCGGGTGCGTCGCTGCTGCTGGCCGAGGCGTTCCGCGACGCCGGTCTGCCGGACGGCGTGTTCCAGGTGGTGCAGGGCGACAAGCTGATCGTGGACCGGATCCTCGAGCATCCGGACATCAGGGCCGTGAGCTTCGTCGGCTCGACCCCGGTCGCGAAGTACATCTACTCGACCGGTGCCGCGAATGGGAAGCGGGTGCAGGCGCTCGCGGGGGCCAAGAACCACATGATCGTCCTGCCGGACGCCGATATCGGGATGGCGGCCGACGCGGCGGTGTCGTCCGTGAACGGCTCGGCGGGCGAGCGCTGCATGGCGATCGCCACGGTCGTGCCGGTCGGCGACATCGCCGACCCGCTGATCGAGGCGATCCTGGAGCGGACCGCCAAGCTGAAGGTCGGCGACGGCATGGATCCGGAGAACGAGATGGGCCCGCTCGTCACCCGGGAGCACCGCGACCGGGTCGTCTCCTATCTCGATATCGCTCGCGAGGAGGGCGCCGAGGTGCTCGTCGACGGCCGTGAGCACCCGCTCTGGGGCACGGGCTTCTTCGTGGGACCGTCCGTCATCGACCGCGTCACCGAGCGTATGACGTGCTACCGCGACGAGATCTTCGGCCCCGTCGGCACGGTCGTGCGCGTTCCCACCTACGAGGAGGCGATCGCGCTCACCCACCGGAACCCCTGGGGCAACGGGGCCGCGATCTTCACCCGCGACGGCGGCGCCGCAAGGCGGTTCGTGTTCGACATCGAGGCGGGGATGGTGGGGATCAACGTGCCGATCCCGGTGCCGCTCGCGTTCTACTCGTTCGGCGGCTGGAAGGACTCGCTGTTCGGCGACAGCAAGATGTACGGGCCGGAGGGGTTCCACTTCTGGACCCGCGAGAAGGCCGTCACCGTGCGGTGGCCGGACCCGGCCACGAGCGAGGTCGACCTGGGCTTCCCGGGCGCGCGGTAGCGTCGATCAGTCGCTCCGGCGCTCGGCGAACGCCAGCACCTTCGCGGGCGGTCGGAGGCAGTGGTCGAGGTGCATCGCCTGGTTGTAGCTGCCGACCCGCAGGATCGCCACGATGTCACCCTCGGCCACGTCGGGGAACGGCTGGTCCTCGACCCACAGGTCGTCACCCTCGTTGATGTTCCCGCCGACCGTGACGATCCGGTGGGGATGCGCGTCGGCCGACCCGCAGAGCACGACCGGCGTGGGCTCGCCGTAGATGAAGTGCTCGGGCGCGACGCTGTAGCCGGCGTCGACGCCGACGATCAGATGACCATCGCGGTCGTCGACCGTGACGACCTCGGCGAGCAGCACGCCCATCTCCTTGGTGAGGAAGTCGCCCGGCTCGCACGAGAGCCTCACCCCGAGCGGTCCGAGGTGACGCACGAGCACCTGCGCGTACGCGTCCACGTCGAGCGGCGCCTCGTCCGCGTCGTGCGGCACGCCGAGACCCCCGCCCGCGTTCACCTCGACGAGCGGGTGTCCGGCATCCAGGACGCGCCGAGCCATCGCCGCGACGCGCTCGGTCGCCAGCTCGAACGCCGCGAGCCCATCGGTCCGGAACCCGTCGCCGACGTGGAAGTGCACCGTGTCCAGGTGCAGGCGGTGCTCGGCCGCGACCGCGAGCGCGTCGTCCAGCTGCGACTCGAGCACGCCGAACTTCGACGGCCGGTGCGCGCCCGAGTACAGGTGCGCGCGGCCAACCCCCGACGCCGCCCCGGCCCGCGGGTTCACGCGCAGGCCGACCGCCGTCCCGGGCGCTCGACGCCCGTACCGCGCGAGCTGCGAGACGAGGTCCACGTTCACGTGCACGCCCGCCCCAAGGATCCGGTCCAGGTCGCGCTCGGAGACGTTCGTGCCCGTGTAGCTGATCTCATCAGGCGTCCACCCGTGGTCGAGCGCGTGACGCACCTCACCCGGCGAGCAGGCGTCGATCCCGACGACCCCGAGCCCGCGCACGAACGCCAGCACCTGCGGGTCTCGCTGCGCCTTGATCGCCAAGCGGAGCCGGAATGGAGCGCCCGCACGGTCGAACGCGTCGAGCAGCGACGCGGCCTGTTCCCGGATCCGTTCGAGGTCGTACACGAACGTCGGCGTCCCGTGCTCGCGGGCCAGGGCCTCGGCATCGCGGCCCGCCACGAGAAGCCGGCCATCACGCACCTCGAGGCCGGGTCTCGCCCACCACGCGGCGTCCGTCATGACGGCCGAGGGTACCGCACGACCGGGGACCGGTGACCCGATGCGACGCAGGGACCTCGGGCGTAGGCTGGGCCCACGAGCGCTCGCATCTGCCCGCTGACCTCTGCGGCGGTCGCGCTCGCGACCGTCGGCTTGGTGCTGGCGCACCCGCTCCCGGCGCTCGGCGCCCCGCCCGACCACCGCCACGTGCGCCAGGTCACATCCGGGCTCACCCTGATCCGCCTGCGGTGGGACGAAGGCCCCGTTCGCGCATGGGTGCTCCGGCTCGACCTGGGGAGAGGGCCAACGCCTTCGGTGGCGCTCGGCGCGCGGCGGTTCCCGTCGTACCGAGCCACCGTGCTCGACGTCGCCGAGCGCGAGAGCGCGATCGCGGCCGTGAACGGCGACTTCGGCGACTACCGCCCGGTGCACGCGTTCGTGCGCGACGGGCGGATCGTCCAGACCGGGTTCGACCCGCGGGAGGTCGTCGAGTTCGCGGGCGACTCGGCGTCCGTGGCCCGGCCCCGGCTGCACGTCACGGCGGTGGTCGACGGTCACCGGATGCGGACCGGGGCGTGGAACTCGGGTCCGCCCGCGCACGGCGAGGTCGTCGCGTTCTCGCCCGTCGGCGGGCTGGTCGAGGCGCCCCCGCCGCGAGCGTGCTCGGCGCGTCTGCGACCGGTCG
The DNA here is from genome assembly GCA_035718185.1 of Actinomycetota bacterium. GTDB lineage: Bacteria > Actinomycetota > UBA4738 > UBA4738 > HRBIN12 > HRBIN12. Next base: position 46,638 of record DASTHN010000178.1, read on the forward strand.
AGGCCCCGGTCCGGTACCAGGTCGAGGCCGCCCGCTGCCGTCCGGAACCGATGGCGGTCGAGGGCGGCGTGGTGCTCTCGGCCCGGCGCCGGGGGCTTGGGGCCCGCTGGATCCGGGCGCTCGCGGTCGGCGAGAGCGTCCGGATCGAGCTGCGGACCCGCTGGCCGGAGGCGGAACACATCCAGGGCGGTCAGCCGATGCTCCTCGACCACGGGCGCGTGGTCGTCCGGAGACCGTGCATCAGCGTCAACTGCGTCCGTCACCCGCGGACGGCGGTCGGCGTCGGCACCGGATGCGAGGACGCGGACCCCGGCACCCGCTGCTCCGTCTACTACGTGGTCGTCGACGGTCGTCGGAGCGGGTGGTCGATCGGCATGCCGCTCGTCGCCTTCGCGCGCCTGATGCGACGGGTGGGCGCGTCATCGGCGCTCAACATGGACGGCGGTGGCTCTTCGACCATGGTGGTCGAGGGCGCGGTCCTGAACCGGCCCTCGCTGGGGTACCCGCGCGCCGTGCCGTCGGTGTTCCTCGTGCTCCCCGCCACCGACGGCCTCGGATCATGAACCGGCAGGCGATAGGAGGTCTGCGATGAACAGGAGACGGAGCTCGATCCTGGTGACGGGCGTCGCGCTGGTGGCGCTCGCCCTCGCGCCCGTGACGAGCGCGCAGGAGGCGACCACCCTGGAGCGCGAGGGTTGCACGATCGTCGGCACCTCAGGCCCCGACCGGCTGGACGGCACGAACCACGCCGACGTGATCTGCGCGCTCGGCGGCGCCGACGTGATCGACGGCCTCCGCGGTCAGGACCTGATCTACGGTGGATCCGGACGCGATCTGATCGACGGGAGCGAGGGCGCAGACCGGATCCTCGGCGGTCCGGGGGCCGACCGGATCCGCGGGGACCAGGGCCGCGACCGGCTGATCGGCGGCGGCGGGTCGGACACGTTGTACGGGCTCTCGAACGAGGACGTCCTCCTGGGCGGTCCGGGAGCAGACCTGCTGAACGGCGGGTACGACGATGACGTGCTCCGCGGACACAGCGGCGAGGACCGGATCTTCGCGAACTTCGGCATCGATCACGTCCTCGGCGGGCGCGGAGACGACGCCTGCCTGTCGACGTTGGACCCGGGCGCCATCCCGCCCGAACCGCCCGACACGATGCGCGGCGGGCCGGGCTTCGACTCGTACCACGCCGACGAGAACGACCACGTCTTCGGGGTCGAGGCTGTCCCGGCACACCCCTGCGACTACGGGCCCAGCTAGCCGGTAGCCGGGTGTCGGCTGTCGCTGTTACCGTCGCGGCGTGCCGAAAGAGCGGGTCCGCTGCGAGTGGGTCGCGGGCGCCGACCCCCTGTACCTCGCGTACCACGACGAGGAGTGGGGGACGCCCTCGCACGACGACACGCACCTGTTCGAGATGCTCGTGCTGGAGGGCGCCCAGTCGGGGCTCTCGTGGAGCACGATCCTGCGCAAGCGCGAGGGCTATCGGCGCGCGTTCGCCGGCTTCGACGCTCCAAAGGTCGCCAGGTTCACTCCCGCGAAGATCGAGCGGCTCCTGGCCGACCCGGGGATCGTGCGGAACCGGCTGAAGGTCGAGTCGGCCGTGAACAACGCCGCCCGAGTGCTCGAGGTCAGGCGCGAGCTCGGCTCGCTCGACGCGTACCTGTGGTCGTTCGTCGGCGGCCGCCCGATCGCCAGCCGGTGGACCAGCGTGACCCAGATCCCGGCCTCGACCCCCGGGTCCGTCGCGATGAGCAAGGACCTGAAGCGGCGGGGCTTCCGGTTCGTCGGCCCGACGGTCTGCTACGCGTTCATGCAGGCGACGGGCATGGTCAACGACCACACGACCTCGTGCTTCCGCTTCGAAGAGCTCGCCCGGTCCAGCACGTAGCCGTCTTGGACATCACCGGCGCCTCCGTGGACCCCGGAAGGAAGGGGCCGGCCTCCCCTCTCGAGAGCCGGGAGGCCGGCCCGCCAGCGGGGCGACACCTCAGGGTTTTCTGGGAGAGGGCCCCTCGGCTCGCGCACCCACCGGTTCGGCTCTCACGCTAGTCGGCGCTTCCTGAAAGGAGGCTGACGAACGCCCGTTCGAGAGGCGGCGCCAGGCAAGCCCTCGCGCGGCCGGCGGCGACCCGGTACGCTCCCGCGCCATGGCGATGTTCGACGTCGCCGTCGTCGGCGCGGGCGTGCACGGGGCGAGCGCAGCCTTCCACCTGGCGTCGCGCGGGATCCGCGCGGCCGTGCTCGATCCGCGGGGACCGGCCGGAGGCCCGACCGGACGCTCGAGCGCCATCTGCCGCGCCTATTACACGAACGCGTTCCTGGCAGATGTGGCCCGAGAGAGCATCGCGATGGTCCGCGACTTCCCCGAGCACACCGGCCGCGAGAGCGGCTTCCGGCCGACCGGCCTGCTCGTCCTGCATCCGCCGCAGGACGAGGCGACCGTCCGCGAGATCGTCCCCCGCCTGAACGAGCAGGGTATCCCGACCGAGCTCCTCACGCCCGAGCAGATCCTGGCGGAGTGGCCGGCGTTCGCGCTCGACGACATCGCGATCGGCGCCCTCGAGCTGGACGCGGGCTATGCGGACCCGGTGCTCACGACGCAGGGGCTGCTCGAGCGCGCCGTGGAGCTCGGCGCCGAGGTCCGCTACGGGGCCGGGGTCACGACGATCGAGCCGGACGGCATGGGGTGGGCCCTCTCGGCGAGTGACGGCTCACGGATCTCGAGCTCGCGGGTGCACATCGCCGCCGGCCCGTGGACCCGGCCACTGGCTGCGCAGGTGGACGCCGACCTGCCGCTCACGGTCGAGCGCCACATCGTCGCCACGTTCGCCTGGGGTGACGCGACGCCGATGCCGGCGCACGGCGACCTGCCGAACGGCTACTACTTCCGGCCCGAGGGCGACGAGCTGTTCCTCATGGGACCGCTGCACCCCGAGCCGAGCGCCGACCCGGACCTGTTCGCGGAAGCCCTCGCCGACGCCGAGAGCGCCGACATGGCCGCGCGGGCGGTCCGGCGCGTCCCGGCGCTCGAGCGGGCCGAGGCCCGCGGCGGTTGGGCAAGCCTCTACGACGTGAGTCCCGACTGGCAGCCGGTGATCGGCGAGATCGCGCCTGGCGTGTTCGTCGACGCCGGGACGAGCGGCCATGGGTTCAAGCTGGCGCCGGCCCTGGGGCGGCACGTCGCGGACCTCGTGCAGGGTGTGGATGTCGATCCGGGGCTCGAGCAGTTCCACCCGCGGAGGTTCGCCGAGCACCAGACGCTCGGGGCCGGCTACGGGCAGGCCAGGATCCTGGGCTGAAGGGAGGGGGTCCGACGATGGACACACGACGGGAGATCCTCGTGGTACGGGCCGCCGAGCGCATCGAGGGCCCGGCCACGCCCGGCATGCGCCGCGAGCAGGCGTTCGCCACGGAGGGCCTGTGGGCGGGCTTCGTCACCACGGAGCCCGGGATGGTCTCGGCGTGGCACCACCACGGCGAGTACGAGAGCGCGATCTTCGTGCTGAGCGGCGCGCTGCGGATGGAGTCCGGGCCCGGCGGCTCGAGCATGGTCGACGCCGGGCCCGGCGACTTCATCCTGGTGCCGAGGGGCGTCGTCCATCGAGAGGGCAACCCGTCCTCCGTGCCGGCCGAGATCGTCGCGGTGCGCGCCGGCACCGGCGAGTCGACCTTCAACGTCGACGGGGCCGACCCGGGCTAACCTCGACCCGGTCTCGAGTCCCGCGCGAGCGGGTCACGGCGCCTCGCCCGAGGGCTCGAGGCCGACCCGCGCGATCGAGTCCTCGTAGTGCTGCACCCAGATCGTCCGTGTGCCGGGGTCGTATGCGTAGGACTGGCCGAGCATCTCCTCGTACGTCGCCTTGTCTTCGACCGTGCCGCGCTCGACGACCGTGCCGGATGCGTGGAGACCGCTCGATCGGTGAACAGGGTCCCCCCGATCGGGCGGGCGAGGTTCATGCCCCGCGGTCTGTACGACGCCTCCCCCCGGTGCCATGCTGGCCTCGGGGAGGTTCGCGTGACGACCATGCGCAGGCCCGAGGCGCGACCGGTCGTTCGACGGAGGCGCCCGGTGGGAGAGCCCGCACCCCTGCCGAGGGACCTCCGAGGGGCCGCACGATTGTGGATCGGCGTCGTGGTGGTGCTCGCGCTCGGGTACGCGATCGGGAGCCTCACCGGGGTGCTCGGACGTGCGCAGCGGGCGATCGACGACTGGGCCGCCGACCTGCTCTCGATGCAGACCGAAGGTGCCGCGGGTGAGGCCGGCCGGTGGGTCGACCGCATGCTCCCGTGGGAGCTGCTGATCGCCCTGCGGTGGTCCGTCGCGATCGCGATCGCAGCCTTCCGCCGTTGGCGGCATCTGGCGGTGTTCGTGGGCTCGGTCGCGCTCGTGACCGTCGTCGCCAGATGGTTCCCCGCCGCCGGGATCGCGGGCAGCGGTGTCAGCGGGGAGCCGTCGGAGGCGATGGCGGGGACCGCCGTGACGATGCTCGGCATCGTGTACGGGCTCGCGCCTCCCGGGAGGCTCCGCACGATCGCGCTGGCGGCGACGGCCGTCCTCCTGGCGATCCTTGGCGCCTCGCTGCTCCTCACCGGCGAGAACACGTTGTGCGAGATCGCGATCGGCCTCGGCATCGGGATCTCGATCCCGTTCCTCGGGTACCGGATCCTCGCCCCCGAGAGCGTCTTCCCGGTGACGCTGCATCACGGACGCACCGCGCACCTGGACGTCACCGGGGCACGCGGGGGGGCGGTCCGAGCGGCGGTCGCCGATCAGCTCGGCCTGGAGGTCGCCGAGATCGAGCCGTTCGGGCTTGCGGGCTCGGGTGGCTGCACGCCGCTCCGGATCCGGGTGGCGGACGGCAGGACGCTGTTCGGCAAGCTCTACGCGACCAGCCACCTGCGCGCCGATCGCTGGTACAAGATCGGGCGGACGGTCCTGTACGGCGCGCTCGAGGACGAGCGCTCGTTCAATTCGGTGCGTCGGATGGTGGAGTACGAGGATCACATGCTCCGCTACCTCCGCGACCAGGGGATCGAGACGGCGGAGCCTTTCTCGTTCGTGGAGCTCTCGCCCGAGCGCGAGTACCTGCTCGTGTGCGGCTTCATCGATGGCGCGGTCGAGATCCACGAGGCCGAGGTCGACGAGGAGCTGATCCGCAGCGGCATCGCGCTGGTTCGTAGGTTGTGGGACTCCGGGCTGGCCCACCGCGACATCAAGCCCTCGAACCTGCTGGTCCGCGACGGACGGGTCGTTCCGATCGACGTCTTCTTCTGCCAGGTGCGTCCCTCGCCGTGGCGACAGTCCGTCGACCTCGCGAACATGTTGCTGACGCTGTCGCTCCGCTCGGATCCCGAGACGGTCTACCGACTGGTCCTCGAACGGTTCACGCCCGAGGAGGTCGCTGAGGCGTTCGCGGCCTCCCGCGGCGTGACGATCCCGACCCAGCTCCGCCGGATGATCGCCGAGGATGAGCGCGATCTGGTCGGCGCGTTCCGCGCGCTCGCGCCGCCCCGAGCGCCGATCCCGATCCAGCGTTGGACGATCCGTCGCCTGATGCTCGTCGCGGCCCTC
>DASTHN010000179.1:0-18389 GCA_035718185.1 Actinomycetota bacterium
GGGCCGGGCTCGCGCTGCTCGGCACGCTCGACGAGGACGAGCGGATGGCGCACACCCACCGCCTGGACTCGGTCCGCGCCCACCTGCTCGAGCTGGCCGGCGACCTGCCCGCCGCTCGCGAGGCCTACCTCCGCGCGGCGCGCCGGACCGCGAGCCTGCCCGAGCAGCGCTACCTCTCGCTCCGGGCGGCTCGCCTGGGTCCGCCGCCGGGAACGTGACGGACCGCGGCGGGTCGGCGAGCCGACCGGACCCCGACGGCGGTGAGGACTAATCTCCTCTTCCATGGCGACGTACGCGACGCCCGAGGAGGAGTGGCACGACTTCCTGAGCGGCACGCATCCGCACCTGCGGGACCGCAGCCCCCTCCGGTTCCTGCCCTCCGCGCCGCGCTGCAAGCTCTGCTCGGCGCCCTTCGGTTCGCCGGGGGCACGCATCCTCCGGCGCTACGGGTTCGCACCCTGGGAGAAGAACCCGAAGATCTGCGGGCGGTGCTTCAAGGGGTTGCAGACCGTCTCCGGGGCGTGCCCCTCGTTGGGACGCGGGGAGGAGTTCGGCGGCGCCGAGGTCGAGCTCTCGATGCTGTTCGCGGACGTGCGCGGCTCGAGCGGGATGGCTCGGCAGATGCCGGTCCTGGACTTCACCCGGTTGATGAACCGTTTCTACCGGGCCTCGACCGAGGTTCTCGTCGAGGGTGACGCGATCATCGAGAAGTTCGTCGGGGACGAGGTCGTCGGCCTGTTCCTCCCGTTCATGACGGGACCCGACCACGCGCGGAAGGCCGTCGAGACCGCCACCGGCTTGCTCCGGGCCACGGGGCACGGCTCGCCCGATGGACCGTGGCTGCCGATCGGCGCGGGCGTGCACACGGGCACCGCGTTCGTCGGCATCGTGACCTCGGCCGAGGGCGCGAGCGACTTCACGGCCCTCGGCGATGCGATGAACATCGCCGCGCACCTCGCGGCGCAGGCGGGCGTCGGCGAGGTCCTCGTCACGGACGACGCTGCCGGAGCCGCGATGCTGGAGCCGGATCGGCTGGAGCGACGCCACCTCTCGCTGAAGGGCTACCCGATCGACGCCGCCGTGCTCACGACCGCCCCGGCCGGGCAGCCGTAGCCGTCGTCAGCCGCGCACGAAGTGTCGCCGGCAGCGCGCCTCGTACATCTCGGCGCCGCCGACGTGCTCGGGGACCAGGCGGGTGTCGGCGGCCTCGACGGGTGCCGTCCGCTGGTGGAAGACCGCCTCCTCGCCGCACACGGTGCAGATCGCCGTGAGCCTGTCCACGCGTTCGGCCACCGCCATGAGGGAGGGCAGCGGCTCGAACGGGCGCCCGGCGAACGTGACGCACAGGCCGGCCACGACCACGACGTGGCCCCGGCCCGCCAGCTCCTCCACGACCGATACGAGGTCGGCATCGAAGAAGTGCGCCTCGTCGATCGCGACCAGGTCGGTGTCGACCGGCACGAGGGAAGGGATCTGGGCGGCCGAGGACACCGCGCGGGACGGATGCTCGAGCCCCGCATGCGACGCGATCCGGTCCGCGCCGGGCCGCGTGTCGAGCGCATGCGTGAAGACCTCGACGCGGCGGCCGCCGATCAGCGCCCGGCGGACGCGGCGCAGCAGTTCCTCGGTCTTGCCGGCGAACATCGGGCCGGCCACGATCTCCACGCGTCCCGGGGCCCGTTCCATGCGCCCATCATCCCGTGCGACGCGCTCGCCGTCGCGGGGTGGCAGCATCGAGCGATGGCGACTTCTCCACGCCCGGGACCCACCGCGTCGGGCGCGCCCGCACCCGACGACCTGCCGTAGGGTGATTTGCCGTGAGGACGATCGGCGTCGAGGAGCGCCGCGCGCGACTCGGACTGCGCCACGGATTGGCCCGGGCGATGGGCACCGTGGACGAGACGAGCGCCGCGCTCGTGGGGCTGCACTCGAGCGATCCGGCGACCGTGTACCTCTCGGCGCGGGCGAGGGTCGAGGGGTTCGCACCGGCGGACCTCGAGGACGCGCTGTACGAGCGCCGCTCGCTCGTCCGGATGCTCGGGATGCGCAGGACGCTGTTCGTCGTCCCGGTCGGCGTGGCCGCGACGATGGACGCGGCCTGCACGAAGGCCCTCGCGCCCGGCGAGCGCCGACGGCTGGTGGGCATGCTCGAGGACCAGGGCATCGCGCCGGCGGGCGCGGGGGAGCGATGGCTCCGGCGCGTCGCAGCTCGGACGCTCGAGGCCCTCGGGCGCCGTGGCCAGGCCACCGCGCGGGAGCTCACGAAGGACGTCCCCGACCTCGGCGCCAAGCTCACGTTCGGCGAGGGCAAGACCTGGGGCGGCACGATGGGCATCTCGACCCGGGTTCTGTTCCTGCTCGCGGCCGAGGGAAGGATCGTGCGGGCGCGCCCGCTGGGCTCCTGGACCTCGGGGCAGTACCGGTGGGCACGGACCGAGACCTGGCTCGGTGCTCCGCTCCCGAGCCTCGGCCACGCGGACGCGTGCGCCGACCTGCTCCGCCGGTGGCTGCGCGCGTTCGGACCGGGGACGACGACCGACATCCGGTGGTGGACCGGCTGGACCGCGGCGCTCACCGCGAAGACGCTCGCGACCGTCGGGGCGGTCGAGGTCGCGCTCGAGGACGGGGCGACCGGCTACGTGCTCCCCGACGACGTGACCCCCGACGGCGCGGTCGGGCCCTGGGTCGCGCTGCTCCCCGGCCTGGACCCGACGGTGATGGGGTGGAAGGAGCGGGGCTGGTACCTCGGCGACCACGCGAGGTCGCTGTTCGATCGCAACGGGAACGGCGGCCCGACCGTCTGGGTGAACGGCCGCGCGGTGGGCGGCTGGGGCCAGGCCGGTGACGGCACGATCGTCGTCGAGCTCCTCGAGCGGGTCGACGCCCGGACCCGCAGGGCGATCGACGCGGAGCGGGGGCGGCTGCGCGCCTGGCTGGGTGACGTGCGGATCAGGCCGAGGTTCCGGACGCCGCTCGAGCTCACGCTGTCGAGGACCTGACGCGTCGCGCGAGGCGCCACGCTATCGTTGCGGACGTGGAGACCTGGGAAGCGCTGAGCGGTCGCCGGAACGTGCGGGCGTACGACGACCGCCCGATCCCACCCGAGCACCTGGACCGGATCCTCGAGGCGGGCCGCCGCAGCCCGTCGTCGATGAATCAGCAGGCGTGGGACTTCGTCGTCGTGACCGAGCGCGAGCGCCTCCGCGACCTCTCGAGGACGTGGCGATACGCCGCACACGTCCGCGGATCGGCGGCGACCGTCGCGCTCTGCATCCCGAGCTCTGGCGATCGCGACGACCGAGAGACGTTCCAGTACGACCTCGGTCAGGTGACGATCTCGATGATGCTCGCCGCGGCGGACCTGGGGATCGGGAGCGGGCACGCGTCGGTGGGCGACCAGCCGCTCGCCCGCCGGGTCCTCGGCCTGCCCGAGGATCGCGAGTGCGCCATCCTCATCGCGCTCGGGTACCCACGGGACCGCCCGTTGCGCCCGATCGTCCGACCCGACCGACGCCCCTTCGACGACGTCGTCCACCGGGAGCGCTGGTAGCGCTGCCGGCGCGGGTCCCCTGACCTGACGCGCCCTTCCCCCGCGCGACGGTCCGTGGCACCATCGCCGGGTGGGAGGGGCCGAGACGTCCGGCTCGGCGCTCGACGAGGCGCGGGAGGCCGTCGCCGGCAGGGCCTGGCGTCGAGCGCACGAGCGCTACACCGGCATCGCCGCCGAGGCCGCGCTCGATCCCGACGACCTCGAGCGGTTCGCGAAGGCGGCGTACTGGACCGGCGATGCGCTCAGCGCGATCGCGACGCGGGAGACCGCCTACGAGCGGTACCTCGAGCGCGGCGACGATGCCCCCGCCGCCTTCTGCGCGCTGACGCTCCAGCGTCAGCACGTCTCGATGCTGCACGACTCGGTCGCCGCCGCCTGGCTCCGGCGCGCCGAGCACCTGCTCGAGGGCACCGAGACGTCGAGGGGGCATGGGTATCTCGCGATCGCCCACGCGGATGCCGCCCGTGCCCGCGGCGACATCGCGGGGGCACTCGCGCTGGTCGAGCGCGCCCAGGTGATCGCGGGGCGGGGCCCGGATCGCGATCTGCCGGCATGGTGCTTGATGCGCCGCGGCATGTTCCTGATCGACGCGGGACGGATCGCCGAGGGCCGCCCGCCGTTGGAAGAGGTCGCGGCCGCGGCCGCCGGCGGCCGCCTCGGGTCCTTCACGACGGGGGCCATCCTGAGCAACGTCGCGAGCGTGTACCGGGACCTGGGCGACCTCCGCCGCGGCGACGAGTGGTCCGAGACGGCCATGCGCTGGTGCGAGCGCGAGGAGATCACCGGCTTCCCGGGGGTCTGCCGCGTCCAGCGCGGCGGGATCCTCCGGATGCTCGGACGGTTCCGAGAGGCCGAGGCGGAGCTCCGCACCGCGTGCGAGGAGCTCGACGGGTTCAGCCCCGCGCACGCCGGCGCCGCACAGCACGACCTGGGCGAGGTCCGGCTGCGGATGGGGGACCTCCGCGGGGCCGAGGAGGCGTTCCGTCGCGCAGGAGAGCTCGGCGAGGATCCGCAACCCGGGCTCGCGCTGTTGCGGCTCGCGCAGGGCGACATCGACGGCGCCTCGACGTCGATCCGCCGTAGCCTCCAGGCCGCCGCGTTCGACCTCTTCGCGCGGGCACGGATGCTGCCGGCCCAGGCCGAGATCGCCAAGGCCGCCGGCGACGCGCAGCTGACCCGGGCCGCGCGGGACGAGCTGGCCGAGATCGTCGACCAGGTCCCCACGCCCGCGATCCGTGCCGCGAGCGACTGGGCGGCGGGCCTGCTCGCCCTGATCGAGCGCGACCCGCGCCGTGCGACCGAGCACCTCCACGAGGCGCGGAAGGGATGGAACGAGACCGGCGCCCCGTACGAGGCGGCCAGGGCGACGGTCGCGCTCGCGGAGGCTCACCTCGCCGACGGCGACGACGAGGCGGCCGTGTCCGAGGTGGACGACGCCGTTCCCGCGCTCGAGCGACTGGGGGCGTGGCTCGACGTCCGACGCGCGACAGAGCTGCGGGCGCAGGCCGGACGCGAGGGCGCGGCATCACGCGCCATCCGCACCTTCCTGTTCACGGACATCGTCGGCTCGACATCGCTGATCGAGGCGATCGGCGACGACGCGTGGAACGACCTCCGGCGCTGGCACGATCAGACGCTCCGGTCGTCCTTCGACGAGCACGGCGGCGAGGAGATCGACCACGCCGGCGACGGCTTCTTCGTGGCGTTCCCCGACCCTGCCTCCGCCGTCAGGTGCGCGGTCGACATGCAGCGCCGCCTGTCCGAGCACCGGCGGACGCACGGGTTCGCCCCGCACGTGAGGATGGGCCTCCACGCCGCCGCCGCGACGCGGGACCTCACGGGCTACGTGGGCCTCGGCGTGCACGCGGCATCCCGGATCGCCGCGCTCGCCGGCGCCGGGGAGATCCTCGCGAGCGTCGAGACGCTCGAGGAGGTCCCCGGGGTGACGACCTCCGACCTCCGGAGCGTGGTGCTGAAGGGGATCGCAGACCCGGTCGAGATCGTGTCGCTCGACTGGCGGCCAGCCGGACAGCACTGACGCCCGTCCCGGGGAGCGCCGAACGCCACCGTTGACGGGCCGGCGCGGAGTCGGGACAATCGGCGTTTCCTGCAGATCGTGGTGCGACGCCAGGGAGGGGACGAGGGCTCGTGTCGCAGGAGCAGCATGACGGTTCCGCCGGACGGCCGGATCCTCGCGCGTCGGCCGGCGCGCCGGCGGTCCGCGATCCCGAGCGCCTCCCGCCGCTGATCCGCCCGGCCGCCGACTTCATCGCCCGGATCCGCGCGACGGTCCACACCAAGTTCCTCGCCGGGTTCCTCGTGATCGCCGTGCTGCTGCTCGGGATGGGCGTGACGAGCATCCTCGTGATCCGCGAGATGAACGAACAGGCGAACCAGCTGATCGACCTCCAACGGCAGAGCGACCTCGCGCGTCAGGCGATCTACTCGGTCACCGCGCAGAGCCACTACCGGGCGATGGCGCTCACCACGCACCTCGACTCGTGGAACGACAAGATCGAGACGGCGAAGGAGAGCTTCGGCTCGTACCTGGACGGCATGGATGCGATCGGCGGGCCGGGCGTGCAGGCCGCCGTCCAACGCATGCGCCAGATCGACGTGCGATACGCGGCGGCGGGGGCCGAGGTCCTCGCCCTGTACGACGCCGGCGATCTGGACGCGGCGCTCGCCCTCCACATCTCGGCCGAGCACGAGATCTCGCACGAGCTGGAGGATGAGCTCAACGCGCAGATCGCCTCGACCGAGGAGCGCATCGACGTCGCGAGCGGAGAGCTGTCGTCGTTGCACCGCTTCCTGCTGTTCGCGGTGGGGATCTTCTCGGGGGTGAGCCTGCTGATCGCGCTGGGACTCGGGGCGGCGCTCTCCTGGTCGGTGATCCGCCCGGTCCGCAAGGTCGACCTCGCGCTGGCGCGCATCGCCGACGGCGACTTCGGCCAGCAGGTCGACGTCCCGAACCGCGACGAGTTCGGACGGTTGACCACCAACCTCAACTGGACCAGCGAGCAGCTCGCCAAGCTCTACCGAGACCTGGCCGAGCTCAATCAGAACCTGGAGAAGACCGTCGAGGACCAGCTCGGCCGGATCCGCCGCGCCGAGGAGTTGCGGCGGTACCTCGCCCCACAGGTCGCCGACGCCGTCCTGAGCGGCGGCGCCCCCGTCTCGCTCACCTCCACACGTCGCAACCTCAGCATCCTCGTGGCCACGATCCGCGGGTTCAGCTCGATGTCCGAGGGCATGGAGCCCGAGGAGGTCATCGACGGGCTCAACCAGCACTTCGCCGTCATGACCGACGTCGTCTTCCGCCACGGGGGGACGCTGGACAAGTACATCGGCGACGGCGTCCTCGCCTTCTTCGGCGACCCGATCCCGTTCGAGGACCACGCGGAGCGTGCAGTGATGACGGCGCTCGAGATGCGCCAACGGCTCCGCGGCCTTCGCGCCCGATGGTCGGCGGACCAGGACGGAGGCCTCGACGTCGGGATCGGCATCAGCACCGGCTACGTCACGGTCGGCAACATCGGCTCGGCTACCCGGACGGAGTACACGGTGATCGGCAACCACGTGAACCTGGCGACGCACCTGGCGCACATCGCGGGTGCCGACCAGATCCTGGTGTCCGAGCGCACGCTCTCGGCGTCCTCTAGCCGGGAACGCGTGGAGGCGACGTCGCTCGACGCGATCCAGGTGGACGGGTTCCGCCACCCCGTGCGCGTCTTCGAGATCACCGACCTGCCCGCGCCCCTACGCCGCAGGCTCTGACGTCTCCGGCGGTACGCTGGCCCGATCGTCCGTCAGGGGGTCGAGATGACGATCCGCACGGTCCCGGGGTTCCTGCCGAGCACATCCGCGTTCCGGTTCGCGAACTCGTTCCCCGATGTCCCGCTTCGCCGGATCGGGGTCCCGGGCGTGGTCAGCCTCGGGATCGGCGACGCGTCGAACGGGCTGTGCGGCGGGATGGCGTTCGCGGCCCGCGACCACTTCGAGGCCGGCCTGCCGATCCCGTCCGACACGAACGCGCCGAGCGAGGGCCCGCTGTTCGACTATCTCGTGGACCGGTTGTTCGACAGCTTCGAGCTCCCGAACGGGCCCGCGCGCTACCTGCGGCTGATGAACCCGCTCCTGTCCGACGGCGAGACGGTGTGGAGCCGTATGGGGATCGCCCCGCACGGACGGATCTGGCGGATGGTCCACGAGGAGTGGCCGCGCGTCCGCGCCGAGATCGACGCCGGCCATCCCTCGCCGCTCGGCCTCGTACGCGTCCGTTCGGCGGATCCGTTCGACCTGAAGCACAACCATCAGGTCCTCGCGTACGGCTACGGGATCGAGGGCTCGGCGCTCACGCTGCGCCTGTACGACCCGAACCGGCCGGGCGACGACGACGTCCGGCTGTCATTGGACCTCGCGGACGAGGGACGCCGCCCCTCGATGGTACCGGCGTCCCGTCCGGTCCTGTCGTTCTTCCGGGTCGGCTACTCGCCCTCGATCCCGCCGCCGACGTAGCCGGTCGAGCGGCGACGGAGCGGGGCGCGGCGGCTTCGGCGGCGTACCATCCGCGCGTGGAACGGCTCGGCTCGGTCTCTCGGGCGGTGCTGACCTTCGTGCTGCTCGGGCTCGTGGTGCTCCTGCTCGTGGGCGTGACCGGCGTCCTCGTGCTCCGCCGGCTCGCGACCGAGCAGGCGATCTCGCAGGCGCGGGACTTCACCGCGTTCGCGGCGTCGATCGTCGAGCGCCGGCTGGACGATGGGCTCCTCACCGGCGACGCCGAGGCGAGCCTCGCGGTCGCGAACGTCGTCACGGCCGTCCTCGACGACCCCGTCGTGCGCGTGAAGATCTGGACGACGGACGGCGAGATCGTCTATTCCGACGAGTCGGACCTGATCGGCGAACGGTACCGGCTCGGCGAGGATGAGCTCGACGCGATCCGGACCGGCGGTGTGACCGCCGAGGTCTCGGACCTGTCGAAACCGGAGAACCGGTTCGAGCGCCGCTACGGCGACCTCGTCGAGGTCTACACGTCGGTCCAGACGCCGGGGGGCGAGCGCCTGCTGTTCGAGACCTACCAGCGGTCGTCGAGCATCGAGGCGAGCGAGGGTGACCTCCTCGCCACGTTCGCGCCGGTGCTCGTCGTGGCGCTCGTGGCGTTCGCCGCGATCGAGATCCCGCTGGCGTGGGTGCTCGCGCGACGCGTCCGCGGCGCACAGCTCGACCGGGAGCGGTTCCTCCAGCGGGCGGTCGATGCCTCGGATCGTGAGCGCCGGCGGATCGCGGGCGACCTCCACGACGGCCCGGTGCAGGACCTCGCCGGCCTGGCGATGGGGCTGTCCGCAGCAGCCGAAGGTGCGAGCGAGCCCGCGCGCTCGACGCTCGCCGAGGCCGCCGCCGCGACGCGCGCGAGCATCCGCACGCTGCGCTCGGCAGTCGTCGGCGTCTATCCGCCGAACCTCCAGCAGGCCGGCCTGGGCCCGGCGCTGTCCGACCTGAGCGCGCGGCCGCAGCAGGAGGGCCTCGAGGTGGCGCTCGAGGTCTCAGACGCCGGGTTCGACCCCGACGTCGAAGCGCTCCTGTACCGGGCGTGTCAGGAGGCGCTGCGCAACGTCGAGGCGCACGCGCACGCGAGCCGCGTCCGGGTCGCGGTCCGGCGCGAGGGAGGGAGCGCGGTGCTCGAGGTGACGGACGACGGCCGCGGGGTCGCCGCGACGGAGGTGGCGCTCGCCCGTGGCGAGGGGCACATGGGGCTCCAGATCCTGGAGGAGCTCGTCCGCGACGCCGGCGGCTCCCTGCGGGTCGCGGCGGCGGAGGGCGGCGGTACCGTGGTACGCGTGGAGGTTCCCGCGTGACGATCCGCGTGGCGCTCGCCGACGACCATAGGGTGGTGCGGGTCGGTCTCGAGCAGCTCCTGCGCACGTTCGAGGACGTCGAGCTGGTGGGCTCGGCCGACGGCGGCGAGGCCGCGGTGCGTCTGGGCGTCGCCGAGCGCCCCCAAGTCATGCTCCTGGACCTGTCGATGCCCGATCTGGACGGGGTCGAGGTCACCCACCGCCTCGCCGCCCAGGCCCCCGAGACCCGGATCGTCGTGTTCACCTCGTTCTCGGACCGCGACCGGATCGTCCAGGCCCTGGACGCCGGCGCGATCGGATACCTGCTGAAGGACGCCGAGCCCGACGAGATCCACGCGGCGATCCGGGCGGCCTCCCGCGGCGAGGCTCCCCTCGCGCCGAAGGCGGCCGCCGCCCTGCTCGCCGACCGCACCACCCGCCCCCCGGCCGTGGAGCTCACGCCGCGCGAGCGAGAGGTCCTCGCGCTCGTCGTCGCCGGTCACTCGAACAAGCAGATCGCCCGTCGGCTGGGCATCAGCGAGAAGACGGTGAAGGGTCACCTGACCAACCTGTTCCAGCGGATCGGGGTGCAGGACCGCACGCAGGCCGCCCTGTGGGCCGAACGGACGGGCGCGCTCCGGGACTAGGTCCCGGGACCGAAGTCTCGTTGCCGCGGGACCCCCGCGGCACCCACCCTGGAGCCATGCGGCTCTCCCGTGGCATCGTGACGTTCGCGGCCGTCGTGTCCGTGGTGCTGGGCGCGGTCCCGGCGCTCGGGTCCGAGGACGCGCGTGGATCGTGCTCGGGGGGGCCGGGCGAGTGGCGCCTGGTCGTCGGGCGCGAGACCGACCGCACGCTGCGGATCCGGTTCCGGATCGAGGAGGGCGAGCCGGACCAGGCGTGGCAGCTGTTCATCTCGGACGACGGCGATCGCGTCTACGCCGGCACGAAGGTGTCGAACGACGAGGGCCGGATCCGCGTTCGCCGGCTGACCGCCGACCGCGCCGGTCGCGACAGGATCGAGGCCGCCGGCGTGAACCTGGAGACCGGCGGGTCCTGCTCCGGACGCGTCACCTTCCGCTGATGGTCCCGGGACGGTCGTCCCGTTGTGGACGAGACCGACGAGCGGCGAACCTTCTCGCATCCGCCGGATCGGCCGGCGGCGGCACCAAGGAGGTCGGGATGATCAAGCGGATCGCAGCGGTGGCCCTCGCCGGCGCGCTCGCCCTGTCCGTGGCCGGAGCCGTGCCCGCGGCGGCCAGGGACGGCGACGTCATCGAGCGTGGCTCCTGCACCGGGCGCGCGGACTGGAAGCTGAAGCTCTCGCCCCAGGACGGAAGGATCGAGGTCGAGTACGAGGTCGACTCGAACGTGAACGGCCAGAGCTGGAAGGTCAGGATCTTCAAGAACGGCGACCGCATCTTCCGTGGCACGCGCACGACGAAGGCGCCGAGCGGCTCGTTCGACGTCCGCGTCGTGACCTCCGACCCGGCTGGGTCGGACACGTTCCGCGGCAAGGCGGTCAACGTCGCCACCGGCGAGACCTGCCGCGGCACCGCGACGTTCTAGCACGCGATCGGACCGTCACCGGGGGAGGGCGCCCACACGGGTGCCCTCTCCCGCGTGCGTTCTCAGGCGACCCGGAGCCACGTCATCGTGCCTCCTTCCCCGTCGAGGCCGCGTTCGGCGGCTCCGCACGTCGGGGGATCTCCCGGCGAACGACGGGTGCGACCTCGGTCCCGAACAGCTCGATCGACCGCATGATCTTCTCGTGCGGCATCGGCCCCACGCTGAACTGCACGAGGAACCGGTCGTGCCGGAAGATCTCGTGCTGGTACAGGATCTTGTCGATCACCTGCTGCGGGCTGCCGACGAAGTTCGCGCCGCGGAGCTCGGCCGCGGCGTCGTAGCCGGCCCGGCTCATCGGCGACCATCCGCGCTCGCGCCCGATCCGGTTCATCACCTCGGCCACCGCCGGGAACGACTCGTCGAGCGCCGCCTGCGAGGTCGGGGCGAGGTACCCGTGCGAGTTGATGCTCACGGCGGGGGGCGGGTCGAACCCTGCTCGGCGCGCCGCCTCGCGGTGGAGTTTCGCGAAGGCGGCGAAGCGCTCGGGCAGGCCGCCGATGATCGCGATCGCCATCGGCAGGCCCAGCGTGCCGGCGCGGATCGCAGACTGCGGGTTCCCGCCGACCGCGATCCAGACCGGGATCCGTCGCTCCGGCCGGGGGTAGACGCCCAGACCTTCGATCGGCGCCCGGTGTCTGCCCGACCAGGTGACGCGCTCGTGCTCGCGAACCTGGAGCAGCAGCACCAGCTTTTCGGCGAACAGCTCGTCGTAGTGCTCGAGGTCGTAGCCGAAGAGCGGGAACGACTCGACGAACGAGCCGCGCCCGGCCATGATCTCTGCCCGCCCGCGCGAGATCAGGTCGAGCGTCGCGAAGTCCTGGAACACGCGAACCGGGTCGTCGGAGCTGATGACCGAGACGGCGCTCGTCAGCCGGATCCGCTCCGTGCGCGCGGCGGCCGCGGCGAGGACAACGGCGGGCGTCGAAACCGCGTAGTCGGGTCGGTGGTGCTCGCCGACCCCGAAGACGTCGAGTCCGACCTGGTCGGCGAGCTCGATCTCCTCGAGCAGGTCTCGGAGGCGCTGTCCGGGCCCGCCGACGCCATCGCGTCGATCCGGTGAGATCTCCGCGAACGTGTAGATGCCGAGCTCCACGATCCCACGATGGTCCCAGGTTCGGAGAACACGGCCCACGGTCGGCGGTCCATCCGACCCTCTCCGGCCGGTCCTCGGAGCAGGGAGCATCGAACGGGACCGGGCTGGAGGGAGGACCCCATGAAGGCGCTCGTGATCTACGAATCGATGTTCGGCAACACCGCGGAGATGGGCGAGGCGGTGGCCGCCGCGCTCGCGAGGCACGGGATCGAGGTGGAGTCGGGCCCGGTCTCGCGGTTCGACGCCACGGCCCTCGCCCAGACCGACCTGCTCGTCGTGGGGGGTCCGACCCACGCCCACGGGATGAGCTCGAAGGGAACGCGGAAGAGCGCCACTGCGGACAAGCGGTACACACCGGACCACGAGCCCGACGGCGGACCAGGCATCCGGGAGTGGCTGAACGACCTGCCCTCGGGCTCGGGACGGCCCGCGGCGAGTTTCGATACGAGGTTCCAGAAGCCGCGGTGGCTCACGGGCTCCGCGGCCAAGGGCATCGCCGAACGCCTGGAGCAGCACGGCTACCGCCTCGTCGCCGAGCCGCAGAGCTTCTTCGTGACCGGCGAGCACCGGCTCGAGGCCGGACAGGCCGAGCGCGCGACGGCGTGGGGCGACCAGTTGGCGGATCGCGTCTCCGCGAGCCCCGCGCAGGGCGGCTGAGCCTCGGGCGGGATCGGCCGCGACATCGGGGTGCCTGCACCCCTGTTCTGGGGTACGGGATCCCTCAGACTCCACGCGTGCGGCATGGAGGGGAGGCTCCGATGGACGCGGTCATCCGAACGGGGATGTGGGACGGCATGCTGCCCGCCGCCAGACGCCTGTCGGCGGCGGTCGCGGGCGGCGCCTTGGCCGGCCTGCTCGTCGGGGGCGTCGGCGGCCGGGTCGCGATGCTCGTGCTCCGGCTGAGCTCCGATCCCAGGCTCCGCGGGCTGGAGACCGACGACGGCTTCACCATCGGCGTACTGAGCACGGCCACGCTGTTCCTGCTCGGGCTCACCGCGATCATCGGTGCGGCGGGTGGTGCCCTCTACCTGCTCGTCCGCGGCTGGCTGGCACCCCGCCTCCGGCCGTGGGTGTTCGGAGGGCTCACCGGCGTCGTCGGGGGAGCGGGGATCATCCGTCCCGAAGGGCTCGACTTCACGTTGCTGGACCCGCTCCCGCTCGCCGTCGCGATGTTCGTCGCCATCGCGGCGGCCGGCGGCGTCGTGACGAGCGTGCTCGCCGAGCGCTTCCTGCGGGAAGGCTCCGCGTTCGAGGCCTCGTGGACGGCCCTCGGGGTGCTCGTGCTCCTGCTACCGCTCACGGCGGGGATCCTCGGGCCGATCGGGATCGCGATCCTGCTCGCGCTCGGAGCCGCGATCCTGCTCACCGGTCGCGGACGCGACGTCGTGCGCCTGTGGCGGTCGGCGCCGGTGGCGTGGGTCGGGCGAGCGGGACTCGCCGCCGTTGCCGCGGTCGGCTCCGTCGCGCTCGTGCGCGACATCACGGCCGTCCTGTGACGGGGCCGGTCAGGCCCTCCGCCGCCACCCCCAGCCGCTGAAGGAGCTCCCGCGCGCGGCTCCGGCTGGCCTCGGACCCCGTGACGCGGGCGTGGCCGAGGAGGGCCATCGCCTCCTCGAACGGGTCGCCGAAGGCACGGAGACGGTCCGCGACCTCCCGATAGGCATCCGCCGCCCCGGGATCGTCCCGCGCCTCCGCCATCATGGCGCGCGCGGCCTCGAGCAGGATCCGATCGCGGAGCACGCTGGGCTCGGTCGAGCCCACGAGGCGCTCGGCCACGTCCGGGCGGCCGACGGCGAGGCACAGCCGGACCGCGCGCACGATCTGGGCGTCGCGGTACTCGGGCGCCACGCCCTCGGTCACCGTCTCGAACGCCGCGAGCCGTCGACCCGCGGCCCCCACGTCGCCGTCGGCGACCTCGATCGCCGCCGCCGCCACCAGCGCGGGCGCGAGCGCGTGGAGCTCCTGGATCCGTTCCGCCACCCCCACCAGCTCGTCCGGGTCAACCACTAGGTCGCGTCGGCCCCGCGCCAGGAGCACGTGGGTCCGCACGGCGTTCGCCGCGACGATGACCGCGGGATCCAGCCACCCCTCGGGGACGGCCAACAGGTCGTCGCTCCACGCGAGCACGCGGTCCCACGCGCCCGCGTCGAACAGCGCCGAGAGCGCGCCCGCCTTCGTGTACGAGGCCTGCGACCGCACGTTCCGCCGCTCGGCCAGCTCGAGCGCCATCTCCCACTCGGCGAGGCCCGCCGCCGGGCCCTCGACCGCCCACCTCCACTCTGCGAGATAGTTCCTGGAGGTCACCACGTCCCCCACGGAGCCGCCCTCCTCCGAGCGCCGGAGCGCCTCCCGCAGGTCCGCGAGACCCGCATCGAGATCGCCCATCGAACACCGCGCATCGCCCCGGAGATGCAGGGCCATGATCGCGACCTCGTCGTGTTCGTCCTCGAGGAGCGCGAGCGCGCGGTCCGCGAAGATCGTCGCGTCGGTGGTGTGTCCCGCGAACAGCTCCTCCTCCGCGCGGTAGGCGTAGGCCGTGGCGAGCGGGCGACCATGCGGCGACCGTTCGAGGACCTCGACCGCGTCGGCCAGCGCGGCGCGCGCGCGTTCCGTCTGGCCAACGACCGCCAGCTGTGTTCCCGCCCGCGTCAGCCAATCGCCGATGGCCACGTCGTCGCCGCGCGCTCGCGCGATCTCCAGGCCCTCCAGGTACCGCTCGAGGACCTCGGCGGCGTCGAGCGACCCGCTGCGGCGTCCGGCGTTCGCCGAGCGGCGAAGCGCGCCCTCCCGTTCGGGCGTCCCCGGTGGCGCGAGTGCGAGCGCCCGCTCGAACAACGCGGATGCCGCGGCCGGATCGACGCGCGCCGCGCGATCGCCGGCGGTGAGGAGCCACCGGACCGCCGGTGCGCGCGCGGCGTCGCGGATGCCCGTCTCGCCCACGGCGCCGCCGAGCTCGGCCGCCGAAGCGTAGTGGCGGGCAAGCGACTCCGCCCACTCGTCGACCCGTTCGCCGCCGACCGCTTCGAGCCACGTCCCGGCGGCCAGATGCCGGCGGGCTCGCGCCGCACGCGGGAGCCGTCCGTAGGCGACCTCGCGGATCAGCGCGTGCGTGAACCGGTAGGCCTCCAGACCGGGGAGGGTCGACGGACGAGGCTCCAGGAGCCCTCGCCGGACGAGTTCGGCGAGGGCTGCGCTGGCGTCCGCCGGCCGGTGCTCGCCCACGGCGGCGAGCGCATCGGGCCACACCTCGTCGCCGAGCACGGCAGCATCCGGCGCCACCGAGCGCCACTCGGCCGGGATCGCATCCAGCCGCGCCGCGAGGACGGCCTGGACGGACCCGGGCACGACGAGCTCGGCCAGGTCGGATGTGCCCGCCTCGCCGACCATCCGGGCGATCTCGATCGCGAACAGGGGGTTCCCGCCGGCGCGCTCGATCACGGTGTCGGCCACCGCGGCGGACAGGGCCCGCTCCAGGCCCGAGGCACTCAGGAGCCGTCGGGTCTCGGCCTCGGCGAGCGCGGTGAGCGCGAGCACCGTGGCGGAGCCCCACACCGCCGGCGGGCGGCTCGGATCCGGTCGGGAGGTCACCACGATCAGGACGGGATGCGCGGCGAGCAGGTCGGCGGTGGCGCGCACGACGTCGAGGAGGGCCGGCGCGCCGACATGCAGATCCTCGAGCACCAGCAGGAGCGGCCGCTCCCACACCGCGGTCGCGAGCACGCTCGCCCAGGCCTGCGCCAGCTCCTCCGGCGCGATCACGGACCCGCCGACGGCCCCGTCGAGCGCCAGGACCGCCCGGAGCGTCTCGGTCAGCCAGCGCCGGTCCGCTCGTTCGTCCGCCACCGCGGCGGCCAGGGCCTCGAGCCGGGCGACGCCGGTGGCCGCGTCGTCCGTTGGCTCGATCCGCGCGAGCTCGCGGATCGTCTGCTCGACGGGCGCGAAGGTCACCCCCTCGCCGTACGGCGGGCAGCTGGCCCGGATCGCTCGCGCGCGAACGCGGATCCGTTGCGCGAGCTCGGCCGCCAACCGCGTCTTGCCGACCCCGGCCTCCGCGAGCACGGTGACGACGCGGCAGGAGCGGTCGCGCTCCACGCGACCGAACTCCGTCAGGAGCGACGCGAGCTCGCGGTCGCGCCCGACGAACGGGAGACGCTCGGGTTCGGACGGACGCCGCTCGGCCACGACCCGCCAGACGCGGAGCGGCTCGCTCTTGCCCTTCACCGTGGCTGGCGGGAGCGCCTCGACCTCGAACCGGTCGCCGAGGGCGTGCAGCGTCGTCTCGCCGACGACGACCGAGTCGTGCGGCGCGAGCGACTGCATCCGCGACGCGGTGTTCACGACGTCGCCGGCCACCGCCTCGCCGACCTGCGGGCCGGCGCCGAACGACACGACCGCCTCGCCGGTGTTGACGGCGACGCGCACGGCGAGCTGCGGATCGTCGCGACGCAGCTCCGCCACCGACCCGAGGACCCGGAGCGCGCTGCGGACCGCACGGACGGGATCGTCCTCGTGCGCGACCGGCGCCCCGAACACGCCCATCACCGCATCGCCGATGAACTTGTCGAGGGTGCCCTCGAACCGCTCGAGGTCATCTTTCACCCGTCGATGGAACGGGACGAGCGTGCGCCGGACGTCCTCGGGATCGGCCCGGTCCGAGCGCTCGGTGAACCCCACCAGATCGACGAACACGATCGTGACGGTCCGCCGCTCCTCCGCGGCCGGGGGGCGGGCCTCGAGTGGGTGACCGCAGAACGGGCAGAAGCGCGCCCCGGCGGGGAGATCGGCTCCGCACGTGGGGCAACGGCCCATCCACCGAGTCTAGGGCGATGTGCCGCCCCGGCCGAGGGGCCGGCTACCCGGCGACCAAGCGGTAGACGGGCCCCGAGAGCGACAGCGCGTACAGCTCCCCCTGGGCATCCTCGCCGAACGACGCGAGGTTCTCGACCACCGGCCCGAGCACGCGGTGCTCCCGCGCCCCCCCGCCCCGCAGCACGAAGGCCTCCAGGCGACCGGCGCAGAAGTCCCCGAAGACGTACGCGCCCTCGAGCGCCGGGATCTCCCGGCCGCGGTAGACGTACCCGCCCGTCACGGCGCACACGCGCCCGTCGTGCGGGTACTCGTACACAGGGGGGGCCGCACGATCCGCGGACCCGCCTTCGAACGGGTGATCGCCCTCGAAGCGGTCCCAGCCGTAGTCCACCCCGCCTCCGGAGCCGGCCGGCTCGACGTCGACCTCTTCCCAGGCGTTCTGGCCCACGTCCCCGATCCACAGGTCGCCGGTCTGCCGGTCGAACGAGAACCGCCACGGGTTCCGCAGCCCGAGCGCCCAGATCTCGGGACGCGCGTCGGACCGGTCGAGGAACGGGTTGTCCGGCGGGACCCCGTAGGGCCGCCCGTCCGAGGGCCGCGGCTCGATCCGCAGCAGCTTGCCGAGCAGTGTCGAGAGCGACTCGGCGTTGTCATCCGGGTCCCCGGCGCTGCCGCCGTCTCCGAGGGCCACGTAGAGGTACCCATCGGGACCGAACGCGAGCTGGCCGCCGTTGTGGTTCGAGAACGGCTGGTCGACGGCGATGATCTCGCGCTCGCTCGCCGGATCGATCCCCTCATCGTTCACCGCGAACTCGAGGACCCTCGTGTCGCCCTGGAGGTCCGTGAGATCCACGTACAGGAAGGCGCCATCGGGTGCGAAGGCGATGCCCAGCAGCCCCTGCTCGGAGCCGAGCGAGACGCGATCGGCCAGGTCGAGCACCATCTTCGGCTCGCCGTCGCCACCGAGCGCCACGACCCGCCCAACCTTCTCCGCCACGTACAGGGCGGGGTCGCCGGGCCGCACCGCCATCGCAACCGGCTGTTCGAGCACCGCGATGCGACGGAGCTCGACCCGCGCGTCCACGAGCGCGGGGGGTTGCGACCGCGAGGGCGCCCCGGTGGACGCGACGGGCGGCGACGACGCGGTCGTACGGTCGGCGGCGTTCTCGGACCCCGGCGTGCATGCCCCGGCGAGGACGCCGACGGTCAGGACCAAGCCGGCGAGCCGCCATCTCGCTCGGCGAGACGACGGCTCACCGCTCGTCCTCCTGGGGCTGAGATGCGTCACGCATCCAGGCTACCGACGCGTCGCCGAGCGACGAGGAACACGCCGAACGCGACCAGGGCCCCGAGGATCGCACCGAGCGCGACCAGCGTCACCAGAGGCCAGGCTCCCGTGTCGAGCTCGACCCGGATCGAGCTCGCTGCCGGGACGGTGCCGAGCGTGGACGCCGACGCCCCTGGCGCGACGGGT